>JBCDEC010000099.1:0-15721 GCA_039179965.1 Pseudomonadota bacterium
GTGCGCGGGTTGGCGGTGATTTTGATCACCGGGACAATCGGATTGCCGACGACATTGCCCTGACCCGTCGGGAAGGTGTGGATGACCGCACCGCCCGCCGCCATCAGCGTCACACATTCCGCCGCCGCAGAGGAACTGTCCATGAAGTACAGACCCTTGCCGGAGGCAGGCTGCTCGGCAGGTTCCAGAATGTCGATGTACTGCGAGGTCCGGCCGATCTTTTCGAGATTGCCCAGGGCCTTTTCTTCGATCGTCGTCAGACCGCCGAGGATGTTGCCCTTGGTCGGCTGGCTGTCCGAAAGATCATCGGTCTGATGGGCAAAGATCACGTCGTCCTGATAAGCCTTCCACATGGCATACCAGCGCTGACCAACCTCTTCGTTGATTGCGCGCTTCTGGCAAATGTGTTCGGCGCCGGTGATTTCGGACGTCTCGCCGAAGAACCCGTAAATCCCCTCGGGGAGCAGCTTGTCGTACATATTCCCCACGGTCGGACAGGAGCCAAGACCCGTGGTGGTATCGCTTTCACCACATTTGGTTGAAACCCACAGCTCGGAGACCGAACATTCCTCGCGCTGAAGCTCAGTCGCCCAATGCACGAATTCCTTGGCTTTCCAACTGGCCCTTCGAATGGTTTCAAAGTCGCCGTTCTGCTCGATGGAGAACCCCTCGACCGGTTTGCCGGTCTTGGCAATGCCGTCGACGATCCGCTGGGTCCAGTCGGGTTCAATCCCGATCACGATCACGGCCGCGACATTGGGATTGCCGCCGGTACCGATCATGGTGCGGAAGTGCAGGTCAAGATCCTCGCCGAACTGCAGTCGTCCGTAAGCGTGGGGCAGTGCCATGGTGCCTTTGACATTGTTGGCCACAGCCTCGCAGGCGGCGTTGGAGATATCGTCCACCGGAAGGATGATGACGTGATTGCGCACGCCCACCCGATCGTTTTCGCGCCGGTAGCCATGAAAGGTGATGTTGGAATACTTCGAACTCATATGCCCGTCTCCTTACCAGCGTTTGGTTTTGCAGTTTTGCGTGTGGACGTGGCCACCCTTCGGGATGTCAGCGATGATCTTGCCAATGTCCTCGCCGTACTTGATCGCAGTGTCGCCATCCTTGAGGTCTTTCAGCGCGATCTTATGACCAATCGGCACATCCGCGCCAGCCGTCAGGGTGAATGTGGAATTGTCGTGAGTCACGCAGCAGAACATCTCGGTGCCTGCGGTGAGCCCTTCGACCACGACCACGCCGACATTGTCTTCGTGATCATGCACCAGAAGATGCGGGATGTTGGACATGTGAGTCTCCGTCCTTGGTTTTTTGTCGTGTTCAAATCAGCAGCTGTTGCGGGGCGCTCCGGGGATCAGTTCTGCTGGCGCAGGACATGGACCGCGCACGGCGCGTGGCGGATGACCCAGGAGGAGGTCGAGCCGAGAAGATAATCGGCCAGACCCGGTTTGTGTGAGCCGATAACGATGCAATCGGCGGCGATTTCGTTGGCGACATCCACGATGGTGCGCGCCGTGTGGCCCTTGCGGAGCACGCCCGTCACATCCGGCTGACCGTCAATGCGTTCGTTCAGCAGCGCCTGCGCATCGCCAAAGGCCGCGCGCACCACGCTTTCGTCGAGATAGGCACTGACCGAGCCTTCGGGCTGGGCATAGACATGCACCGCCGTAATCTCTCCGCCTTCGCTTTTGAGCGCGCGCGCGACATTGAGAGCGGTGCCGGCAATCCCGTGGTCCAGGGCCATCGGGATAAGGATCTTTTTGTACATCACGCGTCTCCTTTGCGCGCCCAACGAATTATGGCGTCAGGATGATCTTGGGTGCGGCCACACGACCGGCCCGGATATCTTCGAAAGCGCGGGCACCTTCTGCCAGCGAGCGATGTTCGATCCAGTCAAGCGCGAGAAGGCGTCCATCAAAGATTGCCTGAGCCGTGTCGCGAAAATCCTGCATTGTATAGGTGTAGGTTCCGATGAACGTGATCTCTTGCAAGGTCATGCGGCGGATATCAAGCCCACCGGTTGCCGACCCCAGCCCGATATGCGTGATCACGCCGCCCGGATTGACTTTGGCAGAGGCGGCGGCACGGGTGGCATCGATCCCGACGCCGTCGATGACGAGGTCGAATTCGGGCGACTCCGTCAGATCATCCGGGGCCACGGTCGTCAGCCCGGTGCTGGCCGCCAGTGCCATGCGGCGCGTGGCGTTCGGTTCCACCACTGTGACGCTTTCGATCCCCTGCGCATAACAGCACAGGGCCGCCCCGACCCCGATCGCGCCGCCCCCGAAGACCAATGCACTGGGCGGCGTGGTTTGCAGCGCTTGGCGCCCCAGTCGCACGGCATGCCATCCACAGGCAATGGGTTCGGCGAGCGCGGCCTTGGCCAGCGGGACGGCGTCAGGGACCGTCACGAGATTGCGCTCGGGCGATGTCACCAGTTCGGCAAAGGCGCCTTCGCGGGGCGGCATGGAGAGGATCTGCCGGTCCGGGCAGATGTTGTCGCGCCCGCCCACGCAAGCCGGACAGACGCCGCAACTGACCAGCGGATTGACCGTCACCCTCCGGCCGGCGCCGGGGCCACCTGTGATCACGCCAGCGGCCTCGTGGCCGAGGATCAGAGGCGCCGGCCGGCGTTCATCATGGCCCAGGTAGGCGTGCATGTCGGACCCGCAGATCCCCACGCTGTCGACCCGGACCACATGGTCGCCCGCGCCCGGCTGCGGGTCGGGCATGTCCCGGTATTCGAGACGTTCAGGGCCGGTGTACACAAGCGCTTTCATTTGGCGGTGAAGCCTCCGTCTACCATCAGCACCTGCCCGGTGACATACTCCGATGCCGGTGAGGCCAGGAACAGGAGCGGGCCGTCGATATCCTCCGGCTCTCCGTTGCGGCCCATGCAGGTCTGTGCCGCGTTTCTCGCTGCGCGCTCCGGATCGGCAAAGACCGGCGCAGTCAATTCGGTGCGAAAGAACCCGGGGCCAATCGCGTTTGCATTGATCCCATGGGGCGACCAGGCTTCGGCCATGGCCCGGGTCATCTGCGCCACGCCACCCTTGGAGGCACCATAGGCGATGCCGCCCGGAAAAGCGCGCAGGCTCTGGAGCGAGGCAAAAGTCACGATCCGCCCCCAGCCTTTCTCTTTCATCGCCGCGACCAGATGCTGGCTCAGGAAGAACGGCACCGAGAGGTTGAGGGTCATCGTGATGTCCCAGCCGTCAGGTGTTACGTCGTCGGCGGCTTCGCGGGTGTTGATCCCGGCCGCATGCACGACAATGTCCGGCGCCCCAAAGGGCTCCGCCACGTGCGCTGCCAGATCCGGCAAGCCGTCCCGATTGGCGAGATCATAGGGAACGGCCGCTGTTTGACCCGTGGTTTCGGCCTGCCATGCGCTCAGACCTTCGGCCCGCCGGGCCACACCCACCACAGCGGCCCCGGCCATCGCCAGGACCGTGGCGGCTCTGCGCCCCAGACCGCTGCTGGCCCCGGTCACGCAGGCCACCCGGCCCGAGAGGTCGTGCAACGCAGATATGCGCGTCGCCTCAGCCATCCGCGGAAAGATCGAAGTTCTCGCCCGGGAAATACTTTGCCAGACGGATATCGGCGGCCCGCGCATGACCCTCCATGCCTTCCAGCCGCGCGATGCGCGCCGTGGCCTCGGCCACGGGCTTGGATCCTTCGCGGGTGGCGCGCTGCCAGGTGACGATCTTCATGTATTTGTGCACGCTCAGACCACCGGTGTAAGACGCGGCGCCAGAGGTGGGCAGCACATGATTGGTGCCCGCCGCCTTGTCGCCATAAGACACCGTGGTCTCTTCGCCCAGGAAGAGCGAGCCGTAGCACGCCAGCCGATCGAGCCACCAGTCGAGATCTTCGGCCTGAACGGTCAGATGCTCTGGCGCGTAGTCGTCTGAAGTCGACGCCATTTCCTCGCGATCAGCGCAAAGGATCACCTCGGCATAGTCGCGCCAGGCGGCTGTGGCGTTGTCGCGGTTGACCTCGGGCAGATCGTCGATCAGGCGCGGGACGATCTGCATGACCTCCTCGGCCAGCGGGCGGTTGTCGGTCACCAGCCAGACGGGCGAGTTGTAGCCATGCTCGGCCTGGCTCACGAGATCGGTCGCCACGATTTCAGCATCCGCGCTACCATCGGCGAGGATCAAGCTGTCGGTTGGTCCGGCAATCATGTCGATACCGACGCGGCCAAACAGCATCCGCTTGGCCTCGGCGACAAACTGGTTGCCCGGCCCGACAAGGATCTTGGCCTTGGGCAGGCCGAAGAGCCCGAAGGTCATCGCGGCCACACCCTGCACACCGCCCATCGCCAGGATTTTGTCGGCCCCGCAGATATGAGCGGCATAGACAATCGCAGGCGCGATCCCCACATTGGGGCGCGGCGGCGAGCAGGCGACGATATGTTCACATCCGGCAACCTTGGCCGTCGTCACCGTCATGATCGCGCTGGCGATATGGCTGTACCGCCCGCCGGGCACGTAGCATCCGGCGGCATCCACCGGAATGGCCTTTTGGCCAACGATCAAACCGGGGACGACCTCGTATTCGATATCCGCAACGGTCGCCTTCTGCTGTTCGGCAAAGCGGCGCACATTGTTGTGGCTGAATTGGATATCTCGCTTGAGCTTCTCGGGCACGAGCGCGCAGGCGGCCTCGATCTCATCGGCCGACAACAGGACGCTGCCATCGTACTTGTCGAACTTTGCCGCGTACTCCAAAGCTTTGGCGTCTCCGCCCGCTTCGATATCGTCGAGGATCTCACGCACGATGCGCTTTGTCTCCGACGCGTCCGAGCGCGAGGTCAGTGTGGCTTTCTTGAGGTACTCACGCGCCATCTTGGGTGTCCTTACTTGTAGATGTCAGGCAGAAGCGTTGTGGAGATTGCGGGCACATATGCAATCAACAACGCCACGAGCAGCATGAAAAACACGAAGGGCACAGCTCGAACGGCTATTTTTAGGATCGACTCGCCGGTGATCCCGGAAACCACGAAGAGGTTGAGCCCCAAAGGCGGAGTAATAAAGCCCACGCCCAAAGCGGTGATCATCATGATGCAGAACTGGATCTCGTTCATGCCGATATTGTCGGCCAGCGGCTTCAGGATCGGCGCGAGGATCACGATGTTGGGGGTCGTCTCCATCACGCAGCCGGCTGCAATGAGGATGCAGATCATCAACAGGATGAGCATCATCGGGTCGTCGGTGAGCGACGTTACCGAATTCACGAAGCCCTGAGGCACGCCCATGATCGCCAGTGCTTCGGCCAATGGCGCGGAAAAGGCGATGATCGGCAGGATCACCCCGTTGACCTTGGCCGAGCTCAGCAGCATGGCCGGAAAGTCCGAGAGCCTGAGCGTGCGCAGGATGAAACCCATGCCGATGGTCACCACGACCGCCGTTGCACCTGCCTCAGTCGGGGTCAGACGGCCCGAGAAGATGCCGTAGAAGATGATCCCCGGCACAATGAAGGCGTACCAGCCCGACTTCAGCGCACGGCCCAGATTGGCGAGCCATTCGTTGAAGCTCATGTTGCCGCCACCCTCGTAATTGTAGATCCGGTTCATGACGATGTTTGTGACGAGGATCGACAGAAGGATCAAAATGCCAGGGATCAAAGCGGCCAGAAAGAGGGTCGAAGCGGATATGCCGAGGACCAGGCCAATGATTATGTAGGCAATCGAGGGCGGGATCAGAATTCCGGTACAGGCGCCGGCAGCCACGAGCGCACAGGCATAGGGGCGCGGATAACCGCTTTCGACCAGCCGGCTGATGGTCATGCGTCCGACGGCTGCGGCGCCGGCCGCGTCCGACCCCGAGATGGCCGCAAACATGCCGCAGACCAGCACTGTGGCGGACCCAAAGCCGCCCTTCGCCCAGCAGGTTAGCGCCTCGGCCACGTCCAGGAATTTTCGACTGAGCCCGGTGCGGACGAGCACATCGCCCGTCAAGATAAAGAGCGGAACGGCGGTCAGCGCGAAGGCGTCGATACCGGTAAAGAGACTTTCGCCCACGGCGCTCAGCGGCATGTCACCCGACATCACCAGCATCGTGATCGCAGCCGAGCCGATGGCCGCCCAAACCGGCACGGCCAGCGCAATGAGGCCCACGAACATGAGCACGGGCAGGTAGAAGTCCCACCCTAATTCGACAGTTTGACTAGCCTGTTGCCACAACATAGCGCGCCCCCTCAGTCAAAGAGCTTGTCGCCTTCGAAGACGGGCTCGCCGTCTCGGAGGCTGCGCCAGTCGCGCGCAAGCGATTGAAGAAGACGCCAGACCATCAGAGCAAAGCCCATCGGCACGGCCATTAGGAACCAAACCATCGAGATCCGCAGCCCATGGCTCACCGATCCGAACTTCGCCGACACGTGGACGGTCTCGTAGGACCAGTAAAGCGCGATCACCGCGACCACGAGCATCACCAGATCGCCGAAGATGTACAAAAGCGCCTTTGCGCGTATGCCCAAGTAGTGCATCACCACATCGATCCGGATATGGGCGCGCTCTTTCACCGCTGCCGCAGCGCCGATCCAGGCGAGATAAATGAAGGAATAGCGCACGATCTCTTCGCCCCAGATCGAGGAATAGGCAAAGATTTCCCGCCGCAACACTTCGACGGCCATCGTGACGACAAGCATCACGTAGAACACCAGAAGCAGCCATTTCTCGGCGTTCCGGTCGATGTGGCGTAAGAGGTCCATGGGGTGTCCAGTCTCAGGGCGCACGTGTCCAGGCCCGCGAACTGGCGGGAACCCGGGAGCGATCAAGGAAAAGCGAGCGCCGGTCCCGGCGCTCGCAGACGCATTTTACGCGTCGTGCACGTGATACTTGCCACGGGTGCCCGCGGCTTCTTCCAGCTTGGCAAAGTTGTCCATGGAGCCGGCGAGTTCGACTTTGAACTCGTCCCAGTCCGGGCGCTGATAGCCGCCGGCCTCTTTCCATTCGCCCAGCTGATCCGCGGTCAGTGAATGGAACTCCACGCCGGACTTCACCAGCTCGGCCATGGCGTAGGCGCGCGCCGAAGGGACCTTGGCAAGGTTCTGGTGCGAGGTCATTTCCGAGGCCCACATCACACCTTCCTGCACGTCGCCCGGCAAGCTGCTGAACCATTCGAGGTTACAGGAGTAAACCTGGCTGTCCGGCACCGCCTGAGTGAAGGTCACGTGGCTGAGAATGTCCTTGAAACCAAAGACATAAAGTGCGCCAACGGAGGGATCGAGCGCGTCAGCCACGCCCTGTTTGATCGCCGACGGGGTCTCGCCCCAGGCCACCGGGGTCGGGTTGGCGCCAACGAGGCGGTAATATTGCTGCAGCATCTTCGACCCTGGCACACGGAACTTGATGCCCGCCATATCGCCCGGCGTGATCACGGCATCACCGCCTTTGCGGACAGCCACAACGCGCGGATCGATATTGACGTAGAAGAGCGCCTTGAAGCCCGCGGCTTCGACCTTGGGATGGACCTCGGTATTCCAGAAGTCCGAGGTCACCAGGTTTGTGAAACGCTGGTTGGACCCGCAGAGGTAGGGCATGTTGATCAGGTCAACGGTCGAGGCGAAGGGCGCAAAGTTCGACAGCGAATGCTGCGCGGCTTGAATGGTACCGCCCTGCACCTTCTGGACCAGCGCGCCGCCGGCACCCAACTGACCACCCGGCGCCAGCTTGACGTAGATCTTGCCGTTGGTGGCGTTCTGGATGTTTTCCTTCAGATCCAATTGCATGATCGGATAGCTGCGTGAGGCGCCCAACACATAGGCGGTCGCTATGGTCATGACATGATCCGCAGCGGATTCCCGATCCTTCTCTTCCTTGGCCGTCTGCGCGGCGGCCTCGGTCGACCAGAGCGTGCCTGCGGCACCCGCCACCAGCGCAGCCGTGAACGCGCCGGACCCGGCGAGCTTCAGAAAGTTGCGGCGCTCGGAAGAGGCGAATTCCTTGCGATCCTGTTCAAGATCCTTGTCCATGTATATTCCTCCCTTGGACATTATTCGTTTTGTTCGGCTTTTTTCTTTTCCGCAGTTTCGCGCTTGAGGATTGCGACCACAAAGACCAGGACCGCCGCGAACAGCAGCAGCATCTCTCCGACATCTCCCAGGACCGGCGTATTCCCGGCAGAGCCGATGCCAACGTTGACGGCAAATATGGCGAAAAGCGCAATCGACAGCACTAAGAACATCCTTCCCTCCCCGGAAGAAGCCTGCGATTCGCGATCAATGTAAGCGCTTACATTGCAGCGCGCAAGCTCTTGCATTAGGTTGGATTATGAGACCTGCGCAGCGCCGCGTCGGCCAATCACGCGCGCGGCACGGAATTCGGCAGGCCGGAGGGAAGGAGCCACATGTCCTCGCACGACGTCAAGTCCGTGCCTACCCTGATGGACGTCGCGCGCCTGGCGGGCGTGTCGACCGCGACCGTTTCGCGGTGCCTGAACGACCCCAACCGGGTCATCGCGTCCACCCAGGAAAAGGTCATGCAGGCGGTCCAGGAACTGGGCTATGCCCCGAATTTCAGTGCCCGGTCCCTTGCGGCCCGACGCACCAATACGGTCGGCGCGGTCATCCCGACCATGGACAACGCGATTTTCGCCCGTGGCCTGCAGGCCTTTCAGGAGGAGCTGCATCAAAACGGAATCACGCTGCTGGTGGCCAGTTCACAATACAGCCCCGCGGTGGAAGACGAACAGATCCGGACCCTTGTGGCCCGGGGCGCCGACGCGCTTTTGCTGATCGGCTATCATCGCACACCGGAGATCTACGACTTTCTCAAGTCGCGCGATGTTCCGACCCTTGTGGCCTGGGTGTTTGACCCCGGTGTCGGCGAGTTGTCGATCGGGTTCGACAACCGGGGCGCCATGAGAACTCTGGCAGAACAGGTTCTGGCGCTGGGCCATCGCCGTCTTGGATTTGTCTCGGCGGATCGGGCGAGCAACGACCGCGCACGCGCCCGCGTGGACGGCGTGCAAGACGCAATGCGCGCGCAGGGGCTCGACCCGGACACGCTCGACGTTGTTGAAACGACCTATGCCATCGAAAACGGTGCGGCGGCCTGTGCCACGCTTCTCGGGCGGCCCGATCCCCCAAGTGTGATCATGTGCGGAAACGACGTTCTCGCCGTTGGCGCGATCCGTGGGGCGCGGCGCCTGGGTCTGTCGGTTCCGGACGATGTTTCAATCACCGGTTTCGACGATATCGAACTGGCCGGGGTGGCTGATCCGCCCCTGACCACGGTACATGTCCCGCATCGGGAAATGGGACGCGAAGCCGCGCGTATGCTTGTCGCATTGCTCAATCGCGAAACGCCGGTCACCACGCGAGAGCTGACAACCCGCCTGTGTCTGCGCGACACGCTTTGCGCACCCAAAAACCGTCAGTGAAGACAGGCCCGGAGCGGCGCGCGGCGAAAACGGTACCGATCTTTGCCGGATCTCAGATCACATGTTTGATACGGGACGACGGATAGCGTTTGATCTGCGGTGCCGGACCAACCGCGATGCTGTCATCCGGGAGGTTTTCCGTGATGGTGGCTGCATTCATCATCGCACAACGCGCACCGATCTGCAGATTGTGTGCGACCCCCACCTGACCGCCAAAATAACATTCGTCGCCGACGGTGGTGGATCCGGCAATCCCGACCTGAGACGACATGAAACAGTGGTCCCCGATCACGCAATGATGCGCGACAATGCTGGAACTCCACATAACCAGATTGTTGCCAAGGCGAGTGGCTGGCTGCACCGTGCAACTGTCGAGGATGATGACATGATCGCCAATATCGTCGGTCATCACGTGGCTGCTCGGGTGGATGAACGAGGCGAAGTCATAGCCCATCTCTTTGCCTTGCAGATATCGGTCGCGCCGAAAGGTGTTGAGCCGGGCAAAGGTTGGCGGTCCCATCAGCCGAACCTGATCGGTCGGGAAGGAGGTCGAGAGATCCTCCCAGGCCACGACCGGGCGGCCCAGAAAATCGCTGTCCGGCAGAAAGGCCCGGTCGACGGTAAAGCCGACAACGCGCAGATCGCTGTAGCGGTCTAGATAGGCAGCGATCACCTCAGCCGCCGCACCCGCGCTGATGAGAACAATGTCCTTGTGCGCGCCGTCAGTCATTGAAGCCCGCCCCGCACTCGGGAGGCGCTTGGGGGAATGAGCGTCATATGCGTTGTCTGTCCAATTCTCGGTACGAGGCGCAAGAGCGGCCGGTCGCTGCCAAGCCAAACCCGGGCAGCACAGGAAAGAGCGCGCTGACCGTTGGCCATGGGCGCGCAATGATATAGGACCAAAGAGGCGTTTCGCCCTAACCGCGAGTGGTCCACCTTTGGTTCATCCCTTTTCCTGCCCGTCCACGCCCGGCTTTGCAAGGGTCTGCGCGACCAGAGTCCGCAGGTTCTGGAAATGATTTTCAGCCGTGCAGAAGAGCGGATGCTTGAACGTACCACGCGCGGTGAGGGCTACAAATTGCGACCGATGTTTGCGTTGCGGCAATCACTGGTCGGTCGGCTTGGCCCGCAGGAAGGTTTTGCGGCCTGGCAGGGCGCGCTGCCCCAATCCGTTCTCCCGCCGGCCTCGGCCATCCGGCACGTTCCGCTGATCCCGATGTTTGAGGCCGTCGCCGACATCGCCCACATCGCACCGGGCGGGCGCCCGATTGAGGCGACACCGCCCAGGGTCATCGGGCACGGCAACCACAGGGTCCTGCGCAAGACCGGCCGGGCCATCTACACCGGCCGCCTGAACGATGTCCTCCTCTTTGGGGGATCGGGCGCCATGATCACCGACCAGGGCGTCGCCTGGGACTTTGAAGGTGACGAGATTGCCGCGACAGCCGATGCCATCGATCTCGACCCGGCGCTCGTGTCCTATGATCCGGTCACGGAGAATGTCTGGGCCCTGGATCATCCCGGCGACGTTTTGGAGGTCCAGTCCGGGTTCAACTTGCTGGGCTGGAGCACCGGTCACTTTGGCCATTGGATGATGGAGTATCTCCCCAAGTTCATCCTGGCGCAGAGCCGTGGCAGCGTGCCGTTCGGATGCCGCGTTCTGGTCGATGACGGCATGCCGCAGAGCCACTATGATGCCCTGACCCACCTGCTGCCCGATGGGGTCGAGATGCAGATTGTGCCCCGGTTTGCTCCGGTTCGGGTGCAGCATCTGCGGGTGATCTCCTCGCTGAACTACGGCGCTCTTGCACCTCAGAGCGATAGCGTGCCGCTGGATCAAGGTGCCGTCGACCCGGAGCTCTTTTCAACGGCCGCCGGCGCCATGGCCGCGAAGCTGGACGATGCGATCGCTCAAACCGATGCGCCCGAAAAGGTCTACCTGTCGCGCCGGGCCTTTGCCCGCCGGGCTCTTTTGAACGTGGACGCCATTGAAGACGTCGCCCGGGAAGAAGGCTTTTCGGTGGTCCAACCGGAGTCGCTGTGCTTTTTCGATCAGTTCCGCTGTCTGCGCGGAGCACGGGTGATTGCCGGACCGGAAGGGTCATCCATGATGCTCGGCATGTTCTGTCGGCCAGGTGTGCAGGCGGTCTTGTTGAACCACGAAGAAACCGAGCATCTCGCGACACTGTCTGCCGCTCTGGAGCGCGGCGGGGCGCGCATTACGGTGCTGACCGGGCCGGAAGAGGCAACCCACGGCAAGTTTGCGCACAATGCCAGCTATCGGATCGACCCCGAGGCGTTCAGACAGCTCCTGCGGGACGCGGCAGCGGCAGCCGACAAGTGACGGACCGTCACGCGGCGCGCGCCCGGGCCTGCTGACTTTCGCGACCGGGAAGGATTTGGGAAACTGCCGTCTGCCAACACCGCCATGCACCGCTGAAGGACCTTGCCACATGCAACTCATCGACCTCGCGCGCCCTCTTGAAAACACCCCGTTCGCGGATCCGCCGGGCCTGGCACCCAAGATCACCTACATGGCCCACACTGAGACGGCTCAGCAGATGCTTGGTTTCTTTCCGGGTATAACGCCGGATCAATTGCCCGGCGGCGAGGGATGGGCCATCGAAAGCGTGACGCTGACCACCCATAACGGGACGCACCTGGATGCGCCGTACCACTTTCACTCCACCATGGATGGCGGTGCGCGCGCCATAACGATTGACGAAGTCCCTCTGGACTGGTGTTGGGGCCGCGGCGTGAAGCTCGACTTTCGCAGGCTCGAAGACGGCTATGTTGCGACGCCCGAAGATGTCGAGACCGAGCTGAACCGGATTGGGCATGTGCTGGAAGCGGGCGATATCGTCCTTGTGAACACGGCCGCCGGTGCTGCTTACGGCACGCCTGAGTATGTCGCGACAGGCTGCGGCGTGGGTCGTGACGCGACCAACTACCTTACCGAGCGTGGCGTACGCGTGACCGGCACCGACGCCTGGAGCTGGGACGCACCCTTTGTTCACACGGCCAGACGGGTGGCGGAAACCGGAGATGCCTCGCTCATCTGGGAGGGTCATCGCGCCGGCATGGAACGCGGCTACTGCCATATCGAGAAGCTCGCAAATCTGGAGGGTCTGCCCAGTACCGGCTTTGAAGTGATCTGCTTTCCAGTCAAGATCAAGGCGGCCAGCGCCGGCTGGTGCCGCCCCGTGGCAGTGCTGCGAGACGGCTGATGCGCGGCGCACCCCAGGTGGTTCGCCCCTAGCTTTCTGCCTTGGCAAGTCGCGCTTCAAGCTCGGCAACCCGCGCTGTGAGGGTGTCGACCACCTGCGCAACCTGCGCTTCGCTGTAGCGCGGCGTGATGTGTTGGGGACAATTCCAGTCAAAGGCGGTCAGCTTTATTGCGATCCCGCGTTCGACCTGTCCGGGATACGCGGGCATTGCGAGTTTGGCCAACGTCTCTTCCTCCGCCGGATCGATCACTGACGCATGGCCAAACAGCTTCAACCGCGCGCGATTGGCGTAATCCATAAAGAAAAGCGAGACCCGGTCTTCGCTCTGGATATTGCCGAGGCTCACGTATTGGCGGTTGCCGGAGAAGTCTGCAAATCCAAGGGTCTTTTCGTCCAGCACCCGGACGAACCCGACCGGTCCGCCGCGATGCTGAACGTAGGGCCAGCCGGTCACACTCGTGCTTGCCATGTAAAAACTGTCGCGCGCGGCAATAAAGGCCGCCTCGTCCGGCCCGATCCGGTCGCCCCGGTCGGGACCCTCCTCAAACCGGGCGTAAGACGCCCGACTGCCGCGCTGCTCCTGCAACGCCTTGACAGCCTCGGTGAACGCGATGGTGTGATAGGCGTGGGCCATCTGTCTCTCCTTGAATGATGGGTTGAGACGACGGTGGACGTGTCGCGGCCACCCAAGATCAGAATAGTCCTCCGTCCCGACCGCTCCAAGATGCCCGAAGCGCAAAGACACGTCTTGTTGATCACGCCGGACAGGGGGCTCAGCCGTGGCAGAAGGCCGATTTCACTCGACAGTTTGCGGATGTGCGGGGCAAAGTGATCCGTGCAGGCAAACGCAGGAAATGAGGTGAGACCATGGCGCTCTCCCGAGCAAAACAGTCCAATAAAAACAAGGTTTTCGATGCTTATTCAGAGGACCTTGCCCAAACGGCTTTGCCCAAGTATCGGCTGCCCGATCACCCGTCACCAAGCCAGACGGTCGCAGATCTGTTGAAGGACGAACTTTTGCTGGACGGCAATTCCCGCCAGAACCTGGCCACCTTCTGCACGACCTATGTGTCGCCCGAAATCCAGGACCTGATGCAAGACTGCATTGACAAGAATATGATCGATCAGGACGAATATCCGCAAACGGCGGAGATCGAGCATCGCTGCGTGCATATTCTCGCCGATCTGTGGAACGCGCCGGAGGCCAGCGAAGCCATCGGCTGTTCAACCACGGGTTCGTCCGAGGCGGCCATGCTGGGCGGGCTGGCGCTGCGGTCGAAATGGCGCCAGCGCCAGGACGCGGCGGGCAAGCCCAAGGACCGGCCCAATTTGATTTGCGGGCCCGTGCAGGTCTGCTGGCACAAGTTTGCGCGATACTTTGACGTCGAGCTGCGTGAACTGCCGGTGCTGGACGGGCAACTGGGCATGACGGCCGCGCAGGTGGCCGAAGCGGTCGACGACAACACGATCGGGGTCGTGGTGACGCTCGGCGTGACGTTCACCGGCATCTACGAACCGGTACAGGAGGTCGCTGAAACGCTGGATCGGATCGCGGCCTCAGGCGGGCCGGATGTCCCGATCCATGTGGATGGCGCCTCTGGTGGGTTCATAGCACCCTTTCTGCACAAGGATGTTGTCTGGGATTTCCGCCTGCCCCGGGTCAAATCCATCAACGCCTCTGGCCACAAGTTCGGGCTTGCGCCGTTGGGTGTCGGCTGGGCGATCTGGCGTGAGGTCGCGGACCTGCCCGACGATCTGATTTTTCACGTCGACTATCTGGGCGGACAGGTGCCCTCGTTTGCCTTGAATTTCTCGCGTCCGGCCGGAGAGATCGTGGAGCAATACTACCAGTTTCTGCGGTTGGGGATGGAGGGATATGTTTCCGTTCAGGGCGCCTGTGCCGGGACTGCGCAATTCCTCGGAGCGGCGCTGCAGGACATGGGGCATTTTGAGATGCTCTACGACGGGCACGGTGGCTTGCCGGCGGTTTGTTATGCGCTGAACGACCCCGAAAACCGGGGTTACACGCTTTATGACGTGTCGGACCGCATGCGCATGCGCGGGTGGCAATTGGCCTCGTATCCACTGCCCAAGAACCGGGACGCGCTGGTGGTTCAACGCGTTATGGTCCGCCACGGGATGGGTCGGGATCTGATGGAGCTTCTGATCGAGGATCTGAGCCGCACCATTGCCTATCTTGACCGAAACCCGGTGCAGAATTCCGAAAACAGGCCGTCGTTCAACCATTCCTGATCCGCAAGGCTCTGTCTTGCTGCCGTCACCCGTTGGGTACGCGGCGGATTGATCGGCGCGGGCATGGGCATCCATGCCACGCGTCAGGGGCGGGGTGTGCCTGGATCAGGCCGCATCTCGCTTTGATCGCCGGTTGGGCACGGACCTGGCCGCCTCTGCGCCGCCGTCATCGGCCTGTGCATTGATGCCTTGGCTCTCGCCTGCTGGGTCGCCCATGCCGCGCGCCGCAGCATCAGACCAGCGCCGGTCCTGTTCGGCCTCAAGGTCCATGTCCCACTTGCGCAGGGTTTCCGGTGACGCACCGGCCAGGGTCTGATCCCCGTCAAGCTGAACCGGATCACTCTGAGCCGCGCCGGGCGAGAGGATTGTCATTGTTGCAACGATGCCAAGCGTGAGCACCGCACCGCCCAGCCATCCAAAGAGAAGGGCAAATCCGGTTTGGAGCCCGTAAAAATGTGCGCCAACGGCCAGGCCGACAAAGCAGGCAATGTTCAAAATCACGATTCCAACGGCGTTCAAGCCAGATGAATCGTCTTGTGGACCTGTTTCTGTATCCAGGTGGATCGTCATGTTCATGCTCCCAATACTGGTTGGAGCAGACTTTGTCCGCGAGACTGCGTACCTATCAGTCGCCGTTCTGGTGTGTCTGTGCCTTGCATGCATCCGTACACGAGATCAAGATGAAAGACCGCTTTTAGGGTGGATAAGTTAGCATCTGGTTAATGACCTCAGGATCATGTCCAGACAGCAATTTACCCCTTTTCTTTATGACTTAGGCGCTACACGCCCTCTGATTAGCGTTGTTGCATAAAGCGGATTGAGAGCAAGTTTCCCCTTTCCCCACTTTGA
>JBCDEC010000100.1:0-15715 GCA_039179965.1 Pseudomonadota bacterium
GCCGTAAGGTCATGGACCCCTAGAGCGCGTTGAGCAGGGCGGGTGTCGGCCAGGCATCGGCCGGCAATCCCAGACGGGCCTGTTCGGCCTGAACGGCCGCGCGCGTGCCTGCGCCCAGAATGCCGTCGATGCCACCCACGTCATAGCCGCGCGCGGCGAGCTTGCGTTGCAGCGCTTTCATCTGATCGCCGGTCAACCCCGGTTCGGGAGACCCGGCGTTGTAGATCGGAGCACCCTCCAGCCGGGTGGCGAAATAGGCGGCCGTCATCACATAGACGAAACTCTGGTTCCATTCGAAATACACATCGAAGTTCGGATAGGCGAGAAAGGCGGGTCCCTTGCGACCCTGCGGCAGGATCAGTGAGGCGGGCAGGTTGGCCAATCGCCCGGTGCGCGCGGTGACGCCCAGATCGGCCCAGGCTTGCGCCGGGCGCGGTTTGCCCGGCCCGCTGAGCGACCAGTCCATGGTCTGGGGCAGGTTGACTTCCTGCAACCAGGGATCCCCCGGACGCCAGCCCAGACTGGCCAGAAGGTTGGCGCCGGACAGCAGCGCATCCGGTGCCGAGGTTTTCAGACGAACCTGGCCGTCGCCGTCTCCATCCACGCCATGTGCCAGAATGTCACCGGGCAGCATCTGCACCATGCCGATCTCTCCGGCCCAGGCGCCTGTGGTCCGGTCCGGGTCGAAATTGCCAGTCTGGTAGAGCTCGAGCGCGGCAAAGACCTGGGGCCGGAACAACGCGGGGCGCCGGCAATCGTGGGACAGCGTGACAAGCGCGTTTCGGGTGTTGAAATCGCCCTGAACCGCACCGTAGTCGGTTTCAAAGGCCCAGAAGGCCAGAAGCACCCCGCGCGACACGCCGTATTGCGCCTCGATCCGGTCAAAAACCTCGTTGTACCGCGTGGCATTCTGCCGGCCGCGGTCGATCCGGTTCTGGCTGATCAGGCGGCGGGAAAAGTCCAGAAACGGGCGTTGAAACACACCCTGTGCCCGGTCGGCGCGCAGCACGGCCGGGTCCTGGCGCACCGTCCGGAAGAAACCGTCAACCGTGGCGGGCGTGGCCCCCCTGGCCAGCGCCTCCTGCTTCAGCCCGGCAACGAAGGCGGAAAAGCCGCCGCCGCATTGGGCCGCCAGCGGCGCGGCGAAGAGGGTCAGGCAAGCAGCAAGGACAACGTGGCGCATAGGGACCTTCCGTAAAATCATCGCCACTGCCTACACCAGGGCAAGGATCAAGACCAGCAGCAGCGCCAAGGCCCAGCTGCGCCACAGACAGGCCACTGCAGCGTCGATCTCTGCCGCGCCGATGTCGCGCCGGGCGGTCCCGTTCACCCAGGCCAGATCGCGCAGGGCGCCGTCGTAGCTGCGGGGTCCGGCCAGGGCGACGTCGAGCACGCGGGCCATCGCCGCCTCGGGCCAGCCGGCATTGGGCGACTTGTGTCGGCGGGCATCGGCGCGACTGGCACGGTCCAGCCCTTGTCCCGATGATACCGAGATCAGCATGGCGGTCAGCCGCGCCGGGATCAGGTTCAGCACATCGTCCAGTCGCGCGGCGGCCCAGCCAAAGGTCGCATAGCGTTCCGTGCGATACCCGATCATGGAATCCGCGGTGTTCACGACCTTGTAGATGATGAGACCCGGCAATCCGGCGACGAGAAACCAGAAGGCCGGGGCAATCACCCCGTCGGACAGGTTTTCGGCGGCGCTTTCGATGGCCGAGCGGGCAATGCGGGGCGCATCCATGTCCGATGTGTCGCGGCTGACGATCTGCGCAACGGCGGCACGTCCTGCGGCAAGGTCCTGACGCAGCCCATCCGCGACCGCACGGACGTGGTCGACCAGAGAGCGCTGCGCCAGAAGGATCGCGGCGACCAGAATTTCGACCACGGGGCCAGCCTGCGCGAGCGCCCAGCCCAGCCCGCCTGCGCCCAGGATCAGCACCAACAGCGCCAGGATGCCTTTGATGCGCTGCCGGGTCGGATGGGTCAGGGGACGGTTCAGACGGGTTTCCAGCCCGGACACAGCGCGCCCCATAAGGACCGCAGGATGCGGCAGGCGGGACCAGAGCCAGCGCGGTTCGCCCAACGCGGCGTCCAGCACCATCGCCAGAACCAGACTCAGGGCGGTGCTCACGGCAGGTCCGTCATCACGAGCGCAGTGCGCAAAGGCTGTCTCCCGCTGATCTGCTCAGGCGCAGGGCCCGGGCATCGGCAAAGCCCCGCCGACCGCTGGTTTCTTAACGCCTCGCTCAGATTCGTTAAGGGTTTGTTAATGAAAAACGAAGGAGAGTGTCGCCAGGAGCAATGCCTCCGTCTGAAAGCAGGTCCCATGAACGTTTTGATTGTCGAAAGCAAGCCTGAACTGGGACGGATGTGGCGGCGCCATCTTACCCGGATGGGCGCGCGCGTCGACCATGTGAGGTCGCAGGAAGCGGCGATTCTCGCCCTCCAGGACACCGAGTACGATGTGTTGATCGTGGATCTGGTGCTTCAGGACGGCAGCGCGCTGACCATCTCGGATTTCGCGAACTACCGCTGTCCCAAAGCACGGGTGATCTTTGTCACCAACACCACCTTCTTTTCGGATGGCTCGATCTTTGCGCATTCCCACAATGCCTGCGCCTATGTGCCCTCGGGCACAAACCCCGAGGACCTCGCCGCCATGGTGGATTACTACGCCGCGCTACGCTAGCCGCGCCCGTGGGGGGCCGAGAAATCAATCTCGGGATTGATCGGTATGATCCGGAAAGGATTGATGGACTCGTGGCTGTAGTGATAGTGGCGCACGATGTGATCCAACCGCGTCGTCTCGGCCACGCCGGGGCGTTGATACAGCTCTCGCGTATAGCCCCAGAGGTTCGGATAGTCGATGATCCGCCGCCGGTTGCACTTGAAATGCAGGTGATAGACCAGATCGAACCGCAAGAGTGTCGGCAAGAGCCGCCAGTCGGCTTCGGTCAGGTGATCGCCCATCAGATAGCGTGACGTCGACAGACGCTCTTCGAGCCAGTCCAGAGTGTCAAACAGCGCATGCACGGCGTCGTCATAGGCCGTTTGGGACTGTGCGAAGCCGGATTTGTAAACGCCGTTGTTGAACGTGTGGTAGACCCGGGTGTTGACCTCTTCAATCGCGTCGCGCTGCGCGGCGGGCCAGTAATCCTCGGTGTCGCCGGTGATCCCGTCAAAGGCGCTGTTGAACATCCGGATGATCTCGGAACTTTCGTTGGACACGATAGTGCCCTGCGCCTTGTCCCAAAGGACCGGCACTGTCACCCGTCCCGTATAGGCCGGATCGGCCTTCTGGTAGATCTGGTAAAGATAGTCCTGACCGAAGAGATCATCGCCGGTTGCGCCATCGAAATCGGTGGCGAAGGTCCAGCCGCTGTCCTGCATGTCCGGATGCACGACGGACACGGTGATATGTGGCGCCAGCCCCTTGATGGCGCGGAACATCAGCGCGCGATGCGCCCAGGGACAGGCATAGCTGACAAAGAGATGGTAGCGCCCGCTTTCCGCGGCAAAGCCGCCAACCCCGGTAGGTCCGGCCGCGCCATCGGCCGTGAGCCAGTTGCGAAAGCTCGAGTCATTGCGTTTGAAGGCCCCATCGCTGGTTTTCACCAGGAGGTTGCCGTCCTGCCATTGCCCGTCGACCAGTTGTCCCATGTGAGCCTCCATCTGGATCAATTGATCCTTACTTAGCATGGCAGGGCCGTCTGTCAGCGCCGCGTCCATGCACAGGTGATCTGCATCTGCGCAGGCCCTGTCACGAAAGCCGGACCAGCGCATGGATTTGGGCCTTGCCCGAAACAAAACGCAATTGGTCACAGGTTAGACTTGATTAACCTGCGCGTGGCAGGGTTACTCAACGTCAAAGCTCTGTCGGAGAATCGGCAATGTCGACCTTTTTGCCCAAGGACGTGCGCGACGGTTTGGATGCGGCCCGCATGGCGCATCTGCGCAAACGCACACGGTTGAGAATCATCGCCGGTGGCGAAAGCTACCCGATCCTGCGCCTCTGGCGCTCCGGCTTTTCTGTGGAGGCTGACGCGGTGCCCGCCCTGCGCGGTCTGGTGGATGTCTACGACGGCACCCATCATCTGTATCAGTGCCTGATCGTCGCCTCTGAGGCGGACAGCGGCGAGATGCGTTATGATTTCAAGCGCAACACCGTGGCACAGGACAAGGCGCCGCTGGATCACTTTCGCGATCCAGAGACCCCGATTGCCTATCTGCCACCCATAGCCTGACCGCCCAACCCGGGCGATGACACCCGGATTATGGGCGGGCGACGGCCCGCTCATCATTGCCGACCCGCTTAGTGTTGCCGGCCCGCTTAGTGTTGCCGGCCCGCTTAGTGTTGCCGGCCCGCGCACCATTGCCGGCCCGCGCACTACTGAAGATCGGAAAACGCGTCCGAGATCCGCAGGACAGCCTCTTCCACGCGGGCGCGCTGGGTGCCGAGGTTGAACCGCACGAACCCCTCGCCGCCCTTGCCAAAGGTCGGACCCTGGTTCGCGGCGATGCGGGCGTCTTTGCTCAGCCGCGTGCTGATCTCCTGCTGCGTCATGCCCGTGGACCGGAAATCAACCCATGACAAATAGGTCGCCTGCATCGGCATCGACGTCAGACCGGGGATCGCATTGATCCCGGCGTCAAAGATCTGCCGATTGGTGTCCAGATAACGCGCCAGCGCATCCACCCAGGCTGCGCCCTCTGGCGAATAGGCGGCAGTGGCAAATTCGACGCCAAAGACATTGCTGGCCACGCGCAGGTTTTCCATCCGCTTGGCAAAGCGCCGCCGTAGCGCGTCATCCTCGATGACCACGCAACCGGTGTGCAAACCCGCCAGGTTAAAGGTCTTTGACGGCGCGACCAGCGTCACCAACCGCGCCCGCGCCTCCTCGATCCGTGGCATCGGAATATGCGTTGCCCCGGGCATCACCAGATCGTGGTGGATTTCATCGGAAATGAGCAGCAGATCATGGCGCGCGGCAAAGGCGGCAATGGCCTCCAGTTCGCCCCGCGTCCAGATCCGGCCGCCCGGATTGTGCGGAGAACACAGGATAAGTACCGTCTCGCTGCCGTCGAGCTGCGCGTCCCAGGCCTCGAAATCCAGATGATAGACACCGTCTTGGATCTCCATCTCGCACTCGACCACCACCCGGTCGGCGGCGCGAATGGCCTTGGCAAAGGCATGATAGACCGGCGTGAACAGCACAACGCCGTCGCCGGGCCGGGAATAGGTGTCCAGGCAGAGGGAAATCGCGTTCACGAGGCCGGTGGTGACAAAGACATGCCCGGGATCGAGCGGACAGCCATGGCGTGTCTGCATCCACCAGGCGACGGCCTCATGCAGCCGCGAATCTCCGGTCGTGTAGCCGAAAAACCCATGCTCAAGCATCTCGCGCCCACGCTCCAGCACGACATCGGGGGCGGGGAAATCCATGTCAGCGACCCACATCGCCAGACCATCGTCCGGTGAGACGCCATAAAGCCGCTCCATCGCGTCCCATTTGCCGCAATGCGAGCCCCGCCGGTCAATGATCTTGTCGAAGTCTGGGTGCTGAGCCATATGCTTCCCTCTTTAGCCTGTTCGGCGGACCCTAGAATTTTTTGCGCCGGGTACAAGGGTTCGCCCCCGGGGAGCGTTGCGACGCTTCCTCCGATCGCTTACATCCCTCGGCATGAAACGTCCTATCCTCATCCATCCCGACCCCAGGCTGAAGAAAATATGCCCGCCTGTCGCCGACATAACGGACGACCTGCGGAAATTGGCCGATGACATGCTGGAAACGATGTACGACGCCCCGGGCATCGGATTGGCAGCGCCGCAAGTGGGGGTGCTGAGCCGACTCATCGTGGTGGATTGCATCAAGGGCGAAAATGAAACGCCGCGCCCGATCGCGATGTTCAACCCCGAAGTGATCGCGACCTCCGATACCTTGAACACCTATGAAGAAGGCTGTCTGTCGATCCCGGATCAATACGCCGACGTCACCCGCCCCGCCGAAGTCGAGGTGCGCTGGATCGACGGCCACGGCGCCGAACAGACCGAGACGTTTGACGGGCTATGGGCAACCTGCGTGCAGCACGAGATCGACCATTTGGACGGCAAGCTCTTCATAGACTACCTCACCGCCATGAAGCGGCATATGATCACCCGCAAGATGCAAAAGCTGAAACGCGAAAAGGCCCGGGTCTGATGGCGGTACGTGACATTCTGATCTGGCCGGATGCGCAGCTGTCCCAGGTGTGCGATCCGGTGCTGATGGGCGAAGACCTGCGCGGGCTGATCGGCGATCTGTTCGAAACCATGTATGCCGCCAAGGCCCGCGGCCTGGCCGCGTGCCAGATCGGCGTGATGAAACGCGTGTTTGTCATGGATGTGACCTGGAAGGCCGGGCCCAAGAACCCGCTGGTGATGATCAACCCGCAGATCCTCGATCAATCGGCAATGATGCAGACCATGACCGAGGCCTGCCTGTCGATCCCGGGCATTCAGATCGATATCGAACGGCCCGAAGAAATCTCGGTGGCCTGGACCGACGAGAAGGGCCACCTGCGGGATGCAGATTTCTCGGGCTTCGGCGCCGTCTGCGTTCAGCATGAGATAGATCACCTCGACGGGATCGTCTATTTCGACCGCGCCTCCCACGACGCCCGCCAGGAGGCCGAAGCGGATTACGCCGCTGGCCGGCTTGGCGACGGCGCATGACCGTCCGGCGTTGTATTCCCTTTCCCGATCGCCGGTTGCGCATGCCCGCCGAGCCGGTTGCAGACATCACCGATGAGATCCGCGCGATCTGGCAGGACATGATCGATACGATGGAAGCGATGCCCGGTGTCGGGCTCGCCGCGCCCCAGATCGGGGTGATGCTGCGCCTTGCGGTGGTGGATGCCTCGGACGAACGCGGCCGCGCGATCCGCCTGGCCAACCCCGAAATCCTGCAGGCCTCCGACACGCTGCGCCCGCATGAGGAAGGCAGCCCCAACCTGCCCGGCATCTCGGCGCGCATCGAACGGCCCGCCCAGGTCACCGTGCGCTATCTCGATGCCCAGGGCGCAGAAACCACCCGGTCGTTCGACGGGCTCTGGTCCACATCCGTGCAGCACCAGATCGATCATCTGAACGGACGTGTCTACATCGACCATCTGAGCCGGGCCAAGCGGGACATGCTCCTGCGCAAGGCCCGCAAGATGGCACATGCCCGGGCGCAGTGATGCGGATTGTCTTCATGGGCACACCCGCGTTTTCGGTGCCGGTGCTGGAGGCGCTGGTCGCCGCCGGGCACGAGATTGCCGCCGTCTACTGCCAGCCGCCGCGCCCGGCCGGACGTGGTAAAAAGCCGCGACCTTCGCCGGTTCAGGCGCGGGCCGAGGCGCTCGGCCTGCCGGTGCGCCATCCCGCTGCGCTGAAATCGGCGCAGGACCAGGCGGCGTTTGCGGCGCTGCAGGCAGATGTCGCGGTCGTGGTGGCCTATGGGCTGATCCTGCCGCAGGCAATCCTCGATGCGCCGCGCCGGGGCTGTCTCAATATTCACGCCTCCCTGCTGCCGCGCTGGCGCGGGGCCGCGCCGATCCATCGCGCAATTCTGGCCGGGGACGCGCAAACCGGTGTCTGCATCATGCAGATGGAGGCCGGTCTGGACACCGGTCCGGTTCTGCTGACGGCCCGCACCGCGATCGGTGCCGAAGAGACGACGCATGAGCTGCACGACCGGCTGAGCGCCATGGGCTCGGACCTGATCGTCGCGGCGCTGGACCAGTTGGACGATTTGACGCCACAGCCGCAAGCGGCAGACGGCGTGACCTATGCGGCGAAAATCGACAAGGCGGAGGCGCGCGTCGACTGGACCGCCGATGCCGCCGTGGTGGATCGCCAGATCCGTGGTCTGTCTGCCTTTCCCGGCGCCTGGACCGAAATCAGCGGCGAGCGCGTGAAGCTGCTGGCCTCCCGCCTGGCTCCGACCCCGGGCAAACCGCACACCGCCCGTCCGGGCGAAACCTGTGACGATCGCCTGACCGTGGCCTGCGGCACAGGTGCGATTGAGATCCTGCGCTTGCAACGGGCCGGCAAAGGCGCGCAGGATCGCGAGGATGTGTTGCGCGGCTGGCCAGTCCCGGCCGGCACCCGGCTTTAGGGAGACCCGGATCATGTATCTGACATTGATGGGCACCGTCGTGATCGCGGGCATCGTCGGCTATGCCTGCGAACGCACCGGCTGGACCCGCAACGGCGTGATCCCATCGATGATCATCTGCATCGGCGGCGCCTTTCTGTTTTTCTTTGTGAGAATCATGTTCGGGATCGGCTTTGGCAGCCCGGGCCTGAACGCCCTGGTGTCGTCGATTGGCGCCTTGATCATCGTGCCGTTCCACTGGCGGCCCAGAAAGTGAGGAGGCCATGATGAGCATTATCGCCCTTGTGATCATTGGCGCGGCCGCAGGCTTTATCGCCACCCGGATCATGCGGGTTCAGACCGATATGATCACCACCATCGGTATCGGGATCTTCGGTGCGCTGATCGGCGGCCTGCTCTTGCGCTTTCTGCTGACGGTCGCGGGCGCCATGGCCGGCTTTGTCGGCGCGGTTCTCGGCGCCCTGCTGCTGATCTGGCTGTGGCAAACCTATGGTCCCAGGCGCTAGCGCAGGGCAGCCGCCGCGCCTCCCACCCTGTCACCCGTTGCACCGACGGCACCCCGATCAAGAGCCCACCCCGGCGCGCCGGCTGCCGGTCTGTCCCACGCCCCTGTCTTCTTCTTGAGTCAAATACTCCAAAGCGACGGGCGCCACAGGCCTGAACCTCAGGTCTTGAACGGTGCCATCCCCGCGCGCGCCAGTTCGTCCGCCCGCTCGTTCTCCGGATGCCCGGCATGGCCCTTGACCCAGGTCCAGATGACGTCATGGCGATCCTGCGCCGCATCAAGGCGCTGCCACAATTCGACGTTCTTCACCGGTTTCTTGGCGGCCGTCTTCCAGCCGTTGCGCTTCCAGCCATGGATCCAGCCCGTGACGCCGTTCTTGACGTAGGCGCTGTCGGTGATCACCGTGATACGCGACGACGATTCCAGCGTTTCCAGCGCCGTGATCGCGGCCATAAGCTCCATCCGGTTGTTGGTGGTGGCCGGCTCGCCCCCGGACAGCGTGCGCTCCTTGACCACCGTCTCGCCGGATTTGGCCTGCAGCAGCACCCCCCAGCCGCCCGGACCCGGGTTCCCGGAACACGCGCCGTCCGTGTAGGCAAACAGGTCAGGCACGGGCAAGAATCGCGACGCAGGCTTCCAGGTCTCCGGTCAGTCCGCGCACCTCGGACACGTCGCTCTGCAGCACCGTGAAACCGGCCTCGGTCAGACAATCCTGCAATTCCGCTTCGGAATAATACGTATAAAACCGCCCCAGCCGGTCGACCTTTTCGCCAGAGCCAAGCTTCATGCCAATCCAGAACGCGCCGCCGGAACGCAGGGCGCGATGTGCCGCGGCAAGATGGCCCGGCATGGCCGCCCGCGGCGCATGCAGCAGCGAAAAACTGGCCCAGATCCCGTCAAAGGCCTCTTGCGCCGTCAAATCGTCAAAGGTCGCCTGGTGCGCATCGACACCGGGCTGGGCCTGCGCCAGACGCACCATTTCCGCTGACCCATCGGTGGCCAGAACCGACAGTCCGGCCGCCGCCATTGCCGCAGCGGCATGGCCCGGCCCGCAGCCCCAGTCGAGCACCTGACCACCCTCGGGCAAACCTGCCAAAAACGCCTGCATGGCCTCGTCCTTGCCGGTATCGACGGCATCGGCATATTCGCGGGCGCGCGCGTCATAGACGCGGATTGTATCGTCATTCACCAGAAAACTCCTACTGACAGACACAAGATGACAACCGCGCTCAGGCCAACCCGCAGGCGCACCCACCACTCCGGGGTCAGACCCCAGGTGGAAAACGCGATATCGATCAGCAAAAGACCGGCAAAGCCCATGATCAGATGGGTGCCCGCGCTGGTCGGGCCTCCGCCCGTCATGAAAAACGCCCACAAAGCCGGCAGCACCGACAGGGTATAGCACAACGCCGCCCGCGTGCCGCTGGTCTTGGTGGCAAAGCCCCACAGCACGCCGGACATGAAGCTCAATATGATGGACCCATAGAACAGCTGCACGTAGGGCCCGACAAAACGGGGTCCGAACGTGGCCAGACCCCACTCCGAGAGGGTCGGGTTGAGATAGGTCAGCGCGCCCCAGATGAAGGGGATCAACCCGGCCAGACCGAGCGCCAGCGGCACGAAGGGGATCCCGATCATGCGCGCTCCAGCGCCAGCCGGGCCGCAAGGGCCGCAAAAATCGCGGCAAAGCTGCGATTGAGCCAGGCCAGCGCGGTTTCGCTCTCCATGATCCACCGCCGGGCCGTGGAGGCAAAGATGCCATAGATCACGAAGACCGCGAAGGTCATCGCCATGAAGACGCCGCCCAAAGCCGTCATCTCCAGCGTGGCACGGCCGGCATCGCCGGACAGAAACGGCGGCAGCAGCGCCAGAAAGAACAATGACAGCTTGGGATTGAGAATGTTGATCAGGGCGCCCCGGCGGGCAATGCGCCAGCCCGGTTCGGCGGCGCGGTCGGCGCGGATCTGCAAGGCTCCATCGGTGCGCAGCGCCGACCAGGCCAGATAGAGCAGATAGGCCACGCCCGCGAATTTGACCGCCTGAAAGAGCAGGGCAGACGAATGAAGCACCGCCGCCAGCCCCAGGGTCGCGGCCACCAGATGCGGCACGATTCCCAGCGTGCAGCCGAACGCCGCCCAGATCGCCGGGCGGGCCCCGCGGCCCAGGCCGATCGCCAGCGTGTAGATCACGCCGGTGCCCGGCGCCAGCACCACCACAAAGGCGGTAATCAGGAACTGCAAGGACACGTCGCTATGCCTCGGCTGCCGGCACGCGCAACACGCGCGGCACCTTGAATTCGACGGTTTCCTTGGCCGTTTCCACCGTTTCCACGGTCACGTCGTAATGCGCGCGAAACGCATCGACCACCTCGCGGACAAGCTCTTCGGGCGCAGAGGCGCCGGCGGTGATGCCCAGAGCAGAGATTCCCTCAAGCGCGCGCCAGTCGATGTCCTCGGCCCGCTGGACCAGTTGCGAATATGCGCAGCCCGCGCGGGCTCCGACCTCGACCAGCCGGCGCGAGTTGGAACTGTTCGGGGCTCCCACCACCAGCATGGCATCGACGCCACTGGCCATGGCCTTCACGGCCTCCTGCCGATTGGTCGTGGCGTAACAGATGTCTTCCTTGTGCGGCCCGACAATCGCCGGAAACCGCTCCTGCAACGCGGTCACGATGTCGCGGGTGTCATCGACCGACAGCGTGGTCTGCGTGACAAAGGCCAGCCGCTGCGGGTCGCGCACGTCGACCGCGGCCACGTCCTCGACGGTTTCGACCAAAAGCACTTCTCCCTCGGGCAATTGCCCCATGGTGCCGATGGTTTCGGGGTGGCCGGCATGGCCGATCATGATCATCTGCAGGCCGGCCTCGTGGTGGCGCTGGGCCTCGATATGAACCTTGCTGACCAGCGGACAGGTGGCATCGACAAAAAGCATCTCGCGCTGGCTGGCCTCGGCAGGCACCGATTTGGGCACGCCATGGGCCGAAAAGATCACCGGCCGGTCATCGGGGCAGTCTGCCAGCTCTTCGACAAAGACCGCACCTTTGGCGCGCAGCCCGTCAACGACGTACTTGTTGTGGACGATCTCGTGGCGCACATAGACCGGCGCGCCCCATTTCTCTAGGGCCATCTCGACGATCTTGATGGCCCGGTCGACCCCGGCACAAAAGCCGCGCGGGGCGGCCAGTCGAATAGTCAAAGGGGGATTGGTCATCGAGAGATCTCCTTGCCTCTCGACCTAGGTCAATTTGCGGCGAAAATCCAGACAGGCTTAGCTGCATCCCGCATCAAGCCTGTCTGTTTTCTGCCGCCGCAGACGGCGACGCCGGTCAGGCGCTGCCCCCTGCGACGCTGATGTTGCGGTCAGCCTGCGCTTCGCGCGGCGGACGTCCGATGACTTCCTTGAGCTCTTCCAGTTCGATGAAGTTATCGGCCTGCCGGCGCAGATCGTCCGATATCATCGGCGGCTGGCTCCGAATGGTCGACACAACCGAAACGCGAACACCCTGACGCTGCAAGCTCTCCACCAGGGGCCGGAAATCGCCGTCCCCCGAGAACAGCACAATGTGGTCCACGCGCGGTGCAAGTTCCATCGCATCGACCGCAAGCTCGATGTCCATGTTCCCCTTCACCTTGCGGCGCCCCATGCTGTCGGTGTATTCTTTGGCCGGCTTGGTCACCATGGTGAAGCCGTTGTAGTGGAGCCAGTCGACCAAAGGCCGGATGGGAGAGTACTCGTCGTTCTCAAGCAGAGCGGTGTAATAGAAAGCGCGCAGCAATTTGCCACGACGCATGAATTCCATCCGCAAAAGCTTGTAGTCTATATCAAATCCAAGCGCCTTGGCCGCCGCGTAAAGGTTTGATCCGTCGATGAACAGCGCAAGCCGTTCGTCCTTGTAAAACATCAAATTGTCCTTCCGGTAGCACGTCCGTCCAAAGAACCAACGGTGGGTCTTGCAATTCCCGACGAAACGGCTGTCCAAATATTGGGATGAATAAGGGCGAGTAAACCCCGTGAATCCTGAAAAATAGTGAAAATCATGACTGTGCTTGGGTCAAGCGTTATAATCTGTCTGGGTGCCAACCTTCCGTCGCAATTCGGCCCGCCAGCCGCAACTTTGCGTCGTGCGCTGGCGCATTTAAGCCGAATCGGACTGCATGTCACGGCTGTTAGTCGATTTTTCTTGACACCGTGTTTTACCGCTGACGCCGGTCCGGACTATGTGAACGCCGCCTGTGTGGCGAACACATTGTTGTCACCGATGGATTTGCTGGCTGCTCTGCATAAGGTTGAATCAAAGTTTGGCCGAACGAGACATACCCGTTGGGCGCAGCGGACGCTGGATCTGGACCTGATCGCATATGATCAGATGATTCTCCCCAATATTGACACATTTCACAGGTGGGCGGATCTGGCTCTGGACCATCAGCAGATATCCGCTCCCGATCGGCTGATTTTACCTCATCCCCGTTTGCAGGACCGGGCCTTCGTGCTGATCCCGCTTCTGGACATCGCCCGGGACTGGCAGCACCCTGTTACGAAACACAGTGTTTCCGACATGGCTGCGGCGTTGCCGGCGGCGGACCGGGCGCTGGTGCGTCCGATATGAGCCACAAACGGCGGGCGGATCGCACCCATTCTCCGCTTGTCAAGCCGGGAATTTGCAGGTAGCAAGCGATTTCCGGCCCCGACATTTCTATACTGGAGACCACCCATGGCCCGCGTGACGGTTGAAGATTGCGTTGACAAGGTTCCAAACCGGTTCGAGCTTGTGCTGCTCGCCGCACATCGTGCGCGCGAAGTGTCGGCCGGCGCGCCGATCACCGTGGAAAAAGACAACGACAAGAACCCCGTCGTGGCCCTGCGCGAGATTGCCGAAGAAACGCAAAGCGCGGACGAGCTGCGCGAGCGTCTGATCGAGAGCAATCAGAATCAGATCGAGGTCGACGAGCCGGAAGAGGACGCAATGGCGCTTCTCATGGGCGCCGAGCCCGACAAGCCCGCCGAAGACGACATGTCCGAAGAAAAGCTTCTGCGGGCATTGATGGAGGCTCAGGGGCAGGGCTGATCTGGCCCTTTTAAGCCCGGAGCGGGTGTGCGGACCAGATGATTGCAGCTGATGATCTGATAGCGCTGGTCCGCAACTACAATCCGAAAACCAATGCGGCGTTGATTGCCGACGCCTATGCGTTCGGCAAGCAGATGCATGAGGGCCAGTTCCGGCAATCGGGTGAACCTTATTTCACCCATCCCGTCGCCGTGGCCGCCATCCTGACCGAACAACGCCTCGATGACGGCACGATCATCACCGCCCTGCTGCACGATACCATCGAAGACACCAAGGCGAGTTACGGCGAGATCGCCGCGCGGTTTGGCGATGAGGTGGCGATGCTGGTCGATGGTGTGACCAAGCTGACCAACCTGCAGCTGTCCAGCCGGGAAACCAAGCAGGCCGAAAACTTCCGCAAACTGTTCATGGCGATGTCAAAGGATCTGCGCGTGATCCTCGTCAAGCTCGCCGACCGTCTGCACAACATGCGGACGATCAAGGCGATGCGCCCCGAAAAGCAGATGCAGAAGGCGCGCGAGACGATGGATATCTATGCGCCGCTGGCCGGGCGCATGGGGATGCACTGGATGCGCGAAGAGCTGGAAGACCTGGCGTTCCGCGTAATCAACCCCGAAGGCCGCCAGTCGATCATCCGCCGATTCATCACGCTGCAGCGCGAAACCGGCGATGTCATCCACCGCATCACCGGTGACATGCGGCTGGAACTCGACAAGGACAACATCGAAGCCGAGGTCTTTGGCCGCGCCAAGAAGCCCTATTCGATCTGGCGCAAGATGCAGGAGAAGAAACAGGGCTTTTCGCGGCTCTCCGACATCTATGGCTTTCGCGTGATCACCACCAGGGACGAAGATTGCTATCGCGCGCTCTGGGCCATCCATACACGCTGGAAATCGGTCCCCGGCCGGTTCAAGGATTACATCTCGCAGCCCAAGTCGAACGGGTATCGCTCGATCCATAAGACGGTGTCTGGCCGCGATGGCAAACGGGTCGAAGTTCAGATCCGCACGCGCCAGATGCATGACGTGGCCGAAACCGGGGTGGCGGCGCATTGGTCCTACCGCGATGGCGTGCGGGCCGAAAACCCCTTTGCGGTCGATCCGGCGAAGTGGATCTCGCAGCTCACCGAGCAATTCGACAGCGAAGAGGATCACGACGAGTTCCTCGAAGCGGTCAAGCTCGAGATGTACTCCGACCAGGTGTTTTGCTTCACGCCCAAGGGCGATGTGGTGAAACTGCCGCGCGGCGCCACGCCGATCGATTACGCCTTCGCGATCCACACCCGGATCGGTTCGGCCTGCGTGGGGGCCAAGGTCGACGGGATCCGGGTCCCGCTCTGGACCCGGCTGAAGAACGGGCAAAGCTGCGAGATCATCACCGCCGAAGGGCAGACCCCACAAAGCTCCTGGCTCGACATTGCGACAACCGGCAAGGCCCGCACCGCGATCCGCCGGGCGCTGCGCGACGCGGATCGCGAGCGGTTTGTGCGGTTGGGGCAGGAACTGGCGCGCTCGGCCTTTGAAAACGTTGGCCGCAAGGCGACCGACAAGGTTCTGGAGACCGCGGCTCGCCATCTGCGCCTGGAAGATCGCGAAACCCTGCTGGCCCGGCTCGGCAGCGCCGAATTGACCACCCATGATGTGGTGCAGGCGGTCTATCCGGATCTGGCCTCCGATGAGACCGACCAGATTGAGGCCCATCGGGCGGTTGTCGGTCTTGAGCCCGGGCAGAGTTTTGAGCGTGCGCCCTGCTGCCAGCCGCTGCCCGGCGAGCGCATCGTGGGAATCGCCTCGCGCGGCACGGGCGTGGTGGTCCATGCTATTGATTGTGAACGATTGAGCGAGCTTGAGGATCAGCCGCAACGCTGGGTGGATTTGAACTGGCACCCCGGGACGCACCCGGCGGTCTATGTGGCGACATTGGATGTGACAATTGGCAACGACGCAGGCGTTCTGGGACGCGTTTGCACATTGATTGGTGAAAAGAAGGCCAATATCTCTGATCTGA
>JBCDEC010000101.1:0-15551 GCA_039179965.1 Pseudomonadota bacterium
AAAAATAAGGAAATATTTAGAATCCTCCTGTCAAGCCCACGCACCCGCCCTGCGCCGACAGGCGCAGGGCCCGGCCCAACAAAGCCGATCGATCTTTGATCGCGCGGCGCTTGGCGGGAGCCCCGGCTCACCCGTCTTTACCGGTCCCCGGTCAAAAGCGCAGGCTTCGGGTCGCGACAGGATCCCGACCGGGGTAGGCTCTCAGGCAGAGACAAAGGGAGCGTGTCAGATGACGCTGCAGGACACAGAGACCAACGGGTATCACTACAATGTCATGCGCCGGGCCATCGAGGTCATCGATGCCGGCGGGCCGGGGCAATCGCTGGAAGATCTGGCGGCGGATATGCAGATGAGCCCGGCGCATTTTCAACGCGTGTTTTCCCGCTGGGCCGGGGTATCGCCCAAACGGTTCCAGCAATATCTGGCGCTGGGCCATGCCAAGGCCCTGTTGTCCGAAAAGTTCACCACCCTGGAAACCTCTCACGCGGTTGGGCTGTCCGGCGGCGGGCGGCTGTACGATCTGTTTCTGCGCTGGGAGTCGATGAGCCCGGGCGACTTCGCCAAGGGCGGGGACGGGCTCACAATCTATTGGGGCTGGTTTGACAGCCCGTTCGGCCCGGCGTTGGTCATGGGCACCGACAAGGGGATCTGCGGTATCGGGTTCGAAGGCGAAAGCTCGGCCGCAGAGGCCATGGAGGATCTGACCGGTCGCTGGCCCAAGGCCCGATTTGTCGAAGATCCCATGCGTTTGCGCCCCTGGGCCCTGGCGGCATTCGGGGCAAGCGGGGAACTCAGCGAGGCGCCGCTTTATCTCATCGGCGCCCCGTTTCAGATCAAGGTGTGGGAGGCGCTTTTGTCCGTCCCGTCAGGTCACGTGACGACCTATTCCGAAATCGCGCGCTCCATCGGCAAGCCGCGTGCGGTGCGTGCGGTTGGAACGGCCGTCGGGCGCAACCCGATCTCCTGGCTGATCCCGTGTCACCGTGCCTTGCGCAAGTCCGGCGGGCTTGGCGGGTATCACTGGGGCCTTCCGGTCAAGCGCGCCATGCTGGCCTACGAATCAGCGCGCGCAGAGGTCCAATCCGCATAATCGGCCAGACGCGTTTGGACCGGGCCCGGCGTACCGGCCGCACGCGGTGGTAGCGGTGGCAACCCGATATGCCGTTGCGTGCGGCAAAGGGGCCATGATCGCGGATGCCCTGTTCGGCCCATCTGCCCAGACGCAGGGTCATCATCACGTGGTGTTCATAGTAGGTCATGTCCGGCTCCGTGTTTGAGGTGCCGTGACCTGACCACAGGGCTCCTGACACCCCGTTGTCAGTGGGCCATGCTATGGTGTCAGCAGATGACATGCCGCACCCGGAGCCTGCTCATGCGCAAATCGACCCGTCTGTTCGAATTGATCCAGATTCTGCGCGCCGCGCGGGACCCGGTCACCGCCGAAGATCTAGCGCACCGTCTGGAGGTATCGAGCCGGACGATCTATCGCGACATTGCGGCGCTGCAGGCGATGCGCACGCCAATCGAAGGCGAGGCCGGGCTCGGATACATCATGCGCCGGGGCTATGATCTGCCGCCTCTGAACTTTGATCAGGAAGAAGTGGAGGCGCTTCGGGTCGGGCTGGCGCTCTTGTCGCGCACCGGGGATACGGCGCTGATGGACGCCGCGTGCCGGATCGGCAAAAAGATCGATGCATTGCAGGAACCGGCCGCCTGGCTGCGGGTGGCCGCTTCGGGTGCGCCGGTGGATGATCCCGACAAGGCCTGCGTCTCCAAAGCCATGCTGCGCGAAGCGATCCGCGACGAGCGCAAGATCGAAATCACCTACCGCGACGAAGAGGAGGCGGAGACCACACGGGTTCTGCGCCCGCTGGCGTTGCTGTACTATCAGGAATGTGCCGTGCTGGTGGCGTGGTGCGAATTGCGCGCGGCGTTCCGGTATTTTCGGACCGACCGGATCTGGTCCTGTACCTGGCGTGAGGACGGATTTCCCGGCGAAGGCGCAATGCTGCGCCGGCTTTGGGATGACAGCGATGTCGCGATCACGCCGTTCGCCGCAGCATTCTAGCCTTCCGGAGCGGGCGGGGAAGGCGGCGATCCGCCGCTCGCAGGCGTTTTGTCGCTTGAGCTAAGACCCGTCAGAGCCGATAATCCGCGCAAAATCGAAGGCCCCGACAGCGGGTCACGCACGAGCAGAAGGTACACACGTATGATTGAGTCCACGTCTTCGGCGGCACAGGCCCGTCGTCACGCACCTCTTATGGCGCTGTGCGCCGCGGCATGTCTGGCTCTTGGCGCCTGCACGGACCCGGCGTCGCTGACCCCGGATACGGATCCGAACGCCAATACACGCGGAGGTGCCATTGCAGGCGCCATTGTCGGAGCAGGGGTCGGTCTGATTGCCGGTGGCGATCAGGGGCTGAAGAATGCGGCCGTGGGTGCGGCGGCTGGCGCCATCGTGGGCGCGGGTGCGGGCAGTCTGCTGGATCAGCAGGCAGCGGATATCCGGAATTCGCTCGCCAATGACGGGATCACCGTTGTCAATGACGGCAGCCGGCTGGTGGTCACGCTGCCGCAGGACATCACCTTTGACACCGGAAGTGCCGAAATCCGTCCCAACCTGCAGAGTGAGTTGAACAAGCTGGCGGCCAATTTCGTGCAATACAAGAATTCCAACCTGCTGGTGATCGGCCATACCGACAATGTCGGCGATGCCGCGTTCAACCAGACGCTGTCAGAGCAGCGCGCCGGCGCCGTATCTGCCGCACTGATCAACGGTGGCGTGGAGCCCAACCGCATCTCGGTGACCGGGGTTGGAGAAAATCAGCCGATTGCCTCCAACCTGACGCCGGAAGGGCGCGCGCAGAACCGGCGGGTCGAGATCATCGTGGTGCCAAAAAGCGGTTTGTAGAGGCCCGGGCCTTGGCTGGCGGATCGCTTCACTCTAACTCAGTCCTGACGAAGGACAAAGGAACGGCACTATGGCGACTGGCATGCTTCTTGGGATCTCGGGGTCGCTGCGCGCGGACTCCCTCAACCGCAAACTGATCCGCGAGGCGGCCCGGTTGTATGCGCCCCAGAACTTCATCGAAGCCGATGTGAACCTGCCGCTGTATGACGGCGACGTCGAGCAGGCCCAAGGCGCACCCGAGGCCGTGCTTGCACTGGCCCGGCAGATCGCCGATGCCGAGGCTGTTGTGATGTCCACGCCAGAGTACAACAAGGGCCCCTCCGGGGTGCTGAAGAACGCGCTCGACTGGATCAGCCGGGTCGAGCCCAAAGGCTGGCCAGGCAAACCGGTCGCGGTCATGTCCGCCACCGGGGGCCGCGCTGGCGGTGAACGCGCGCAGTTGATCTTGCGCACGTTCATGGTGCCCTTCCGGGCCCGCGTTGTGGCCGGGCCCGAGATGCATCTGGCCGGAGCGGCGGATGAATTTGACGCGGATGGACGGCTGACATCGTCGCTGTATGTCACGACCCTGCAGAGTCTTATGGACAACCTGCGGGCGGAAGTGGCGGCCTGAAGCGGGGGCGCGCTCCCGCCCTGGAGACATTGCGCGACGTTGCGCGGGAAGGCGGAAGCCAGCGCGCGCGCACCCCGCGCACCCCCGCTCCGCGCATCCCCGCCGCTCAGCTTTACAGACTGGCGCTGAGCCGGAACGCCTCCGGGATCCCGTCGCGCCCGTCCAGGATCAGATCGGCCATCACCTGCGCGACCTTCGGGGCCATGCCAAAGCCGATCTTGAACCCGCCGTTGGCGATGAAATGCCCCGGACGGTCGGGCCAGACATCCAGAAGCGGGGCGCGGCTGCGCGCGCGCGGGCGCAGCCCGGCCCATCTCTGAAGAACCGGCGCCTCGGCCAGCATCGGCACCGCGTCCCGCGCCGCAGCGATCAGAGGCTCCAGCAGATCGTCGGTGGCGAAAGGCGCTTCAAAGTCCCGCTCGGACGTCGAGCCGATGGCCACGCGCCCGTCGTGATGTGGCACGAGATGCAGACCATCCACGAAGAGTTGCGGCGCATCGGGCGGCAGATCGGCGTCGAGTACGGCGGCCTGCCCCTTGATGCCTTGCCCGATCGCTCGCCCCAGCGTCTCGCTCAGATGCGCCAGACCCTCGGTTCCGGTGGCCCAGACCACGGCCCCCTGATCCGGTGCCTCCGCATGGATCGGCACGCCACGCTCGGTCAATGCGGCCACAAGCGACGCCATGGCCCGGGCCGGGTGGAGCCGTGCCGACAGCGTGTCGCGGATCAGCCAGCCCGAAGCCGGTGACAGGCCCCAGCCCGATGTCGCCCCGGCGGTCTCAACGGGAAGGACCTCCCAGACTGCGTGACCTTGCCAAAGCTCATTCGCGTTCTCTGCACGCGCCCGGGCCAATGGCAGGCTGGCCGCGTCGGGCACCGGTTGCACCCGCCCGGTCCGTCCATAGCCCGATGACACCCCGCCGGTCGCTTCGACCTGCGACCAGAAGGCTTCGGCCGCCAGAAGGCTTTCAAACTGAAACGCTTTCTTGGTGTTCCAGTTCTCGGGAACATGCGGCGCCAGAGCGCCAACCACCCCGCCGCTCGCGCCGGTGCCGGGTCCGGTCGGATCGACCACAGCCACCCGGGCGCCGCGCTGAACGCAGGCCCAGGCGATGGACAACCCAAAGATCCCGGCGCCGCGAATAGTGACCTCTGGCATTGCCATTTTCGACCTGCTTCTCCAGTGTCCCGCCGATGTCTGTGCCGGCCCGTGCCACTACGCCGGGCCTCCTTCGGGCACAATAGGAGAGCGGAACATGCAGCACCAGCGGGCACGCGTGTCCTGGCGTCCGGGGGAGGTTCCGGTCTCGGACCGGTTTGATGATCCGTATTACTCGCTTGAAAACGGGGTCGATGAAACGCGCCACACCTTCCTGTCCGGAAATGACCTGCCCGCTCGGTTCTGCGATGGATTTCAGGTGGCGGAACTGGGCTTTGGCACCGGTTTGAACTTCCTGACCACCCTTATGGCATGGCCCGGCGCGGGCCAGTTGCGCTACACAGGCTTCGAAGCCTTCCCGATGGCGGCTGACGATATGGTGCGGGCGCTGGCGGTCTTTCCCGCGCTGCCCTACCGGGACGCGCTTGTCGCGTGCTGGCGGGCGGGGCGATTTCCGGTGGAGATCGGGCCCGCCTGGCTTGATCTGCGCTTTGGCGATGCGCGCACGTGCCTGCCGGGCTGGGAACAAACCGCGGATGCATGGTACCTCGACGGGTTCGCGCCAGCGCGGAATCCTGAATTGTGGGAGCCCGGTCTGATGGCGGAGGTCGCGCGTCACACAGCGCCCGGCGGCACGCTGGCCACCTACACCGCCGCCGGACATGTCCGGCGCAGCCTGGAGGCCGCAGGCTTCACGGTCAGCCGCCAGCCCGGCTACGGGCGCAAAAGGCACATGACAGTGGGACGCTTGCCATGACCCAGGAGGTTCGGCCGATCGTGGAACGCAGCGCGAGCAGCCTTGGCATCGCGCTGATGGTGGGTTCCACCCTGGTGTTTTCGCTGCAGGACGGGATTTCGCGCCATTTGGCAGGCGAATACAACACCCTGATGGTGGTGATGGTCCGCTATTGGTTCTTCGCGGCCTTTGTCATCGCGCTGGCTGCCCGCGCCAAGGGCGGGATTCGCGCCGCGATCCGCACACGCCGCCCGGTTTTGCAGATCACGCGGGGCCTGTTGCTGGGCGCAGAGGTCTGCGTCGCGGTCTACAGCTTTACCGTGTTGGGTCTGATCGAAACCCAGGCGGTTTTTATCTGCTATCCGCTGGTGATCGCGGCGTTGTCCGGTCCGATCCTGGGCGAACAGGTGGCCTGGCGGCGCTGGGTCGCGATTGCGGTGGGCTTTGTAGGCGTGATGTTCATCTTGCAGCCCTCTGACGGTGTGTTTGACCCGGCCGCCGTGATCCCGCTGGCCGCGGCCTTCATGTTTGCGCTGTACAGCCTGCTGACCCGCTACGTCGCGCGCTTTGACAGTTCGGCCACCAGTTTCTTTTACACGGGAACCGCGGGCGCCGTGCTGCTGACCGTGATCGGTCTTCCCTATTGGGAGCCTATGAACGCGGTGGATTCCTTCTGGATGGGCTGCCTTTGCATCACTGGGGCGCTGGGCCACTGGCTGTTGATCAAATGCTATGAAGTTGCCGAGGCAAGCGCGGTTCAGCCTTTCGCCTACTTCCACTTTATCTGGGCGTCGATCATCGGGATTGTCCTGTTCGGAGAGGTCATCCGCGCGAATGTCGCGCTGGGCGTCGCCATTATCGTGGCGGCCGGGCTCTTTACCCTATGGCGCGAACGCCGAAAGCGTCGATCCGCGTAGTTCCTGCGAGAAGGGAACCGGCAGAGGATCCTGGCCGAGCCGGGCTCGGTAGACCGGCAGGCTCTCGGTCACGCGCATGATGTAGTTGCGGGTTTCCCGAAACGGCACCATTTCGATCCAGTCGACAATGTCGATCGCGGGGTTGCGGCCGCGCGGATCTCCGAACTGTTCCATCCAGCGCAGCGGACGGCCCGGCCCGGCGTTGTAGCCGGCGGCCATCATTGCGACGTTGCCATCGAGGTCCGCCGCCAGCGTGGCGAGGTAGTTCGCGCCGAGCTTGGCGTTGTATTGCCAGTCCTGCAGCATCCGGTCCGAGCTGTGCGCCGAGAGGATTCCCAGATCATCGGCCACCAGACGGCCCGTGGCGGGCATGACCTGCATGAACCCGAGGGCGCCCGCGCCGCTCACCACCGTGGGGTCGAATTCGCTTTCCCGCCGCGCAATGGCGAGCACCATTTCCTGCGCCATGGGCAGGGTTTCGTCCGCGACCGGATGCAGCGGATAGTAGTAGCCGGAAAGCACCAGCCCGCTTTGCGCCGCGCGTTTGGAGATCATCACAGACAAATGCGGATCACCGAGGTCCACCGCCATTTGTCCCAATTGTGCCGCTTCGACCGGATCAAGGTTTTCCGTCAAATGGGTGAAGAACCGCTCGGCGAGCACAAATTCTTCGGCCTCCCAGAGCGCCACGCCCGCCTTGTAGACAGAGGTCGTGGTAAAGTCAGCGCTGCGCCAGGGGGGCAGCTCCGGGGGGTTCGCAAGAGCCGGGTCAAACGGCAGACCCGCCTTTTCCGCCGCCAGTAGGCCGTAGAAGGAACTCTGGTACGCCGCTCCCTCGCGATAGGCCACCTGCGCGACCGCCTCGTCGCCCAAAGCTTCGAGCGCGCGCCCGGTCCAGTACTTGGCCCGGCCTTTCGAGATCGGCGACAGCACGGCATCGTCAAACCGCAGGAAATGCAGCAGCGCGGTTTCCGCCTGATCGAGGTAACTGAGCGCCAGATAGCCCGACAGCCATTCCAGCGCGGCATAATCCGAGCCGTCCGACAGCCCATGGCGCATCGCGATCTCATAGGCCTTGGCGTGGTCGCCCTCGCGCATGAGCGTGCGCGCAAAGCCACGGCGGCGACTGGCCCATTTGTCCGGCTGTCCCAGCGCCTCGGCAGAGGTTGAGCGGGCCATCATCAGCTCGATCGCGTCTTCCGTGCGCCGTTTCTTGGCGCGCCACTCAAAGCGGTCGTAGGCCAGACCGGGATCGTCGGCCAGGGACTCCGGCACGCGCGAGATGAGCGTATCGACGCCTGCGGATTGGTCCTGCAGGGCGAGCCGCGCAAGGGCCAGGGCGCGGGTGCCATCGTCGACCGAGGTGAGCATGCGCCGGGCGCTAAGCTTGTGGCCATCCCAGAGCAGCCGGTCGAGCCGCGCCGTGTTGTGCGCGGCCAGCAGATCACCGCCGGCTGCCAGAAACGCCTGTTGCGTGCTTGCCCCCATTGGCATCACGCGCCAGGCAAGCACCAGCGTCGCATCCGCTTCGCCGGCCCGGCCGGCCGCGCGCAGTGCGTTGACATAGGCCAGCACCCCGTCGGGGGTCTGTGGTTCCTGCGCGTCAAAAAACGTCAGCACGTCCGAGACGGGCGCGGTGACAAAGGAAGGTTCTGATTTGCGCCGCAGCCAGGGCAGGCCGGGCCAGTCGCCGTTGCGCTCCACAAATGCCAGGGTGGCGGCCGCATCGCCGCGCCCGGCCCGCAGCCAATGCCATTCGACAACGTCATGCGCCGGAGTGTGAGGGCCACCAGCGGCCTCAAACGCGGCTTCGAAATCTTGGGCGCGGATGGCATCCATCGCCTCGGCCATGTCGGCTGCCAGGGGCCGGGCCAGCAGGAAAAGAACAAGGAGTGGGGCAATCCGGAGCCAAGCGCGCATTTTCGAACCCTGCAGGTCTTGAGCGCACAAGGGTATACCGTGTATCGCCACGGACAACTCACAAACGCGGCAGGACCGGGAGAGCCTGCTGCCCCAACCCGGAGTGCGATCATGTTCAGAGGTTCCATGCCTGCCCTTGTCACCCCGTTTGCGAACGGTGCTGTGGACTTTGACGCGCTCAAAAAACTTGTCGACTGGCATGTGGATCAGGGTTCTCACGGGTTGGTTCCGGTGGGGACCACGGGCGAAAGCCCGACGCTGACGCACGCCGAACATGAAGAGGTCGTTGCCCAGGTTGTCAAGACCGCCGCGGGCCGGCTGCCGGTGATTGCCGGAGCCGGGTCAAACAATACCGTCGAATCAGAGCGCTTCATGCGTCATGCCGTCGCCGTCGGAGCCACTGCCGCCCTTGTGGTTACACCTTACTACAACAAGCCTACTCAACGCGGGTTAATCGCGCATTTCACCGCGTTGCATGACAGCTGCGATTTGCCGATCATCATTTACAACATTCCGCCCAGATCGGTGATCGACATGTCACCGGATACAATGGGTGCGCTGGCCAGGCTGCCCCGGATCATCGGGGTGAAGGATGCCACCGGCGATCTGGCCCGTGTCAGCCAGCAGCGCGCCACTTGCGGGGCCGATTTCGTGCAGCTTTCCGGTGAGGATGCCACGGCGCTGGGCTTCAACGCCCATGGCGGGGTCGGCTGTATCTCTGTCACCGCCAATGTCGCCCCCCGGCTGTGCGCCGAATTTCAGGAAGCCACGCTTGCAGGCGATTATGCCAAGGCGCTGACCTATCAGGACCGGTTGATGCCGCTGCACGAGGCAATCTTTGTGGAACCGGGGCTGGTGGGCGCGAAATACGCCATGTCGCGGCTGGGTCTGTGCAGGGACGACGTCCGCCTGCCGCTGACCGGGCTTTTGGATGAAACCAAGGCACAGATCGATGCGGCCATGGCTCATGCGGGACTTGTCTGAGCGCTTGCGTTGACACGGACGCAGGGTCTTTTCATGGTCTGACAGGTCATCCCGGATATCGGGATGGCCGTGTTGCACGAAAGGAATTCTCATGTCCGTTCTCGCCCCGATCGCGGCTGCCGCGCCGGAACTGGAAGCTATCTTCAAGGATCTCCACGCGCATCCTGAACTGGGCTTTGAAGAAGTGCGCACCAGCGGGGTCGTGGCGGAGGCACTGAAAAGCTATGGCGTCGACGAGATCCACACCGGTTTGGGCAAGACCGGAGTGGTGGCGCTGATTCACGGCCGGGAGAAGGGCAATCGGCGTGTGGGCCTGCGTGCCGACATGGATGCGCTGCCCATCGATGAGATCACGGGCCTGGACTATGCCTCGACCAATCCCGGGGTCATGCATGCCTGCGGGCATGACGGACATACCACCATGCTCTTGGGCGCCGCGAAGTATCTGGCCGAGACCCGGGATTTTGCAGGCACCGCCGTCCTGGTGTTCCAACCGGCAGAGGAAGGTCTGGGTGGTGCGCGCCAGATGATCGCGGATGGACTTTTTGAGCAGTTTCCCTGCGATGAGATCTACGGGATGCACAATGCGCCGGGAACGCCTCTGGGCAAGGCCGGGATCTGCAAGGGCGCCGCGATGGCGGGGGCCGCTTTTTTTGACATCAAGATCGCCGGCAAGGGCAGCCACGCCGCCGCGCCGCATCATTCAAAGGACGCACTTGTGATTGCCGCGACTCTGGCAAGCCAGATGCAGACGATCCTCAGCCGCAATATATCGCCGCAGGAGACCTGCGTTTTGTCGATCACGCAGCTGCATGCGGGTTCGGCTTACAACGTCGTGCCGGAAACGGCGGCGCTGGCCGGGACGATCCGTTATTTCAAGGACGACGTCTATGCTCTGGCCGCGTCGCGGATGGAGGCCATCTGCGCCGGTTTTGCCGTTGCGCATGGGGTCGAGATCGATCTGGATCTGCGAAACGTCTTCGACGTTTTGCAAAATGATCTCGAACTGTCCGATGCCTATGTCGATGCGGCAGCGGATATTGTGGGAGCAGGCAACGTCAGTGACACGGATATGCCGGTGACCGGATCGGAAGACTTTGCCGATATGCTGAAAGTGGTGCCGGGGGCCTACATCCGGGTGGGCCACGGCGGCACGGTGCCACTGCACAACCCGGCTTATGTCCTTGATACCAGCGTGTTGCCGGTTGGCGCCTCGGTCATGGCGCGCGTTCTGGAAAAACGTCTGGCGCCCGGTTTATAGGCGCTTAAGCCCAAGGCAGAGCAGGGCCGGGCAATCCGGTCCGCGCCGTCGCGGGCCGGCCCCGGACAGGATAGGACAAGACAGGACAAGACCGGGGGTCCGGCTAAGGTGCGCCGGGCCTCTAGCGTTTGCCGTAGTAGAGACCCACGACATGTTCCGCCTCGGCAAAGAAAAGCCAGCGGGACACCAGCATACCGGCGATCAGCGAGAGAACGGCCAGACCGGCCAGGGCGTGGCTGAAGGGCAGGAAGAGCAAGAGCAGCGGCACTATGAACGCCAGTCCCAAGGCGATAACGCGCAGCTTCTGGCTGTGTTTGCGCCCGACCACATAGACCATCTCGTGCAGCAGGTAATTGCTGCCCGTATGGGGCGGCTCAAAGGCGCGCACCTGACCGATCTCGCCCAGGCCGGTGGCTGTGGCCATGTTGGTCCCGGAGTCGCTCAGCGCCTGATCGCCCTGGATCCACCAGGCAATCTGGATCGTTCCTGCCACGATCAGAAGCACTTTGGCGGCCGTGATCTGCCCGGCCAGCAGCGCGCCACCGGCCAGCGAGAAACTCAGGAACAGAAACGGCGTGAGTGTCGTGTTCCAGCGCGGCACGGTTTTGAGCTGCGCGTAGATCATTGACGTGGTGCCGACGGTCAACAGGCTCAGCAACGCACCCAAAAAGCCGATGACGCCCAGATGAACGCCAAAGAACACCTGAAAGAAACCGCAGATCGCCATACAGGTCAGACTGGCCACGGCGGCCCAGGCCTCGCGGCTGAGCCAGCTGGATCGCCATTGGGTGAAGGCCTTGAGCGCGCGTTCCGGGCGCCCCAGGTGAAAGGTCGAGGCGATCAGCCCACCAACGGCCAGGAGATAGGCAAGCACGTAAAAGGCAAACGCGGTCCAACCGGTGACAGCGGGGGCCCCGAAGCCGAGCCAGAAGAGCAGGCCGAAGCCAAGTCCGGACAGCGTGGTGAACAGAATGACGGACCGGGCGGGATGCATCAGATCTTGTCCAGCGCCCGGTCGAGCCAGGCCAGAAAGCCCTGGGGCCCGTCGGCGACGGGAGTCAGATACGGCGCCAGAACATCGATCTGCTCGGCCATCTGATCCTTGGGTCGGGGCGGGAGGTATTTGTTGACCGGCGCAGTGCCCTGTTCGGGCATCAGGTCCATACCGCCACGGGCCTCCACCAGTTGGGACACGTCGCTGTCGGGGTCGGAAAGATCACCGAAATGGCGCGCGCCGGCGGGGCAGGTGCGCACGCAGGCAGGGACACGATCCTCTTCGGGCAGATGTTCATTGTAGATCCGGTCGACGCAGAGCGTGCATTTCTTCATCACGCCCGCATCCCGGTCCATCTCGCGCGCGCCATAAGGACAGGCCCAGGCGCAGAGACCACAGCCAATGCAGGCGTCCTCGTTGACCAGAACGATGCCATCTTCCTGACGTTTGTAGGAGGCGCCGGTCGGGCAGACCGTGACGCAGGGCGCGTTGTCGCAATGCAGACAGGATTTCGGGAAATGGATCAGTTGCGCGGCGGCCTCGTCGGGTTGCACTTCGTAGGAATGCACCCGGTTGAGGAAGGTGCCCGAGGGATCGGCGCCATAGGGTTCCTGATCTGAAAGCGGGGCGCCATAGGCTTCGTTGTTCCAGCCTTTGCAGGCCACAACGCAGGCATGGCAGCCCACACAGGTATCCAGATCAATGACGAGACCCAGCTTGCGGTCGGTGTTGGCGGGCAGAGTGGTCATGAGCGGGCCTTGGGCGGCTGGTGGAGAGGCGGAAAGGCGGGTTGGGCTTGGTCCGGCGGGCTGACTTTTTCGATCTTCACTTTCAGATCGAACCAGGCCGCCTGTCCGGTCACCGGATCGGAATTGGACCACCGCAGCCCGTCACCTTTCGGAGGCAGAAGCTCGTGAATGAGATGGTTGAGCAGAAAGCCCTTGGTGGCCTCGGGCGCATGTTCGTCGAGCGCCCAGGCCCCCTTGCGTTTGCCGATCGCGTTCCAGGTCCAGATCGTGTTTTCGTTCAGCGCGGCCATTTCGGCGACGGGCACTGTGATCTCTCCGTGCGGGGAGCTCACCCGGGCCCAGTCGCCATCGGTCAGACCATGGTCGCGCATCAGCCGGGTTGGCACGTATAGCGGGTTCTGTCCGTGGATCTGGCGGAGCCAGGCGTTCTGGCTGCCCCACGAATGATACATGGCCATCGGGCGTTGGGTGAGCGCGTGGATCGGATAGTCACTGGGCTCCGGCGGCGTCCAGTGCGGCAACGGATCCATCGCCTCCTGCACCTGTGCGCGCAGGTGGTCGGGTGGTTGCCGCTCGCCATGGCCTTCGGCCGCGCGCTGGAACTTGCGCATGGGCTCGACATAAAGCTGGAAAAGATAGGGCTGGGGCGCGTCGTAAAAGCCCAGCGAGACGGCCCACTCCTGATAGGCCGCGTTCCACGGCTTGAAGTAACTGGCCTCTTCGGGGACATGTGAGATCCAGAACCCGCCGTTGTCGATATAGTGTTGCAGCTGGTCCGGGTTCGGTGCCCCGCGCCCGCCTGCGGCGTCCGACGGCCCACCCGCCCCGGACCCGCTTTGGTCGCGCCAGCCTGCCAGCGGCCCGACGCCCGGGCGGCGTTGGTGGTTGGTAATGTAATCGGCGTAGTCTTTGTATTTCGACTGACCGTTTTCGGTGAAGCCCGGCAGTTTCAGCAAATTCGCGAGTTGGATCAGAACGGTCTGGAAGCCGCGCACGTCTCGGTCGGGCTCGACCACTGGCCATCGGATCGCATCGGCGGCGGCATCGGCCTCGCAGATCGGTCGGTCGAGAAGCGAGATGCAATCGTGGCGTTCCAGGTAAGTGGTGTCCGGCAGGATGAGATCGGCATAGGCCGTCATCTCGGAGGCATAGGCGTCGGAGTAGATGATATGCGGGATCTTGTAGGCGCCGCTGTCGTCCGTGTCCGTCAGCATCTCCATCACGCCGCGGGTGTTCATCGATGAGTTCCAGGCCATGTTGGCCATATAGAGAAACAGCGTGTCGATCTTGTAGGGATCACCGGCATGGGCGTTTGAGATCACCATGTGCATCAGCCCATGGGCGGACATCGGATTTTCCCAGGAAAATGCCTTGTCGATCCGGGCCGGGGTGCCTTCTGGTGTGAGGGCGAGGTCTTCGGGCCCGAGAGGAAAGCCCAGATGCGGGCCGTCGAGCGGCGTGTCCGGCGTTGCTTTGCAATGCGGGCGCGGATGGGCCTCGGCCGGCTTGGGGTAGGGGGGTTTGAAGCGGAACCCCCCGGGGGTTTCGACCGCGCCGAGGAGGATCTGCAGAACATGGAGCGCGCGGGCCGTCTGGAAGCCATTGGCATGGGCGGAAATCCCGCGCATGGCATGGAAACTCACCGGCCGCCCGGTCATGGTCTCATGGCGCTCGCCGCGGAAATCGGTCCAGGGTCGGTGCAATATGACGGGCGTGTCAAAGGCGGCCTGGGCGATTTGCGCGGCCAGCGCGCGGATCCGGTCTGCGGCGATGCCACAGGTCCCGGCGACCGCTTCAGGCGCATATTTCGGGTCAAGATAGCGGGTGCTCAGCGCATGGAACACGGTGCGATGCGTGACGCCGTCTTGGTCGCGGCGACCCGCCAGATCGGGGCGAATCCCCGGTTGATCAAATGGCGCGAGCTTGCCGGTTGTCCGGTCGATCACCAGCGGCTTTCCGTGCGAATCGCGCAGGAAGAGACCGTGATCGGAGTCACTTGGGTCCGCGTTCAGAAGGACCGGTGCGTTGGTGTAGCGCGACAGGTAGTCAAGATCGATACGACCGGCTTTCAAAAGCACGTGCACCAGCGACAGGATCAGCGCCATGTCGGTGCCGGGTGTGATCCCCAGCCATTCATCCGCAATCGCATTGTAGCCGCTGCGGATCGGGTTGATACCAATGACCTTGGCGCCCCGGGCCTTGAGTTTTCCAAGTCCGATTTTGATTGGGTTGCTGTCATGGTCTTCGGCGACGCCGAATAGAAGGAAGAGACGGGTGTGGTCCCAGTCGGGCTGGCCGAACTCCCAAAAGGCGCCGCCCATGGTGTAGATGCCGCCGGCGGCCATGTTGACCGAGCAAAAGCCGCCATGGGCGGCGTAGTTCGGGGTTCCGAAATTCTGGGCCCAGAATGAGGTAAAGGACTGTGACTGGTCGCGCCCGGTGAAAAAGGCGAGCTGTTCCGGCGCGTTTTTGCGGATCGGTCCAAGCCAGTCGACTGCGAGAGACAGGGCGTCGTCCCAGGAGATTTCTTCGTATTGACCCGAACCGCGGGGTCCGACGCGTTTCAACGGTGCTTTGAGCCGGGACGGGGCGGTGTGTTGCATGATCCCGGCGCTGCCCTTGGCGCACAATACGCCCCGGTTGACCGGGTGATTGCGGTTGCCTTCGATGTAGACGACATCTCCATCCTTGAGATGTACGTTAATCCCGCAGCGGCAGGCGCACATGTAGCACGTGGTTTGCCGGACGTCGTCTGAGATTTTGGGCGATGCAACGTGTGCAGGCTGGGTCATGTTATGAAAGCTGCATCAGTGAAGGAGTTCCAATTGGGAGCGCACAAACGGTATGATGTTTTTTGATCCCGCCCTTCGCAAGGAAAAACGACCTGTGTGTGTCGCGATTTCCGGATCCTGACGGTCGAGAATTTTCTGCGAAAATTCTTCCTTTCGATTTTTCGCAGAAAAATCCCGGTGTTTCACGGCGCTCAGGCGGGCAAATCAGGCCGGTCAGGCCCGCATGTCGGCCGCACTTATCCCGGCGACCTCGACCGGTTTTTTCATCGCATCCCGCCGGAAGGGTTCGCCGAGTTCCTGATTGATCAACGCCTCGATCAGCGTCGTTTTGCCGTTTTGCATCTGGTCGCGGATCGCCGTTGAGAGCGCTTCCGTCAGTTTGTCCATGCTGGGCGCCACGATGCCCTGCAATCCGCAGGCCTTCGCGATGCCTGCATAGCTCACACCGTCGTCCAATTCGGTTCCGACAAAGTTGTCTTCATACCAAAGCGTCGAATTGCGCTTTTCGGCCCCCC
>JBCDEC010000102.1:0-15473 GCA_039179965.1 Pseudomonadota bacterium
GCTCAAGCTTGCGGGCGCGGCGGAGAACACCTTTGTGCTCGAATCTGTCACCGGCGGCGAGGTACGCGGACGCTATTCGATCATCGGTCTGAAACCGGATCTGATCTGGCGCTGCCATGGCACCGGCTCCGAAATCAACCGCGCGGCCCGGTATGACGCGACCGGGTTTGAGCCACAGGACGGCAATCCGCTCGACACGTTGCGGGCGCTGATCGCCGAAAGCCGGATCTCGCTGCCCGCGGATCTGCCGCAGGCGGCGGCGGGTCTGTACGGCTATCTTGGCTATGACACCGTGCGCCTCGTCGAGCATCTGCCCGACATGCCACCTGACACGATGGGCCTGCCGGATGCGGTCATGTTGCGCCCTTCGGTGGTGGCCGTGCTGGACGGGGTCAAGGGCGAGGTCATCGTCGTGGCGCCCGCCTGGGTCTCTGACGGGCTTTCGGCGCGCGCGGCCTATGCGCAGACCGCCGAACGGGTGATGGATGCGATCCGCGATCTTGACCGTGCTTTGCCAGGTGACAGCCGCGAAATGGGTGAAGCCGATCCGGCCGCCGAGCCGCAGTCCAATTTCACGCCCGAGGCCTATCGGGCCGCCGTTGGAAAAGCCAAGGAGTACATCTGCGCGGGCGATATCTTTCAGGTCGTGCCGTCGCAGCGCTGGACGCAGCCGTTCAAACTGCCGCCTTTCGCACTTTATCGTTCGTTGCGCCGCACCAACCCGTCGCCGTTCATGTTCTATTTCAATTTCGGCGGGTTTCAGGTCATTGGCGCCTCTCCCGAAATTCTGGTCCGGGTCTTTGGACGCGAGGTCACCGTGCGTCCGATTGCCGGCACCCGTCCGCGCGGCGCCACACAGGATGAAGATCGCGCGCTCGAGGCCGACCTGCTGGCTGACAAAAAGGAGCTGGCCGAACACCTGATGCTTCTTGATCTCGGCCGCAATGACGTCGGCCGCGTGGCCAAGATCGGCACGGTCCGCCCCACCGAACAATTCATCATCGAGCGCTATTCTCACGTGATGCATATCGTGTCCAATGTGATTGGCGAACTGCACGAAGACAAAGACGCGGTCGATGCCTTCTTTGCCGGAATGCCCGCAGGCACGGTCTCCGGGGCGCCCAAGGTCCGGGCAATGGAGATCATTGACGAGCTGGAGCCGGAAAAACGCGGCGTCTATGGCGGCGGTGTCGGCTATTTCAGCGCCGGCGGGGATATGGATATGTGTATCGCGCTGCGCACGGCCGTGCTGAAGGACGAAACACTTTACGTGCAGGCCGGTGGCGGCGTGGTCTATGACAGTGATCCGCAGGCTGAATTCGAAGAGACGGTGCACAAGGCCAATGCGATCCGTCGCGCGGCGGCGGACGCGGGACGTTTTGATCGGGGCAACCGCTAGAGGGTCTGCCCCCCAAGATGCCAGCGCCATCCTGTCCGCTTGGCCTATCTGAACCGCTCGGACGCTACAGCCGGCTCAGCGTCTTGCGCATGGTGACAGACGTGGGCCGGTCATAGCCCGGATGCGCCGTGCGCGCGACGTCCTGAAACCCCAGACGCGCGAAAGTGGCCTGGTTCTCGACCAGCTCGATCCGGGTCTCCAGTTCCAGCCGCGCCAGACCCAGCGCCCGGGCCCGCGTCTCGGCCAGCGCCACCAGCCGCCGCGCCAGCCCTGTCCCGCGGGCCGCCTGCGCTACGGCAAGCTTGCCCAGATACAGCGCGTCCGGGCGGCCAGTCAGAATGACACAGGCCACAGGTGGCCCGCCCATCGCCCAAATCTCGCTGTCCCGGGCCGTGTCGCGCAGACGCTCAAGGCTCAGGCGATGCACCGACGACGGCGGGTCGATTCGCCCGTCCATATAGGCAAAACTCACCCGGATCAGCGCCAGCACATCGGCCAGAACGGCGTCCTCCGGGGCGATGCGAAAGGGAGTCATCTCTTGTCTTTCCTGCCGTTTGGCGCATGCTGGCGCGGCGACGTGCAGGAGTGTGAGATGCCCCAACCCTGGACCTACCGCCATGCTTCAAAGGAATACGCCGCCTTTCTGGAGGATGTGAAGGCGGCCATGTCCCTGACCTCGGACAATATGGCTTACACCGCCGTCGATGGCGTCTTTCAATGCTTCCGGGCCCGTCTGACCGCGCAGCAAGGGCTGGATTTCGCGGCTGTCCTGCCAGCCGTATTGCGCGCGATCTTCGTGGCCGGATGGCGTCCGGGCGATCCGCTGCGCCCCTGGAGCGATCGGGCCACGCTGATCAGCGAGGTCAAAGCCCTGCGCCGCCACCACAACCTCACCCCGGATCACGCGATAGACGCCACGGCCTACGCGCTGCGCAGATGCACCCGCGCGCGGGATCTGGACCGGGTCCTCGCCGGGTTGGGGCCACAGGCGCAGGCGTTCTGGCATGTCGACGTGACCAACCCGCGCGCGCTGGACCAACGCATCATCTGAGCGCCCCTCTTCAGTGCCCCGACTCTCAACGCAACGGCTGTTGGTCAAAGCCGGTGTCTCAGGCCGCGGCCGCGCCTGGCGGGTGCAGGTAGATCACCCCGTCCTGCTCCGCAGCCCATCTGAATGCGAACGGTTGAGCTTGCGTTCGCGACCAGAGATCAGAGATCAGAGATCAGGCCAGATGCTCGATTCGGTCGGAAATCCGATGGAGCATCGATTGAAACTCCGAGCGTTCCGCCGAATCCAAAGCACCCATCATCGCCGAAATCGTCAGGATGTCCTGATTGAGGATGATGTCGTGCATCGCCCAGCCATCGTCGGTGAGCATCAGCCGAATGGCCCGCGCATCCGCCTCGTCGGGGACACGCGCAATCAGCTTGGCCGCTTCCATCCGGTCGATGACGCCGGTCATCGTCGTCGGCGGCACCTCGAGAAACCGTCCGATCTCCCCTGCCCGTGCGGTCTTGCGTTCAGCCAGATAGGCAAGAGTGTGGAAGTCATGTGGGCTGTAGCGCGCATTGCGCCCCCCCACGGGGAATCGGCGCTCGCTAACAGTGAATACGCGAATAATGCGCATCAGGTTACGGCGCAGCTCGAGCACTTGCTCGTCGTTTTTTTCACAATTTGTCATCATAGTCTCAATATGCGCCGTCCGAAAATGTGAGCGGCGGGAGGTCATTAAAAATCGAAGTCGTTTTATAGCCCGGAGCGTGGGCGAACTTTTTACATCGTTAACATTGTCACTCAGGGTACTTTTGTCAGAAGGGCACTGATGGGCGCAAGTGCAACTCGACTCGCGCGATCTTGAAGACCCCACAGTAGCAGCGCAGACACGGTATCGGGCTGGACGCGACCCAGCATGACCACGGATCCCTGCTGCGCAGCCCGGAACGCCGCCTGATCGAGAAACCGGCGCATGACCGTCGGGGTTTGCCCGGCACCGTCGAAATCACGGAACACCGTTGCGGTGGGCACGCCTTCGCGGGCGGCGAGCTTGGGCACGGTGTTCAGGCCGTTGTCCTGAGTGATCAGCCCCAGACCCGACTGACCGACAATTTCGGTCACCTGATCCGACAGCGGCCGGTTGCCCTGAATGCCCGTGCCCGTGCCTTCAAGCACCGCGACGGCCTCGTTGAGAATGTTCAGACCGGCATCCAGCGACACCTCGGCATCTGTCGGCAAGGCTGCGGCCGGCAGATCGACCAGCGCCACCACTTCGAAACCTGCGGCGCGATGGGCCCGCATCCGCTCCTGCGCGCCCGGCACGCTCGGATCGACCGCAAAGGTCAGCGGATAGGGGAAGTCGGCCAGCGCCTCGGCCCCGACCGAGTCGGGCCCGTCGATCAGCACGATGGACATCAGAGGTTTGTCATCGCTGTTGTCGAAGGGCACGGCATGGGCCTGGATGGGCGGCAGGTCCGTGTTTGACGTGGGCGCCTCTTCCACGGGGGCGGCCTCTGGTGCCGGGGCGGCCGCGCCGATTGTCGGCAGACGGCTTTGCTGTCCGGATCCAAGCGTCGAGGGCGTGCTCTGCGCGCCAATGCTCGGCAGCCGCGAGCGGGCCTGCGTGGTGGGTGCGTCCGTTGACGGGTCGGAATTGGAGTCGGGTGCAGTATCGGGTGCAGTCTCCGGCTCGGCCTCGGACTCGTCTCCAATGCTGGGCAAGGGTGCCCGTTCCGGCACAGCGGCCGTGGCAGGCGCTTGCAGCACCGTTGTCCCGTCAGACGCATCGGACGCATCGGGTCTTGCGAACGTGGTCGGCGGTTCGGGCGCCGCAGCCGTCGTCGGCGTGTCCGGGACGTTTTCCTGCGCGCCGACCGACGGCAGGGGCGCCGGAGCCGTCACCGCCGGTGCAGATGGGGACGCCCCCGCCTGCGGCGTATCCAGACCCGCATCGGCGGCCTCGTCCTGGGTCAGCGCGGCCACTTGCGGTGCATCCGATGGCGCCTGAGGCGCTGCGCGCGTGTCATCAAGCGCAGGGGTGGACAGGCCGAGACTTGCCGGCTCCGCCATGTCCTGGGTCTCTCCCGCGGCGAGTTCGGGATCGCTTTCCGATGCCACCTCGGGGGCCGCTTCCGGTTCGGGCGGCGCGCCAAAAGCGGTCTCCTGCGAGACCTCCGGCGCATTGGGCTGCGCCGGTTCGGTTGATATCGACAGCTCGACCTCATCGGCAGGCTGGCTGGGCAAGGGCGCCTGTGGGCCTGCCGTCACCGGCTGGTCTTCGCCGCCGGTGTCCATGTCCGCCGGAGCCATGGCCGTGGCCGGATCCTGCAGGGCCCCGTCGCTGTCGGCCACGTCCGGGCGGGCCGCCGGGTCGGTGTCGGCCCCATCCAGAGCCGCCAGTGTGTCCGGTTCGCCATCGCGCTTTTCCGGTGCGGTTGGCGGGATCTCGACGAGATCCGCGTCGCGCCCGGCGCCGGTCATCTCCGCATTGGTGGTCTGCGCCGCCTGATCCGGCGCCACCGCGTCGGATACCACATCAGAGGCCACATCCGATGGCGCATTGTCGCCCACCTGGGGCGGGCGCGGCAAAGGTGCCGCCAAGGACAGGACCGACAGCCCGAAGACGCCTGCCAAAGCGCCCACTGCCAGTCCACTGAGAAATCCGCGTGCCATTGCCTGTGCCCCCGCTCTGCCATCCCTCAACGCATGTCTTTCAGCCCGGCGCCGTCTGAGCGGCTGTGGTGCCCTGCCGGGTGACCGTCCTGCGGCCAGCCCGATGGGACCTCTCCGGTCCGAGCCCGTCCGGCGAGGGGTGATGCCCGGCGTGCTCTTGACGCCGACCTTCAACCCTGACCATTTAGGCTGCAACCATAATATCGCGACCGGGGCCCCCGGGCCTAGCCCCTGTGTGAGGGATTGCATCATGCTGCTGCTGATCGACAACTACGACAGTTTTACCTACAACCTCGTACACTATCTGGGCGAGCTGGGTGCCGACGTGCAGGTCTGGCGAAACGATGCCATCGATGTTCAAGCGGCGATGGCGCTGCGACCTGCCGGGATCTTGCTGTCCCCCGGCCCCGCGACGCCGGATGAGGCCGGCATTTGCCTCGCTCTGACGCAGGCCGCGGCAGAAACCGGAACGCCTCTGATGGGCGTCTGTCTTGGCCATCAGACCATCGGGCAGACCTTTGGCGGCGTCGTGAACCGCTGCCATGAGATCGTCCATGGCAAGCTCGGCCAGATCCATCACGCGGGCAAAGGGGTCTTTGCCGGCCTGCCCTCGCCGTTTTCGGCCACGCGCTATCATTCGCTGGTGGTGGAGCGTGCCACATTGCCCGACTGTCTGGACATCACGGCAGAGCTGGAAGACGGCACGATCATGGGCGTGCAGCACAAGTCCCTGCCGATGCACGGCGTTCAGTTCCATCCCGAGAGCATCGCATCGCAACATGGCCATCAGATGCTGAAGACCTTCCTCGACGACCTGAAGGTGCCCGCATGAGTGATGCGCTCAAACCGCTGATTCACGCGGCCGCCGAGCGCCCGCTGACCCGGTCCGAAGCGGAAACCGCCTTTCATCACCTCTTTGAAGGCGAGGCCACACCGTCCCAGATCGGGGGTCTGCTGATGACGCTGCGGACCCGCGGTGAAACGGTGGACGAGTTCGCCGCCGCCGCCCAGGTGATGCGGTCGAAATGCAACGCCGTCACCGCGCCGGTCGGCGCGATGGATATCGTGGGCACAGGCGGCGACGGCATGGGCACGCTCAACATCTCCACCGCCACGGCCTTTGTGGTGGCCGGTGCCGGCGTCACGGTGGCCAAACACGGCAATCGCAACCTGAGTTCAAAATCCGGGGCCGCCGATGCGCTGACCCAGCTGGGTGTCAATGTCATGGTCGGCCCCGACGTCGTCGAAGCGGCCCTGCGCGAAGCTGGCATCGGATTCATGATGGCGCCTCTGCACCATCCGGCGATTGCCCATGTCATGCCCACACGCCAGGAACTGGGCACCCGCACGATCTTCAACATTCTCGGGCCTCTGACCAATCCCGCCGGCGTCAAGCGTCAGCTCACCGGGGCCTTTTCGCGCGATCTGATCCGCCCGATGGCCGAGACACTGCAAACGCTCGGCTCCGAACGCGCCTGGCTGGTTCATGGCTCGGACGGTACGGACGAGTTGACCATCACCGGGGTGTCCTGGGTATCGGCACTGGAAGATGGCTCTGTCACCGATCGTGAAGTGCACCCCGAAGACGCCGGTCTGCCCACCCATCCCTTCGAAGAAATCCTCGGTGGCACACCCGAAGAAAACGCCGCCGCGATGTCGGCGCTTTTGGCCGGGGAGGCTTCGGCCTATCGTGATGCGGTGCTGCTGAACGCGGCCGCCGCGCTGGTGGTGGCGGGCGTGGCCCCTGACCTCAGGGAGGGCGTCGCCATGGCCGCGCAATCCATCGACAGCGGCGCCGCGCGCGGCAAGATCGCGGCGCTGTCGCGGATCACTCAGGAGCGCGCCTGATGCCCGACAGCACGGGCGTGCGTCTGCGGCCGGGCGTCAGCCTGCCGGGCGGCTGGGATGACATGCCGTTTTTCACACAGGACTGGCCGCAGATCGAAGCGGCGCTGGACGCCGATCCGCGCCGGGTTCTGCCCCCGCGCGATCAGATCTTCGCGGCTCTGGATCTGTGCCCGCCCGACGCGGTGCGCGTCGTGATTCTGGGTCAGGATCCCTATCCGACGCCCGGCCACGCCCATGGGCTGGCCTTTTCCGTCGCGCCCGATGTTCGCCCCCTGCCCCGATCTTTGTCAAACATTTACAAAGAGCTGGAAGACGATCTTAATGGGTCTCCGCCAAATGGGGATCTTCGGTTCTGGGCCGCGCAGGGCGTTCTGTTGCTGAACACCGTCCTGACGGTGCCCGCTGGCGCGGCCAACGGACACAAGGATCTTGGCTGGCAGAGGCTCACCGGTCAGGTGCTCGCCCGTCTCATGGACCTGCCGCGCGCCTTTCTGCTCTGGGGCAAGCCCGCGCAAAAGCTGGCCCGCGACATCGGCGCACCGCATCTGAAGATCGAAACCGCCCATCCCTCGCCCCTGTCTGCGCGGCGTGGATTCTTTGGATCGCGCCCGTTTTCGCGCACCAATGCCTGGCTCAAGGCCCAAGACCATACCCCGATCAACTGGACCCGCCCGGAGGCCCTATGACCGAGACCATCCTGGATCGTATCAAAGCCTACAAGCTGGAGGAGGTCGCCGCCGACAAGGCCGCCAAGCCGCTTGCGGATGTGGAAGCCGAGGCCCGTGCGACCCCGCGTCCGCGCCCGTTTTGCGACGCGCTGATCAAGGCCAGCCGGACCGGCTACGGGCTGATCGCCGAAATCAAGAAGGCCAGCCCGTCCAAGGGCCTGATCCGTGAGGATTTCGATCCCGCGACGCTTGCGAAAGCCTACGAGACCGGCGGGGCCACCTGCCTCTCCGTGCTCACCGACACGCCCAGCTTTCAGGGCGCAAAGGACTATGTTGGCGCGGCGCGCGCTGCAGTTGATCTGCCGATCCTGCGCAAGGACTTCATGTATGATCCCTATCAGGTGGTCGAGGCCCGGGCGATTGGCGCCGATTGCATCCTGATCATCATGGCCAGCGTGTCGGATGCGCAGGCCGGGGAGCTGGCCGAAACCGCCGCGGACTGGAAGCTGGATGTGCTCTACGAGGTGCACAACCACGAAGAACTGGACCGGGCAAGCGCGCTCAATCCCGACATGCTCGGGATCAACAACCGTGACCTGAATACGTTTGAAACCGCGTTGGCGACCACGCGCAAGCTGGCGAAATACGCCCCGACCGGCAGCCTCTTGATCTCTGAAAGCGGGCTCGGCGCACCTGAGGATCTGGCCGATCTCGCCCGTTTCGGCGCCCGGTGTTTCCTGATCGGCGAAAGCCTGATGCGCCAGGCGGATGTGACCGCCGCAACCCGCGCCATTCTCGCCAATCCGCTGATCGCGGGAGGCCAGTGATGCTCACACATTTCGATGGTCAGGGCGCGGCCCATATGGTCGATGTCTCCGACAAGCCCAGCACCGACCGCATCGCCGTGGCCACCGGCTGGATTAGCATGGCGCCCGAGACGCTGGAGTTGATCGCCGAGGGCACCGCGAAAAAGGGCGATGTGCTGGGTGTGGCGCGGCTGGCGGGCATCATGGGCGCCAAAAAGACGCCGGATCTGATCCCGCTGTGCCATCCGCTGCCGGTGTCCAAGGTGGCGGTGGACCTCACGCTCGACCCCGACCGCCCCGGCGTCCAGATCACCGCAACCGTCAAGACCACCGGCCAGACCGGCGTCGAGATGGAGGCGCTCACGGCGGTCTCCACGGCCGCGCTGACCGTCTATGACATGGTCAAGGCGGCGGACAAGACCATGGAGATCGGCGGCATCCACGTGCAATTGAAAGATGGCGGCAAATCCGGCCGGTTTGAGGCGCCATGAGCGAACCCACCAGCGGATTGATCCCGGTCGCCGAGGCGCAGGCCCGGCTTTTTGAACTGGTGTCGCACCTGGCGGTGGAAACGGTCGATCTGCAGGACGCCGGCGGCCGTGTCCTTGGCCAGACCGTGGCCTCCACCCGCGATCAGCCGCCGTTCCCGGCCTCGGCGATGGACGGCTATGCTGTCAAAGGCGTCGAGGTCATGCGCGACGCGCAGTTTCAGATGATCGGCGAAAGCACCGCCGGGCATCGTTTTGACGGCACCGTTGGGCCCGGGCAGGCCGTGCGGATTTTCACCGGCGCGCCGGTGCCCGAAGGCGCCGATCACGTGGTCATTCAGGAAGATGTGCGCCGGGACGGTGCGCTCATTGCCTGTCTGGAAGACGCCGAAGACCGCTCCAACATTCGCCCCGCCGGTACGGATTTCCGCGCCGGTCTGCACATTGATGCGCCCCGCCGCCTCGGTGCGCCCGACATCGCGCTTATGGCGGCGATGAACATCGCCCGGGTGCCAGTCTTTCGCCAGCCCCGGATCGCCCTGATCTCCACCGGGGACGAATTGGTTCTGCCCGGCGAGACGCCGGGCCCGGATCAGATCGTGGCCTCCAACACCTTTGGTCTGAAAGTGATGCTGGAGCGCGCCGGCGCCCGCGTGCGCATTCTGCCGATCGCACGGGACACGGTGGCCTCGCTGACCACGGCGCTGCAGCTTGCGGCGGACGCGGATCTGGTGGTGACGATCGGCGGCGCCTCGGTCGGCGATTACGATCTGGTCGAGGATGTGGCCGCCGATCTCGGCATGGAGCAGAGCTTTTACAAGGTCGCGATGCGGCCCGGCAAACCGCTGATGGCCGGGCGTCTGGGGGATGCGGTCATGGTGGGCCTCCCCGGCAACCCGGTCTCCGCGCTTGTCTGCGGCGAGGTGTTCCTGCGCCCCATGATCGAGGCCATGCAGGGCCTGCCCGCCACAGCCCCAAAGCGCCATGGCGCTGTTCTCTCTGAAGCGCTGCCTGCCAATGGCCCGCGCGAACATTACATGCGCGCGGTTGTCGAGGGCACGGGCATCCGGGCCTTTGAACGTCAGGACAGCTCGCTTCTCAGCGTGCTCACTCAGGCCAATGCCCTTCTCGTGCGCGCGCCGCACGATCCCGCGCGCGCCATCGGCGAGACGGTGGACTACCTGCCGCTGTGAGACGCGCGGCATTTTGACCACAGGCTGACAGCTCCTGACAGACCTGTTGACACAAAACGAGAACATGAATAGAACAGATGGAGACTCACGATCCAAAAGGAGCGGCGTATGCTCACGAAGAAGCAGTTGGATTTGCTGGATTTCATCAACAAACGCGTGAAGCGCGATGGTGTTCCCCCCAGTTTTGACGAAATGAAAGAGGAGCTCGACCTCAGGTCGAAATCCGGCATCCACCGGTTGATCACCGCGCTGGAGGAACGCGGATTTATCCGCCGCCTGCCCCATCGCGCCCGCGCCTTGGAAATCGTCAAGTTGCCCGAAAGTCTCGGCGGGGCGCCGGCGAGCGGCTTTCATCCCCGCGTGATTGACGGGGATCACGGGGAAAGCCATGTCGCCGCAAACGTGGAACCGACGGCCTTTGCCGCCGTGGAACTGCCGGTGATGGGCCGTATCGCGGCCGGTGTGCCGATCGAAGCGATCAGCCATGCCTCTCACAATGTCGCGGTGCCCGCCACCATGCTCTCTCAGGGCGAACACTACGCGCTGGAGGTCAAAGGTGATTCGATGATCGGTGTCGGCATCAACGACGGGGATATCGTTGTGATCCGCGAAACCGCCAACGCAGACAATGGCGACATCGTCGTGGCTCTGGTCGAAGATCACGAAGCGACGTTGAAACGCTATATCCGCAAAGGCAATGCCATTGCTCTGGAAGCCGCCAACCCGGCCTATGAAACCCGCGTCTTCCCGGAAGATCTGGTGAAGGTTCAGGGGCGACTGGTCGGCCTGATCCGGTCCTACTGACCGCGGTCAGCTCCCGTTGACCGCGCGCCCCGTTTTGGGGCCGCGCTGTTCCAAAGACGCGTGCCGGAGATCTGGCGCGCGGTTCTGATCTCAAAACCCGCGGAACCGATGCGCACCAACAGGCTCCCGGTGCCGTCGAGACGGCGCTGGTCGTAGATCTCGCAAGCCCCCACCAGCGGCTCGGTGGAAATCACCAGATCGCCCGGCCCGCAACCTGAAAAGGCGCGCGCGGCGCGTTTTCCGGGCACATGGATCAAACGGGCTCCGTCGATCTCAAAGGTGCGGATCAGCCCGTCCGTCTGCGGCCACCGCGCGGCAGCCCGGGCCTGATCGGCAGCGTCACCGTCGTTTTCCAGCCAGATCCCGGCGACAAACCCGGCCCCCTTCGGTTTGCTGAGCGCCCGCCCCTCGGGTGTCATGACGCCAACCAGCCCGGCGTTGCCGGCAACAAGCGCCGGGGGGCGCTCCGCCTGCGGCCAGAGCGCCAACCCCAACACCATCGGACCCACGCCAAGCCATCGCAAGCGCCCCTGCCAGAGGATCACCCAGAGCGCGCCCAGTGCGATCACCGGCAGAACCCAGGGCTCTGGCGCCACAACCGGGCGGCGCGCCCCGTCCCAGGACGCCACCGTCTGCGCCACGGCCAGAATCCAGTCGAGCCCGAGCCCCATGACCTGCAGGGCCAGGCCGCTCAGTCCGAAGGGGCTCAGGCAGGCGGCGGCCACGGCCGCGGGCACAACAACGACGCCCATGACCGGAACCGACACGACATTGGCAATCAGACCATAGCTGGCCAGCGCATTGAAATGCGCGGCGCCAACCGGCGCGGTGGCCAGACCGGCGACGGCGGAGGACAAGATGACGCCAAACACCGCCTGACCCCAGCGCGGCATCCAGCCCTGCTCCCGTCCGCGCAATCCGGTGAACACCGCGACAAGCGCCGTGGTCGCCGCAAAGGACATCTGAAACCCCGGCGACATGAGGGCTTCGGGCCGCAACGCCAGCACGATCAGGGCCGCCACCGCCACCGCACGCAACGACAGCGCGCGACGATTGAACAGCACGGCCATCAGGGCCACCGCCACCATGATGAAGGCCCGTTCCGTCGCGACATTGCCCCCCGAAAGCGCCAGATATGCGGTCGCCGCCAGCAATGCGCCAAGGGCCGCCAGTTTCTTGACCGGCCAGCGCAGGGCAATCGGCGGGATCAAGGCCAGGGCAAGGCGCAGACCGCCGAAGGTGACCCCGGCCAGTAGCCCCATGTGCAGGCCCGATATGGCCAGAAGATGCGCGAGGTTGGAGGCCCGCAGCGCCTCAAGCGGGGCCTGCGCCACGCCGGAGCGATCTCCGGTGGTCACGGCTGCCGCGAACCCGCCGGTATCGCCGGGCAGGTGCCGGCGGATCGCCGCAGAAAGCGCCATGCGCCATGTGAAGATCCGCATTCCGAGCCCAGTGGCATCCGGCGCACCGGCCGTCAGCACCGGCACCCGGGTGTATCCCACCGCCCCGAGTTCCTGAAACCAGGCATGGCGGCGGAAGTCGAACCCGCCCGGTTCGGCAGGGCCGGGCGGCGGCGACAGATGTGCCGTCGTCATGATACGTTGTCCCGGCCGAATATCCGGTTCGCCCCCTTTGCCGTGAAACGACAGACGCACCCGTGCCGGAACTTTCGTCGGGCGAACATCCTCCAGCCGCACCTGATCGAGCGTGATCCGCAGCGCATCCGAAGCCGAGCGGTCCAGCCCGACAACGCGCCCCTCCACCGGGCCGTAGTAGCGGAAATCCAGCTTGGGGGCGGCCACCTGATGCGCCCGCGCGCCCGCCAGGCAGAACCCGACCGCTGCAAGCACCAGTGCGATCAGACAGGGGGTATAGGCACCGGGCCGGCGCCAGGCGATCCAGCCGCCACACAAGACGAACCCGGCCAAAGCCGCAAAAACGGTCAGGCCGGGTTCAATCCGCAGCGCAAAATAGCCCCCTATTCCCGCCGCGACGCAAACCGGTGCCCAGGGAAACAAATGACCCCGCTGTCCCCAAAGGGCCGTTTCAACCCAGGCCAGTTTGCGCATCTTGCCCCTTTTCGACGGGGTCGCTAGACAGGCGTCATCTCTACCACCGAGATGGTTATCAAAAGGTAAACGTTCGCCCGTGCCAGCCGCTGACCCCTCTCCTGTCGTTACCCGTTTCGCCCCGTCGCCCACCGGATTTCTCCATATCGGTGGCGCGCGTACGGCGCTGTTCAACTGGCTCTACGCCCGCGGGCGCGGTGGCAAGATGTTGTTGCGGATCGAGGACACCGACCGCGAGCGCTCCACGCCCGAGGCCACCGAGGCCATTCTCAAGGGCCTGGCCTGGCTCGGCATCGATCACGACGGTGAAGCGATTTCACAATTCGACCGTGCCCCGCGCCACAGCGAGGTCGCGCATGTGCTGCTGGAGGCCGGCAAGGCCTACAAGTGCTTTTCGACCCAGGAGGAGATCGCCGCGTTTCGCGAGGCCGCCCGCGCCGCCGGAACATCGACGCTGTTTCGCTCGCCCTGGCGCGATGCGGATCCCGCGACCTATCCCGATCTGCCGTTTGTGATCCGCATCAAGTCGCCCCAGACCGGAGAGACCGTGATCCGCGATCAGGTTCAGGGAGATGTCACGATCCGCAACGATCAGCTGGACGACATGGTGCTGCTGCGCGCCGATGGCACGCCGGTCTACATGCTCGCTGTGGTTGTCGATGACCACGACATGGGCGTGACCCACGTGATCCGCGGGGACGACCATCTCAACAACGCGGCCCGCCAGATGATGATCTACGACGCCATGGGCTGGCAGGTGCCGGTCTGGGCGCATATCCCGCTGATCCACGGGCCGGACGGCAAGAAGCTGTCGAAACGACACGGCGCGCTTGGCGCACAGGAATACCAGACGATGGGCTATCCGGCGGCGGGTATGCGCAACTACCTTGCCCGGCTCGGGTGGAGCCATGGCGACGATGAATTTTTCTCCGATGCCCAGGCCATCGACTGGTTCGATTTCGACGGAATCGGCAAGAGCCCGGCGCGCTTTGACCTCAAGAAGCTGGAAAGCCTGTGCGGCCAGCACATGGCCGTCTCTGATGATGCCGCACTGCGGCGCGAGATCGTGGCCTATCAGCAAGCCGCAGGTCAGCCGGCGCTGTCTGATGAAAAAGCCGCGGCACTGGAGTCGGCATTCTATTGTCTGAAAGACCGCGCGAAGACTTTTCCCGAACTTCTTGAAAAAGCACACTTCGTGTTAACCGACCGTCCAATAGACCCGGAACCCAAGGCGGAAAAAGCGCTCGATACGGTATCCCGTGGTATGCTGCGCGATTTGACGCCGCATCTGCAAAGTGCTAGCTGGTCCCGAGAAGAATTGGAAACCACCCTAAACGGCTTCGCAGAGGCTCAGGGGACAAAGTTCGGCAAGCTGGCCGCTCCTCTGCGGGCGGCCTTGGCAGGCCGGGCCGCGACCCCGTCAGTGTTTGATATGATGATGGTGCTCGGGCAACAGGAGACGGTCGCCCGGGTCTCTGACGCGGCAGCCTAACAGCTGCTCCGAACCACGCGGGTTTGCGCCGGACGGCGCGAACTCTGACGCGCGCGGGACCATCGTGGGCCCCGCCCCTGCAAGGAGGGAACTTCATGACCCAAACCGATAAAGTCGCGAGCCTGACGTTCGACAATTCCGTGCACGAGCTGCCCGTCCATTCGCCCTCGGCTGGTCCCGATGTCGTCGACATCCGCAAGCTTTACAGCGGTGCCGGGATCTTTACCTATGATCCGGGGTTCACATCGACCGCGGCCTGCAAGAGCACGATCACCTTTATCGATGGCGACAAGGGCGAGCTTCTGCATCGGGGCTATCCGATCGATCAGCTGGCCTCCAAATCGCATTATCTCGAGGTCTGCTATCTGCTGCTTTACGGCGAATTGCCGACCGCACCGCAGCTGGAAGATTTCGAAGGCCGGGTGACCAATCACACGATGCTGCATGAACAGATGCTGAATTTCTTCCGTGGTTTCCGCCGGGATGCGCATCCGATGGCGATCCTTGTGGGCGTCGTCGGCGCGATGTCGGCCTTCTACCACGATTCGACCGACATCTCGGATCCTTGGCAGCGCGAGGTTGCCTCGATCCGACTGATCGCAAAGATGCCGACGATTGCGGCCTGGGCCTACAAGTATCACCTGGGTCAGCCCTTTGTGTATCCGCGCAACGATCTTGACTATGCCTCGAACTTCCTGCGCATGTGCTTTGCCGTGCCGGCCGAGGAATATGTCGTCGATCCGATTCTCAGCCGCGCGATGGACCGCATCTTCACGCTGCATGCCGATCACGAGCAGAACGCCTCGACATCGACAGTGCGTCTGGCCTCCTCGTCGGGGGCCAATCCCTTTGCCTGCATCGCAGCCGGCATTGCCTGCCTCTGGGGCCCCGCCCATGGCGGCGCCAATCAGGCCTGCCTTGAGATGCTCAAGGAAATCGGCACCGTCGACCGCATCCCTGAGTTCATTGCACGGGCCAAGGACAAGAACGACCCGTTCCGCCTGATGGGCTTTGGCCACCGCGTCTACAAGAACTTCGA
>JBCDEC010000103.1:0-15422 GCA_039179965.1 Pseudomonadota bacterium
GTTCGGCTCCGGTCGCATCAGCGGACGCCACCACCGGCGAAGGCACACAGATGTTCTCCTCGGGTTCGGCTCCGGTCGCATCGGCTGACGCCACCACCGGCGAAGGCACACAGATGTTCTCCTCGGGTTCGGCTCCGGTCGCATCGGCTGACGCCACCACCGGCGAAGGCACGCAGATGTTCTCCTCGGGTTCCGCGCCTGTGAAGGCCGCTGCCACCACCGACGGCGACGCCATACACATGTTCTCGTCCGGCAGCTAATCCGCGCCGCACGTTGATCCGGGTAACGGGGCGTTCGAGGAACGCCGTTCTACAGAAAGGAAATCCCAGATGTCGAATGTCATTCGTCTGAACGTCCCGTCCCGGCGGCAAGCCGAAGGTGCCCGCCTGGGTGCACTGCTCAACAGCTTCGCCAGTGAGCGCCGATTTGGCGACGATGTTTTCTGGCTCAAGGAAAACGCGGAGCTTCTCAACATTCTGGAATGCACCGGCCGGGTGCTTCCCAGTGACGCCTTGGACGCCCATCGCGGTTTTTATGACCGTGTTGTCCAACGCCTGGAGTTCTTTCCACAATATTACCGGTTCCTGCTCTCGATCTGTCTGGATCTCGAAGATCTGGGCCTTGAGGGCGACAAGGGCGCGCAGCTGGTCGATTGGGCCGCGCGCGAAGGTCTGGCACAAGCGGAAATGTCGGATCTGCAGCGCGCCGAAGCGCGCCGCCTGATGCTGCGCCGCGGCGTAGACCCTCTGGCCAGTGATACCGGGCTGACCGAGCGGCTCCACTCTTTTATCGACCGCTGCGAAACCTTCCAGCTGCCCAACAAGAAGGCGGCCTATGAACTGACACATATCGTCTTCTACCTCAGCGCCTACGGACGCGAGGATCCGCAGTTGTCAGACTCGGCCATCACATCGCTCGAATATGCCGGGCTTCTGGCCTACCTCGACCAGAACGCCGATCTGCTGGCAGAAATCTGCGTGGCCCTGCGCTACGCCGGGCGCACACCGTCCGGGATCTGGGAAGCCTGGATCGCAGACGCCACGGACCGGTTCGTCATCGAAAACGGGCCGCAGATCTCACCCAACGACGATTATCACGAATACTTCGTGTCCAACTGGGCGCTTGCATGCGCGGATCGCCCGTCCTTTGCGCGCCCCGTCCTTGAAGGCGCCATGGCCTTTCATGCAGTGCGTGGGTCGCAAGGCCCCTTGCGGCAGCTTTCGGATTGCCTGTTCCGGCTTGACGACCGCCGCTCGGCGGATTGGCAGGCGATGCGCGATCTCGTTGCAAACAATCTGGAAGAAGACGGCTATGACGTGCTGATCTCGGCCGAGCAAAGCACCGACAAGTTCGACGCTTTCTTCGCCGGTTTTGCCCGCACCGGTCTGCGCGGGTTCGCCTCATGAGCCTGGCTGAAACCATAGCGCCCCGGCTGGCCTTTGCCGGGGCAGGGCTCGTCGTCCTTTACACCGGGTTCATCTCGTCAGCCGATGCGATCACCAAGCTGATCGCCGGCGGCTACGCGGCGCCGCAGATGTATGCGCTGAGCGGGCTGATGGTTATGGGGCTCAGCCTTCTGGCCGATCGCCATCCAAGCCAACAGCAGGGGCTGCGCACGACCAGACCGCTTGCCATGGCACTGCGTTCCGGCGCGACGGTGCTGGCGGCTTTCGCATTCTTCCAGGCCTTCCGCCTGCTGCCGTTTGCCGAGGTCTTCCTGTTCATCGGTCTCATGCCGCTCCTGGCCGGACTGATGTCTGGCCCGATCCTGGGCGAGCATGTCCGCCCGGCCGCCTGGGCCGCGCTGGCCGCCGGGTTCGTGGGCGTTTTATGTCTTTTTCCCCAGGGCTTTGCGGGCGCAACTTCAGGTCACGCCTGGGCTTTGCTCGCCTCTGTTTCGGGGACGTTTTCAATGGTTATGGCGCGATATATCGGCCGGTTTGAGACCAATGCGCTGGCGCAGGTCTTTTACCCCAATGCCGCGCTGTGCCTGGTCATGGCTCTGGCGCTGCCCTTCGTTTGGGTGCCGATGCCTTTGACAGATCTTGCCTGGGTTGCCGCTTATGCCGGCTTCCTGTTCCTCGCGCGCTGGGTCCTCGTGATCGCCCTGCGGCGCCTGGCGGCGTACGTTGTCACCCCGCTGATGAACCTGCAATTTGTGTGGATGGTGGTCCTCGGTGCAGTCTTCTTCGGCGAAATTCCAGCGGCAGGAACGGTCTTGGGCGTGTCCATTGTGGTGGGCTCGGGTCTGTTCCTGCTCTGGGATCAATTCACCCCGGCGTCTGAACGACGCCCCCTTCTGAGCCTGGGTCCCCGCCCTGGCACAGATCCATAAAGCGAAGCCAAGGCGCCCGGCCGTCCTGCGGCCGGGTGCACCCTCAGATCAGAGCGAGAACGATGTGCCACATCCACAAGAGGAGGTGGCATTCGGGTTTTCGATCACAAAGCGCGCGCCGATCAGTTCTTCGCTGAAATCGATCACGGCGTTTTCAAGGAAGGGCAGGGAGACGGTGTCGACCACGACCTTCTGGCCCTGACCTTCGAGCACCAGGTCATCCACCGCCGGCGCATCGAGCGCGATCTCATATTGAAAGCCGGAGCAGCCGCCGCCTTCGACGGCCACGCGCAGGGCCTGGCCCTGATCCGCCGCTCCGATTTCGGCCAAGCGCGCAAAGGCGCGTTCGGTGACTTTGGGAGGCAATTGCATGATCGGGCCCTCGCGGTTTTCAACAGGCGACAACACTTATATAGAGAGCGCAGAAACGGGCGACAAGAACGAGAGACCGACATGCGTGCGGCCTTTGCCTCGGATCCGCACGCCAGCAAGGGACGGCTGGTGTCGGAAGGGCACAGCAATTTTCGCTCCTGCTTTCAGCGGGACCGCGATCGGATCATCCATTCAGGGGCGTTTCGGCGGCTCAAACACAAGACCCAGGTGTTTGTCGAGCATGAAGGCGACAACTACCGAACGCGGCTGACTCACTCCATCGAGGTGGCGCAGGTGGCGCGCACCATTGCCGGTGCATTGGGGCTCAACGGAGAACTGACCGAGGCGGTGGCGCTGGCCCATGACCTGGGCCACACACCCTTCGGGCATACCGGTGAAGATGCGCTGCACGCGCTTATGGCGCCCTACGGCGGGTTCGACCACAATGCCCAGGCCATCCGCATTGTGACGAAGCTGGAACAGCATTACGCGCGCTTTGACGGCTGCAACCTGTCCTGGGAAACGCTGGAGGGCCTGGCCAAGCACAACGGGCCGGTGACCGGCGATCTGCCCTGGGCGCTGGCTGAATACAATGAGATCCACGATCTCGAACTCCACACCCATGCCAGTGCGGAGGCCCAGGTCGCAGCGCTTTCGGATGACATCGCCTACAACAACCACGATCTTCTGGACGGGCTGCGCGCCGGTCTGTTCTCGGACGAGGACGTCGCCCGCCTGCCGATCGTGGGCGCGGCCTATGCCGAGGTGGACGGGCTTTACCCGGACCTCGAGTATGGGCGGCGCCGGCACGAGGCTCTGCGGCGGGTGTTTGGCACCATGGTCAGCGACGTGATCGACACGTCCCAGGCCCTGCTGGAGAGGGCACAGGCGCAATCAGCGGCCGAAATCCGCAGCTACGGCGCGCCGGTGGTGGCCTTCTCCGACGCGCTGTGGCGCGATCTCAAGGAAATCCGGGCCTTTCTCTTCGATCAGATGTACCGCGCGCCGCGCGTGATGGAGAAACGCACCGAGGTGACAGGCGTGGTGTACGACCTGTTCCCTCTCATTCTGGAGCGCCCCGATCTGATGCCCGCGCGCTGGCAGGTCGCCGTGGCGCAGGCGCAGGACGAGACGACACTGGCGCGTCTGGTCTGCGACTACATCGCCGGTATGACCGACCGGTTTGCGCTTTTGGAACATGCGCGGCTTGTCGGGTGATGCGGGTCTGGCTCTGGAATTGACCCCGGGGGCTCAGGTGGTACACCGCCTGCCGTAACAAGGATAGCTGACCGATGAACCTATTTGCCGACATCCGTGCCGTGGTGATCGAGGCGCTGGAGGCCATGGTGGCCGACGGCGCGCTGCCGCAGGGCCTGAGCTTTGACAACGTGGCTGTCGAGCCGCCGCGAGATGCCGCGCATGGGGATATGGCGACCAATGCAGCGATGGTGCTGGCAAAGCCCGCCAAAATGAAGCCACGCGACATTGCCGAGGCGCTTGGCCCGCGCCTGGCGGCTGATGCGCGTATCGTGTCGGCCGATGTGGCGGGGCCGGGGTTTTTGAACCTGCGGCTGGAGGCCTCTGTCTGGCAGAGCGTGTTTTCATCGGTTCTGGCGCAGGGGCCCGACTATGGTCGGTCTGAAATGGGCCGGGGCAAGCGGGTCAATGTCGAATATGTCTCGGCCAACCCCACCGGGCCTTTGCATGTCGGTCACACGCGCGGCGCAGTCTTTGGGGATGCGCTGGCGAGCCTCCTTGATTTTGCAGGCTACGAGGTCACGCGGGAATACTACATCAACGATGGCGGCGCGCAGGTCGATGTGCTCGCCCGTTCGGTCTATCTGCGCTACCTCGAAGCCCATGGCGAGGCTGTGGAATTTCCCGACGGGACCTATCCCGGCGACTACCTGATCGAGGTCGGGCAGGCGCTCAAGGACAAGGTGGGTGACGCTTATGTCGGCAAAGGCGAGCAATTCTGGCTGACAGATGTGCGTGAGTTTGCCACCGACGCGATGATCGAACTGATCAAACAGGATCTCGCCGCGCTGGGCGTTGAGATGGACGTGTTTTATTCGGAAAAGTCGCTCTACGGAACCGGGCGCATCGAGGCGGCGTTGGAGGATCTGGCCGACAAGGGTCTGATCTATGACGGTGTTCTGGAGCCGCCCAAGGGCAAGACACCAGAGGATTGGGAGCCGCGCGAACAGACGCTCTTCAAATCAACCGAACATGGCGATGATGTCGACCGGCCGGTGAAGAAGTCGGATGGCAGCTGGACCTATTTTGCCCCCGACATCGCCTACCACTACGACAAGATCACCCGCGGGTATGATGCCCTGATCGACGTCTTTGGCGCCGATCACGGTGGCTATGTCAAGCGGATGAAAGCGGCGGTTTCCGCGCTGTCTGACGGCAAAGTGCCGCTCGATATCAAACTGACACAACTTGTCAGACTGTTCAAAAACGGCGAACCCTTCAAAATGTCCAAGCGGGCCGGGACCTTCGTGACCCTGCGCGATGTGGTCGAGCGGGTCGGCCCGGATGTCACGCGCTTTGTCATGCTGACCCGGAAAAACGACGCGCCGCTCGACTTTGACTTTGACAAGGTGCTGGAGCAAAGCCGCGACAACCCGGTGTTTTATGTCCAGTACTCGCATGCCCGGGTCCAATCGGTGCTGCGCCGCGCGGCGGAGGCCGGGATTGCCTGTGATATGGAGACCTTGACCAAGGCAGATGTCAGCGTTCTGGATCATGAGGCCGAGATCGGCATTGCCCGCAAGCTCGCCGAATGGCCGCGACTGCTTGAGATTGCCGCACGCACCAATGAACCGCATCGTGTGGCCTTCTATCTCTATGAACTGGCAGGCGATTTTCATGCGCTCTGGAACAAGGGCAATGACACACCCGGCCTGCGGTTTCTGCAGGAGGACGATCCGGCCACAAGTCAGTCTAAACTTGCTTTGGCCCTTGCCGTGGCCGTTGTTATTTCAGCCGGACTTGGTATTCTTGGCGTAACTCCGGTGGACGAGATGCGGTGAACCCACACCAAGATGGGCGCCCGATAAAAACCATCCCCCCGCCGGTCTGAGGCAGAGGCAAGTTAACCGGTCCGCGCAAGAGTCGCGGCACGGGCAGTGAGGCGGATATGGCACACGGGGCAGACGTGGAATTCACGCCGGATATGGGCGTGTCAGAGGGGCGGTCATCTCATTCGGTCGGACATGCGGTGACAGTGGCGGGCGCGGTCCTGTCGCTGGCCTTTATGACGGGCATCGGCATCTGGGGTTACAAACTTATGATGCGCGACGTCAGCGGCGTGCCCGTGGTGCGCGCAATCGAGGGGCCGATGCGGGTTCAACCCGAAGACCCCGGCGGCCGCCCGGCAGATCATCAGGGGCTGGCGGTCAACGCTGTCGCCGCCGTGGGAGAGGCCGAAGCCACCCCGGACCGCCTGGTTCTGGCGCCGCGTCCGGTGTCGCTGAAAGACGAAGACCAGCCGCTGGCCGTGATTCAGGCCGAGCCGGAGGAAGACCCGGCTGACGCGCCGGTGGCCGATGAGACCGCGGATGCGGCCACGCCCGCAGAGACGGATGACTCCGCACCCGCCGAACTGCTCGATGAAAACGCCATTGCCGCGCTGGTCGAACAACTCACCGAGGGCGTTGATCCGCTTGAAGGTCTGACCGGTGCCGGGGAAAGCCTGACCGCGATGGCACCGGATGTGGATTGGCCCGAGGTCCCGGTCGAAGATCCCGCGGCTGTGGCGGCGGCAGAGGCGGAGGCAGCGGCGGCAGCCGAGGCCGCACAAACCGACCTGGCCGCGGCAGAAGTGGCAGCGGCGCCTGGCGTCAAAGCCTCGCCGCGCCCTGTGCCGCGCCCGCTCACGGCAACGGCCGAGGCCGTCTCGGCCCAGATCTCGGCGGCCACCGACACGTCGGCGCCTGCCGTCGAAGAGGCGGATCCAGAGACATTGACCTCGGGCACGCGTCTGGCCCAGCTTGGTGCCTATGACAGCCCCGAAGTTGCCCGCAGCGAGTGGGACAAGCTGGCGACGCGGTTTTCGGATTACCTCGATGGCAAATCACGCGTGGTGCAGAAGGCCGCCAGCGGCGGTCGGACATTCTATCGGCTGCGGGCGATGGGTTTCGAAGACCTCTCAGATGCGCGCCGGTTCTGCTCGGCTCTTGTGGCCGAGGGCACCGATTGCATCCCGGTTGTGACCCGCTGACCTGATGGGCCGCCCCAACGCCACGATCCTTGATGCGGAGGGCCTGCGGCTCACAGCGGCCGAGGCGGCCTTTTTCCGTGAGGCAGACCCGTTCGGGTTTATCCTTTTCGGGCGCAATATCGACACTGCGGATCAGATCCGCGCGCTTTGTGATGACATGCGCACGGCGGTGGGCCGCGAGGCCCCGATCCTTATCGATCAGGAAGGCGGGCGGGTGCAGCGGATCTGGCCGCCCCTTGCGCGGCAATGGCCTGCGCCGCTGGATTTCGTGGCCTCAGCGGGCGCCAACGCCGAACGCGCGATGTATTTGCGCGCCAGGCTGATCGCGGCTGACCTGATCGGCTATGGGATCGACACGAATTGTGCGCCCATGCTCGATCTGGCCAGACCGGACACACATCCCTTTTTGCGCAATCGTTGTTACGGGGAAGACCCCGACACGGTCGCCGCGCTCGGGCGCGCCACGGCCGATGGCTTGCTGGACGGCGGGGTTCTGCCGGTGGCCAAACACATGCCCGGCCACGGTCTGGCGCGGTCGGACAGCCATCACGTTCTGCCGCGCGTGACGGCAGATCCGGAAGCGCTCTGGGACATGGATTTTGCGCCGTTTCAGGCGCTCAACGATCTTCCAATGGGCATGACCGCCCATATCGTGTTTGAGCAGATCGACAGCGACCCGGCCACGCTCTCGCCCGAGATGATCCGCCTGATCCGCGAGGATATCGGCTTTGACGGGGTGTTGATGACCGATGACAGCTCGATGAAGGCGCTGTCGGGCACACCGGCTGACATCACCCGGGCGGCGCTGGCGGCCGGCTGCGATCTGGTGCTCTATTGCAATCAGCCGCTCGAGGCGCGCAGGGCTGTTGCCGACGCGGCGGGCCCGCTGTCGGATGCCGCATTCGCCCGTACAGAGCGCGCTCTGGCGGCCCGTCAACCGGCCAAGCCGCTTGACATCGCTGCGGCTGAGGCAGAGCTTGACGCCCTCATGTAGCGCAGGCCGGGCAATGATTGAACGCGACAACGGCGACACGAACGCGACCGACGATCAAAGCGTCGAGACCCGGCTGGCTGCCGAGGCGCTGATCGTGGATGTCGACGGGTTCGAAGGTCCGCTGGATCTTCTGCTGACCCTGTCGCGAACGCAGAAAGTCGATCTGCGCCGGATCTCGGTGCTGCAACTGGCGCGCCAGTACCTCACTTTTGTCGAACAGGCCAAGGCGCTGCGGATTGAACTCGCCGCCGATTATCTGGTGATGGCGGCCTGGCTGGCCTTCTTGAAATCGCGGCTGCTGCTGCCGCCCGATCCGAAGGAAGAGGGCCCCAGCGGCGAAGAACTGGCGGCGCATCTGGCCTTCCAGCTGGAACGCCTGCAAGCGATGCGGGATGCGGCCGCCCGGCTGATGGCGCGCGACCGGCTGGGGCGGGACATCTTTGCGCGGGGGCCTGCCCGAAGACGTCACGCGGATCCGGACGGTGACGTATACCGCGACCCTGCTGGATCTGATGCAGGCCTATGCCCGGATCCGAACGCGTGACGAATTTCGTCCATTTGTCATGGACCGCGATGCGGTCTTTACCATGGAAGAGGCGCTGGAGCGTATGCGCGGCCTGATTGGGTTTTCGGGCACCTGGACGGACCTGACATCCTATTTGCCCGAAGGTTGGGACAGTGATCCCGCGCGGCGGCGCTCGGCCACGGCCTCGACTTTTGCCGCCACGCTGGAACTTGCGAAAGAAGGCAAGCTGGAGCTTCGGCAGTCCGACACCTTTGCGCCCATCGAATTGCGCCGCCGGGAGGAGGAGCGATGAGCGAAAACAGCGACTCGCCCATGGTGTCGCCCCTGGACGAAGAGGAAGCCTCGCTCTTTGACGCGCCGCCGATTGCCGAGCAGGAGCGTATGGTCGAAGCGATCCTGTTTGGCACGTCCGAACCCGTCACCACCCGCGAATTGGAAGCGCGCATGCCCCATGGTTGCGACGCCGCCGAAGCGCTGGCGCACCTGCGCCGCCGCTACGAGGGCCGCGGCGTTCGCGTCGTGCGGGTGGGCGATGCCTGGGCGTTCCGTACGGCGCCCGACCTGGGGTTCCTGATGCGCAAGGAAACGGTGGAGACCCGCAAGCTCAGCCGCGCTGCCGTGGAAACGCTGGCGATCATTGCGTATCACCAGCCGGTCACACGCGCCGAAATCGAAGAGATCCGCGGTGTCTCGGTCTCACGCGGTACCATCGATCAGCTTATGGAGCTGGAGTGGATCCGACTTGGCCGCCGCCGCATGACGCCCGGCCGGCCGGTGACCTTTGTGGTCACGCCGGACTTCCTCGACCACTTTGGACTGGAAAGCGCCAGGGATCTGCCGGGCGTGAAAGAACTGCGGGCGGCTGGGCTGCTGGAGAGCCGGCCCATGCCGGGTGCGGGCGAGGATGAAGACGATGACGATCTGCTTGACGCCGGCGACGCCGACCAAAGCGAATTGTTTGAGGACTGATCGGCGCATCTCTGCCCTGAAATCGTCGCGATTACACATTATATCTGCTCGGAACCACAGGAGCGGCTGATGGACAGATATCTCAATATGTTTGCGCGCATCCTTATGCGCCAATTGATGAGCCGTGGGATTCGGGCCGGTCTTCGGGCCGCCGGACAGGCTATGGGCAAAGGCCAGACGGACGGTCATTCGGGCGGTCATTCGGGCGGTCATCAGGGCGGTCAGGCGGGTGGCGCCGGGACCGGCGGGATGCGACTGCCTGGCGGTTTGCGACTGCCCGGTGGTATGCGGCTGCCTGGCGGGATTCCGATGCCGGGCAGGATGTCCAATCCGCAAAACTCCGCACCGGCGCCGCAACAGCAGCCGTCGCCGCAACAACCGGCACCACAGCGAGCCGCGCAGCCGCAGCGGCGCGCCGCGGATCAGGGGGCTCAGCCGGTCGACGACATACGCCAAACGCCGCCGCCGCCTCCGCCCGCGCGCCGGTCCGAACACAATCCCCAACGCGTGCAGGGTGCGCGCCAGACGGTGCCGCACTCAGGCCCGTGGGATCATGCGGAACAGACAGCAGAGGCAATGGAACCGGCGCCATCGCGCGGCTGGCCCAATCCGCCCACGCGTCCGGCCGCAACCCCATCTGCCGCGCCCTCCCTGCAAGATCTCGCCGATCTGAAGCCTGCGCCGCATGTCCCGCCGCCACCACCGCCACCGCCGGCTGCGGCCGTGGATCAGGCTCGCGCAACGCCGGCGCCGAAACAGGCGCAGGCCGTCCGCGCCAAACCGGCCGTGCCGCCCGCTGCCCCGCCCGCGCACACGGCAAAGACCATGTCTCCGCTGTCCAAAGCGCAGCAGGCGCGCCAGGCCGCGCAGATGGCCCGGCGCGGCGATGGGGCCTGACGCTCAGTCGCGGGCGATGGCTGGATCTTTGAAATGCTTGGCCAGTTTCAGGCCCTGGCCCTGGTAGTTTGAGGCAATGCCCGCCCCATAAAGCTGCTGGGGCGGCGCGGCCATCCGCTCATAGACCAGACGCCCCACGACCTGACCGTGTTCCAGAACGAAGGGCGCTTCGTGGCAGCGCACCTCCAACACGCCGCGCGCGCCCTTGCCGCCGGCGGCATCATGGCCAAAGCCCGGGTCGAAAAAGCCGGCGTAATGCACGCGGAACTCACCGACCATAGCCAGATAAGGCGCCATTTCGGCCGCGAACTCTGGGGGGATGTGCACCGCTTCGCGACTCACGAGGATGTAAAACGCACCCGGATCGAGAACGATCTGCCCGGTGTCTGAGTGGATCTCTTCCCAGAAGTCCGCAGGGTCATAGGCGCTGATCCGGTCGAGATCCACCAGCCCGGTATGAGGTTTGGCGCGATAGCCGACAAGGCTGGACCCGCTGAGGCGCAGATCGACCGAAAACCCCAGCCCGTCCTGGATCAGCGCCGGGCCATCGACCAGCGGCGTCGCATCATGCAAGGCCCGCAGGTCCTGATCGCTCAGCACCGATTGTCCGTCGCGAAACCGGATCTGGTTCAGACGCATCCCCGGGCGCACCAGAACGGAAAACGACCGAGGGCAGATTTCGGCGTAGATCGGCCCGTGATAGCCCGCATGAACCCGGTCGAATTCAGTCCCGCCATCGATCACCATCCGGGTGAGCAAATCCAGGCGCCCGGTGGAGCTTTTTGCATTGGCCGCAGCCGAGATCCCGTCTGGCAGCGCGAGATGCTCCATGAGCGGCACGAGGTAGACACAGCCCTTTTCGAGAACCGCGCCGTTGGAGAGATCGACCTCGTGCATTTCAAGAGCGCGCAGCCGCTCCGCCACGCTGGCGCCTTTTCCGGGAAGAAAGGAGGCGCGCAGCCGATGGGCCTTGACGCCCAGTCGCAGATCAAGGCTTGCCGGTTGCACCTGATCGGCGAGAATTCCGGGGCTGCCGCTCAGGGCACCGTCTGAAATCAGGGTTCGTATATCCGCATCGGGCAGGACGCCGCTCATCGGTTGGGTCCTCCTCTATGCCGGAACATCTGTGTGAAGAGAGCGCCGATCCTGGCGGAGATCAGCAAATCTGGTCGGGCTAGCAGGACTCGAACCTGCGACCTTCCGTCCCCCAGACGGACGCGCTACCAGGCTGCGCCATAGCCCGACGTTTGAGTGTTCATAAAGACTTTGCGCGCGGGGGCAAGCGAAAATCCAAGCGATTTCGATGCAGGCCACGAGGCTTGTTCTGCTCCGGCTGGTTGCCGTCCCGGATCGCATTTTCACAGGAGTCTCACGCCAATCGTGCCGCGATTCTATTGGGCTTTGTGCCGAGCCGTCTGGCTTTTATGCCACTGATCAAGGGCTTCGGTCAGGGCCGCAAGCTCAGGGCGCGCCGCGTCTGGCACGCGCTTCAACGCTGCCGCAAGGCCAAGAACGCCCGGGTCTACCGCAATGTCCGACTCGTCTGGCGGGTCGGGGGCGTCGACGATCCGAGGGCGCGGGACTGGCGCCGGTTCGGGTGGGCGCGTCTCTTCGATCGGGGCCTTGAGTATAGACTCGACCGGTTCGGCGGCGTCCAGTTCAGCGTCTGCCGATACAGGCTCTGCCTCTGTGGGGGGGACAACATCGTCTTCGGCGACGGGCGGAGGCGCGGGCGTAGGGTCTTCGACAGCCGCGTCGGGCAGGGCGGGCGCGTCGAGATCGGCGGGATCGTCGCGCTTGGTGGTGTGCCGCCGGAAGCTGGGCACCGGGGCCGGTCTGGCCGGCGCGTCATCCTGCGCATCAGTGGTGGTGGTTTCCGAGGAGGTCTCGGGAACAGCCTCTGGCGCTGACTCGGATTCAGGAGGCGCGGCTGTTTGCCCGTCAAGCGCCATATCGATCTGCTCGGTTTCCCGATCGGTCGGCGTGGCGCTGTCAAGCAGAGATGGCCGGTTCTGAAACGGCACAACAGATTGCGCCCGACGTGGCCGTTCACCGCTGACGGCAATGTCATCGAGCGCCTGCGACAGCTCCGATACTGTTGCAACACCTTGTTCGCGAAGCACTTTCTGCACGCCTTTGATGGTCATCCCATCTTCGTGCAAGAGCTTCTTGATGCCACCCAGCAGCAGCATATCCGCCGGGCGGTAATAGCGCCGCCCGCCCGCTCGCTTCACCGGCTTGACCTGGGTGAACTTGCTTTCCCAGAATCGCAGGACGTGGGCCTGAATGCCCAGCCAATCTGCGACTTCGCTGATCGTGCGAAAGGCTTCGGGCGACTTTTCCATTCAGGCCACGCCTTGTCTTAGGACTTGTTGCCCGCGGCGACGCGGTCCTTCATCAGATGTGATGGCCGGAAGGTGAGAACCCGGCGCGGCTGAATCGGAACCTCTTCACCCGTCTTCGGGTTGCGCCCGACTCGCGCGGATTTCTCACGGACCGAGAAGGTCCCGAAGGACGAGATTTTCACCTGCTCTCCTCGCACAAGAGCATCGGACATATGCTCCAGCATGCTTTCCACAAGCTGGGCGCTTTCATTGCGCGACAGACCGACTTCGCGAAACACCGCTTCGCTCAGATCCATCCGCGTCAGTGTCTTTTCTCCCATAACCTTCCCCGCTTTTTTTTCAGGATAGGGCGAAGCAATTTTACCTGTCAATATCAACCAATTGCAGCGAGCTGTTTTGGCAATAGATGACCGATTTTTTTTGAGGGGTCTTCGGGAGTGCCGCCGCCCGCGCTCACCAGCGCAGAACCACCGCGCCCCAGGCCAGACCGCCGCCAATCGCCTCGGTCACCAAAAGATCGCCCGATTTGATCTCTCCGCGCTCCACGCCCACGGACAGGGCCATTGGAATCGAGGCGGCGGAGGTGTTGCCATGGTCCTGGACCGTCACCACCACCTTGTCCATCGGCAGGTTCATCTTTTTTGCGGTGCCCTGAATGATGCGGATATTGGCCTGATGCGGCACAATCCAGTCCAGATCCGCGGCTGTCAGACCGGCCTTGTCCAAGGCCGTCCGGGCCGTCGCGGTCAGTTTTTCAACGGCGTGGCGAAAGACCTGATTGCCCTGCATCCGCAGATGTCCGGTCGTCTGGGTGCTTACCCCGCCATCGACGTAAAGCAGGTCGCGGTACCGTCCGTCGGAATGAAGATCCGTTGACAAGATCCCCCGGTCCGCGGACGTGCCGTCACCTTCTCCGGCGCTCAGAATGAGCGCGCCCGCGCCGTCTCCGAAAAGCACGCACGTCGCGCGGTCGGTCCAGTCCATGATCCGGCTGAACGTCTCGGCACCGATAACCAGAACTCTGCGCGCCTGACCCGACACAATCAGCGCATTGGCGTTGGCCAGCGCAAATATGAACCCCGCGCAGACCGCCTGCACGTCAAAGGCGTAGCCGTTGGTCATGCCCAGTTCGGCCTGCACCATGGTCGCGGCGGAGGGAAAGGTCAGATCGGCGGTCGACGTGGCAACAATGATGGCATCAATGTCTTCGGCCTGCAGGCCGGCATTTTCCAGCGCCGCGCGGGCGGCTCGGGTCGCGAGTTCTGATGTCGTTTCGTTTTCGGCCGCGAAATGGCGGCGTTCGATACCCGAGCGTGTGCGAATCCACGCGTCCGACGTATCCAAAAAGCTCTCAAAATGGCTGTTGGGGACGATACGGCTGGGCAAATAATGCCCGACACCTTGAACCACAGCGCGGCTAACCATTTGTTAGTTTTGCCCTTTTATTCCATACTCGTGATCCATGCCACGCTCGGCTTGGGCATCATGGTCAAGCTGGTCTACGGATGCAAGACGTGCGGCCACCTTTTGCGAAAACTCTGACTGTGCAAGTTGGAAGGCCAGTTTGACCGCAGCTGACACACCGGTGGCGTCCGCGCTGCCATGTGACTTCACAACTGTGCCGTTGAGACCCAGAAACACGCCGCCATTCACACGGCGCGGATCAATGCGTTTGTGCAGCCGCCGCAGCGGTGTGTAGGCCAGCAAGGCGGCCAGTCGCGACAGAGGAGACAGGCGGAAACTCTGGCCCAAAAGATCTCGGATCAGAGCGGCGGTGCCTTCACCGGTCTTTAGGGCGATATTGCCGGTAAAGCCATCGGTGACGATCACATCGACCACGTCACCGGGCAGATCGCCGCCTTCGACAAAGCCGAGGAAGTCGTATTGCGCGGACTCGCTGTAGCGGGCGATCAACTCATGCGCCTCCTGAAGCTCCGGGCGGCCTTTGTTTTCTTCGGTGCCGACGTTGAGAAGCCCGATCCGCGGCCGTTTCAGACCCATCCCGTTGCGCGCATAGGACGCGCCCATCAGTGCAAACTGCAGCAGATCGCGGGCATCGGCGCGGATATCGGCGCCGGCGTCGAGCATGACGTTGAAGCCCTGCGGATTGCGTGAGGGCCACAAGACGGCGATGGCAGGCCGGGTGACCCCTTTCAACCGGCGCAGCCGCATCATCGAAAGCGCCATCAACGCGCCCGTGTTGCCGCAACTGACCGCAACCGTGGCCTCGCCCTTGCGCACGGATTCCAGTGCTGACCACATCGAACTTTCTTTGCCGTTGCGGATGACATGGCTGGGTTTGTCGTCCATCGACACCACGTCAGGGGCGTCGCGGATTTCGCAGATGTCCTTGAGGATCTTGCGTTTGGCAACCAGAGGCTCAAGCTTGGCCTTGGGCCCGTGCAGGATAAACCCGATGTCAGGGTTCTTTTTTGCTGAATAGTACAGACCAGCCACCACGGCAGAGGGCCCCAAATCGCCCCCCATCGCGTCAACAGAAAGGATGGTTCGGTCGGAACGTGCGCTGGTGTTATCCGTTGTGTCGGACATTCAATCGCCCGTTCCCGCGTCGCTTACGCTGCGTCGTCTTCCAGCTCGACCTCGTCGGCCATCGCGATAACTTCACGGCCGTTGTAGTGACAGCACGCGCCGCAAACGTGGTGCGGACGCGTGAGTTCGCCGCATTCCGGACACTCGTTGGGGTTCGCCGCGACGAGCGCGTCATGGGCCCGACGGTTGTTACGGCGGGATTTGGA
>JBCDEC010000104.1:0-15267 GCA_039179965.1 Pseudomonadota bacterium
CCTTGTCCCAGCCGCCGTGATAGGCGTCATAGCGCTCTATCACCATTTCCGAACCCCGGTTCCAATTGGCGAGACTGTAAGGGCCGGCCCCGAAACTGGCCGAGCCAACGGCATCCTCTGCCCATTCCGCTTCAGACGCCGCCTTCACCGCTTCCTCGTTGAGAACCAAGAGCAGCGGCGTTGTGGTGATGAAGGGTGCAAAGACCTTGGTCAGGCCGATCTTGACGGTCGTGGGATCGACGGCCTCGACGGCAGCGGGATCGATCAGACCGGTGAAGAGGTAGGACGGGCCTTCGTTCAGTTCCAGGAGCCGCTGGATTGAATAGACCACATCCGATGCTTCGACCGGCGAACCGTCCTGAAAGGTTACGCCTTCTTTCAGCGTGAACGTATAGGTCAGATTGTCCTCCGACACCTCCCAGCTTTCCGCCAACTGCGGGATAATCGCGCCCGAGGTGTCCAGCGTGGTGAGGCCATCGTAAAGATTCACCGCCCCCATGAATTCCGTATAGTCATTGACCTTGGCCGGATCGATCGTGCCAAAAACCTGCGTGGCATTGACGGTGATCGCGACCTCGGCCCAGGCGGGAAGAGTTAGCATGGTTGTGGCGGCCAGAGCGGCGAGCAGGCGTTTTGTTTGTGTCATCGTGGTCCCTGTTGTCATCAGCGGGCGCGGGAGGGGCGCGCCCTTCCCCTCATCCGTTCAACGGATGAAATGCGTGGTCGTAGCCAAAATAGCCGGGTCCGGCGAGCGCGATGCCCTCGGGCGTGCACCATTGCGGATCGGCCGGCAGGCCAGTGAGTTCGATCATCAGTCCATAGCGAAGCTGTTCGGTGGTAACGGGCATGCCCATATCCGCGTCCAGGGCGCAGATCAGGTCGGGAGTGGAGCACAACACCTGACCCTCAATTGTCTCGGCGATCAGAAACTCGTTTTGAAAGCGCACGATCATCTCCTGGCCATGGAAATCCTCGACGCCGCGGACCTTGAGCGTGCCCCGTGCGAAGCCACCCGTTGTGACGCGTTCGACATCGACGACCCGGCCGGTAAACAGGTGAACCCCGTTGAGATTGGCCCGCAGAGCGGCGCCGGGATGCTCGGAACGGGCGCGGCAGGACTGGATCGTTTTGCCGATGTCCTGAATCAGGGACATTGTCCCGCGCAACAGCGACGCTTTCATCTGCGCTCCGCTCATGGGATACGCGGCGACCAGCGCCGCGCCGCCCATTTCGACCGTTACCGCCCGGGCCAGACGCTCGGTCCAGGTGTTGTCGATGGTGGAAAAGAGCGCTGAGTTTCCCTTGTCATCGGCCAGCGCCAGCGGCGTCGCCGCAATATCATGCAGTGTGAAGCTGACCATTTGCAGCTCTGGAAAGGCCCGGCCCATACCATCGCCATCGAGCAAGGGCAGACCGGTGGCCGCCGCGACCATGAAAGGGATCGTGGAATTGAGGCCGCCAGCTTCAACGCAGATCAGCGCCGTGGCTTCGCGCCCAAGGAATTGTTGCAATTCTGAGAGCGCTTTGAGGATCTCATCGCCTGAGGGCAGTTTTTCCACCATCACCGTGGGTGCGCCCATCATGAAGACCGGCACGCACAGCGCATCGTCTGCGACCTCATCGGCATCAAGCACCGTCACCGGCCCATGGTCCTCCAGCGCCATGCGTGCCATCAGCTTGCCGATGTAAGGATCGCCCCCGCCTCCGGTGCCCAGAAATGCGCCGCCCAGGGCGACAGCCTCGAGATCCTGCGCGGTGACCTGATAGCTCATGGCTCAGTCCTCCTTCAGCGGCGTGTAAATGAGGTCGAGCCCAAACGCCTTCGGGCCCACGACCTCAAGCGCGCGCGGGCTGCGCAGCAGGTCGTGACAGGGCAAAGCGACAATCGCGACACGCTGGCCGTAACGCAGCATCTCCGTCGTGATCGCCTCACCCGTATCGATGTCGAGCACGAGCACCAGATCCGGGACACAGCACTCCATCTCGCCATCATGAAAGAATACGAGGTTCTCATTTTGCAGCAACACAGATCCGGTTTCGCTTGAATGGGCGTCTATGCCGGTCAGTTGCACGTCGCCACGCACGAAACCGCCGGTCAGGCGCCGTTTGAGGTCGGTGATCTTGCCGGTGAACAGCATACGTCCATTTTCGACCCGGCAGATTTCGGCGATCGGATCCTGATTGGCCTTTTGCGCCCGCATCACCGCATGACCCAGGCCGACCGCCTGTGTGTAGCTGTTGGGAATGCCGAATTGTTTGACGAAAGCGCCGCGCATGGGCGCCGAGGCGAGAGTCGAGGCGCCACCCTGGCTGACCACGCAGGCCCGCGCCATCCGTTCGTGCCACAGCTCCGAGGCCGCTTGCTGAAAAATCACCGCGTTGCCGTGGACATCGCACATCGCCGAAGGGGTCGAGCGGTGGCCATAGATGGAATAGGTGGTCATCTGCATCTCGGGGAAGGCCCGGCCCATTCCATCGCAATCAAGCACCGGGATACCGGCGAAACCGCCAACCACCAGAGGCTCCATGGCATTCGATCCACCGATCTCTTCGCAGGCCACAGCATCCATCCGCACGCCCAGGTGTTCTTCCAGGACCCGGACACAGCGGATGCCTTCGCGCCCCTCGCGGATCCGCTCGACGCCGACAACCGGTGCGCCGATGCCGCCCAGCGAAATACAGAGCGCGTCGTTGTCAATCTTCTGATGCGGCAGCACAGTCAGTTTGAAGCCATCGCGTATTGCCTGTTCGGCCCTCAGCCGCCCGATGTACGGATTTCCGCCGCCGCCGGTGCCGAGAATGCCCGAGCCGATCTCCAACGCGCGCAGGTCATCGAAGTCGAGCACCCAGAGATCGGCCGGGTCATAGGCCAGATCTTTGGTGGTGGCGATTTCACCCATGACGCGCCTCCATCTCGCCCACGACCTTGACATGGATGCGCGTGGCATTTCCCGGCAGATAGGCCAGAGGCACATCCTCGCGCTCGATCACCTGGATCGTGTCCTTGGCGGCACCCGCAGCAATGGCGTGTTCGGTCGCCTCGACCTCGGCCTGGGCGAGGCAGTCTTCCCGTGTGAGCCCTTTTTCAAGGGCAAAGACCCGGTCCACTTCACCGGAAATCTGCGCAATCGCCGCCCCGACGGCATTGGCCACGGCGAAGTTGTCGGGGCGGATGACCTCCAGTTCGCCCAATTGATCGGGCATCAGGATCGAGCCGCCGCCAACCGCAATCACCGGGATCGGATCCGGCGAGACCCGAGAGCGCTCGACGGCATTTTCCAGGATCCGGGTGATCGTGTCCAAAGCGGTCGAAACCATTCCGGGCGCCAGTCCCGCCACGTTTGCAGCCTCGCCGATCTCGGCCTTGCGGCCTGCAACGGCGATATCTGTGGCCGTCAGCGCGTCGCCACCAAACACCAGAGCGGCTTTCGTGATGCGATAGCCCACGGATTGCGGGCCCACCTTGGCGCCCTCGTCCGTCACGTGGCTGCCGCCGCCAAGCCCCATGGAGAAGACATCCGGCATCCGGAAGTTCGTGCGCACGCCACCAACATCCACGACTGTTGCGGCCTGGCGCGGAAAGCCCAGATGCAGCGCGCCCACATCGGTGGTTGTGCCCCCGATATCGACCACAATCGCTTCCTTGACGCCGGTCAGAAACGCCGCGCCGCGCATGGAATTCGTCGGACCGGAAGCGAAGGTCAGCACGGGAAAGCGCTTGACCGTTTCTGCCGCCATCAGCGTGCCGTCGTTTTGTGTGATGTGAAAAGGACAAACGATCCCGGCATCCTGCAAAGCCTGACCAAAAGCCGAGACCGTCTTGTCCGCCAGTTCCAGAAGCGAGGCGTTCATAATCGCCGCGCTTTCGCGCTCCAATATGCCGATCCGCCCGATGTCGGTGGATTTGACCACCGGCACGCCGGGACAGTGCTCGGCAAAGATCGCCACAGCGCGGTCTTCCATATCGGCGTTGATCGGGCCGAACACACAGGTGACGGCAATCGCCTTGAGCCCGTTGTCACGCACTTCGCCGGCGATGCGGATCAATTCGGCTTCATCCAGCGGCGCAATTTCACGCCCGTCGAATTCATAGCCGCCACCGACCAGATAGCCATGCCGGTCGACCACGTATTTCAGATCCTCCGGCCAATCGACCGTGGGTGGCAGGCAGGCGGTGGCCGGCAGCCCAAGACGCACGGCGGCCACCTGGCTGAGATGACGCCGTTCGATCACGGCATTGGTGAAATGGGTCGTGCCGATCATGACATTTCCAATCGCGGCGCGATCAATACCGGCGGCCTCAATCGCACCGTCCATCGCCGCAACGACGCCGGTTGTCACATCCGAAGAGGTCGGCGCCTTTATCCCAGAGAGCACCCGTTCGCCGTCCATGACGACCGCATCGGTATTCGTCCCGCCTACATCGATTCCAAGTCTTAGCAACGTCTGTCTCCTCTGACGTTCATTCAGCCGCGGTCGGCGGCGCCGTGGACCCGCTGGACGGCACAAGGAATTGTGCACGGTCCGCTTCGCTCACGATGGGTTTCTGGGCTTGCTCTGCCGCGGTGAGCACGGGGATCGCCGAGATCAAAGCGCGGGTGTAGGGATGTCGGGCCTGGGCGAACACCTCCGCGGGGGTGCCTTCTTCGACGATCTGGCCTTTGAGCATGACGGCAATGCGCGAACAGAAATTCCGCATCAAAGACAAGTCGTGCGAGATGATCACGTAGGTCAGACCAAGCCGTTCGCGCAGGTCCAGAAGCAGGTCGATCACCGTTTTCTGGACCGAGACATCAAGGGCCGACGTCGGCTCGTCCAGGATGATCAACCGCGGTTTGGCGGCCAGCGCCCGGGCGATGGCGACCCGCTGTTTCTGCCCACCAGACAGTTCATGCGGGTACTTTGACTGGAAGGAAGCCGGCAGACGCACCAGGCTCAAAAGCTCTTCGATCCGATCCTGCCGGCCGGCGGGCGCCTCGGTCTTGGCCAGCGGGACAGCGAGCGTCTGCGCCACGGTCCGCTTGGGGTTCAGCGAGGTGCCGGGGTTCTGATAGACGATCTGCGACATCCGCACCGCGCCGGGCAACGGATCCCCTGCGACATGGAGCTCTCCGGATGTGGGACCCAAAAGCCCCATGATCATCCGCGCCACTGTGGTCTTGCCAGAACCGCTCTCGCCGGCAAGCCCAAAGATCTCGCCCTCGCGGACCGTCAGATCGATGCCGTCGACAGCCAGATGCCCCTGCCCCTTGGCGAAGAGTCTGCGTTTGGCATAGACCTTCCGCACGCCTTTCAGCGTCACCATCGGCGCTTTGGAACTGACCGGCTGATCGGTGACGGCGGGACCGTACAGCGGCGGCACGGCAGCCATGAGATCGCGTGTATAGGCGGCCCGGGGCGCGTCGAAAACCTGATCCAGCGCGCCCTGTTCGACGATCTCGCCATGCCGCATCACCAGAACCCGGTCCGCCGTTTTTCGGACGACGCCCAGATTGTGTGTGATCATCAGAAGCGAAAGCCCCTCCTCGGCCACCAGTCGGTTGATCAGCCGCAGAATCTCGTCCTGGGTCGTGACATCAAGCGCCGTGCCGGGCTCATCGGCGATCAGCATCCGTGGCCGGTGCAGAAGTGCCAGCGCAATCAGCACCCGCTGGCGCATCCCGCCCGAAAGCTCGAACGGCCAGGCGTTGTAGACCCGGTCCGCATCAGCCAGTTGCACCTTGCGCAGGGTCTCCAGGATCCGGGCCTTGCGGTCGGCAGCGGACGAGATCGCACCCCTGCGCCGATCAGCATAATACATTACATCTTCCAGATGCTGCCCGATCCGGAACACCGGGTTAAACGAGGACAGCGGATCCTGCATGATGATCGAAAAGGCGGATCCCTTCAGCTTTTCACGATCTGACTCGGCTTGTTCAAAGAGGTTGAGCCCGTCGAACCACACCGAGCCGCCATCGACCCGCGCATTGCCGGGCAAGGTGCCCAGGATCGTCTTTGCCGTGACCGATTTGCCGGACCCGGTTTCCCCAATCAACGCGACCCGCTCACTGGCGCCCACGGAAAAGCCAACGTCATGCAACACCCGCCGGGTCTGGCCGTAGCCGGAAAACGAGATGCTGAGGTCGCGAACGTCGAGCAAAGCCATTCAGGTCTCCACGTCGAACATGTCGCGCAAACCGTCGCCCAGCAGGTTGAAGCCCAGCGTGGCGTAGAAGATGGCGAAACCGGGCGCGAGCACTTCCCACCACTTTTCCGGCAGGAACTGCCGGCCATCGGCGACCATCGAGCCCAGATCCGGTGTCGGCGGTTTCACCCCGAAGCCCAGGAAGGACAACGTGGCGCCAAAGAGGATGACAAAAGCCGCGTCCAAGGTCGTCTTGACCGAAATGACGGCAATGCAGTTGGGAAGGATCTCTCGGAACAGGATGTGACCGGGGCCGGCGCCCGCCAGACGGGCGGCCTCGATGAAATCCTCGTTGGCGACAGAAACGGTCACCCGGTAAATCAGCCGGGCATGCCATGTCCACCACAGCAGCGTGATGGCAAACATCGCATTGATCAGCGTGGGCTCCAGCACATTGCCCACAGCCAGCGCCATCACCAGGGGGGGCATTGCCAGCATGACATTGGTGAACCCGGTGATGATCTTTTCGGTCCAGCCGCCAAAATAGCCCGCGCACATGCCCAGGATGGCCCCCACGGGAACAGCGACGATCAGAACCCCGAAGACCAGCAGCAGCGAGACGCGAAAGCCAAAGACCGTGCGCGAAAAGATGTCGCGGCCCGCTTTGTCCGTGCCCATCCAGTTCTCGGCCGATGGCGGCGCATGCCGGTTGCGAAAGTCGACAACCGAGCCCACGTGATCCGGAAAAGGCGCGATCAGGGGCGCCAAGGCCGCCATAAAGAGCACCGACAGCACAATGAACCCGCCAATGATCGCCGCCGGGTTTCGCGAAAACCGGTACCAGCTCATGTAAGCGGCGGTGAGTTGGACCTCGCTCATGATGGCGCGCCCCGCAGGCGCAAGCGCGGATCGATGAGGCTGAGTGCAAGATCCACCACCAGATTGGCGAAGATGAAAAACAGACCCGAGATCAGCACGACCGCCATCAGCGCGTTGAGATCCTTTTGCAGGATCGCGGTGAGCCCGTAGGAGGCAAAGCCACCCCAGCTAAAGACCATCTCCACCACAAAGGCGTTGCCAATGAGCGAGGCAAATTCGAGCCCCATGATGGTCAGCGGCGCGATGGAGGACAGCTTGAGAAGGTAGCGGAAGACCACCACGCGCTCGGGTACGCCAAAGCTGCGCAGCGTGAGCACATGATCCTTGCGCAGGTTCTCGATCATCGCCGACCGGGTAATGCGGGTGATCTGTCCGATCCCGGCCATGGCCAGCGCCAACGCCGGAAAGGCCAGGTGTTGGGCCGCATCGACGAAGACATCCGGCCGCCCGCCCAAGAGGCTGTCAATCAACAAGAGCCCGGTGGGGCCGTCCGGCGCGTTCAGGCGGTAATCCACCCGACCAAGGATCGGCCAGTTGGGAAAGAACGTGCCAGCCATCAACTGCAACCCGACAGCAAAGAGAAAGGACGGGATTGTCACCCCAAAGAGCGAAAAGAACCGGCCCAGGTTATCGATCCATCGATCCCGGTAGCGCGCGGTCAGGACACCAAGGGGCACAGACACGACAAAGATCAGCAGAACGGTGACGATCACCAGTTCCAGCGTGGCGGGCAGGAACTCGGCAATATCGTCAGTGACGGGTCGGTTGGTGACCAGCGACTTGCCCAGATCCCCCCGCAACGCGTTGCCGACATAGCGCCCGTATTGCACGATCACCGGCTGATCCAGACCCATTTCGGCGCGCAACTCGGCCACCTGATCCTGCGTCGCCGAAGGGCCCAACGCCATGCGCGCCGGATCTCCGGGCACCACACGGGCCAACACGAAGATCATCAGAGACAGCACGAAAAGCACCAGCAGGACAGACGCTATCCGTTGGATGATGCCTTCCAGGATCTGCCGCAGCATGCCGGGTCCTCCGTTGCTGCAACATGATGAGCGGCAGATGTGTTCTGGCTCAAGGCACGCTTCGTATGGGTTTGGATGCAAAAGGGATAGGTTTATCCCACCCAGCCGAGCGCGCGGGCCGCGAGAACGGCCTCGTTCCGGCGCGCGCAGCCGAGTTTGCCGTAGAGATTCTTGAGGTGGAATTTCACCGTCGGCTCCGCGATTCCCAGTTGACGGGCAATGATCTTGTTGGATGCACCGTCGGTCAGCAGTCGAAGTACCTTGAACTCCTGCCGGGTCAGATGCGCCCGGGCGGCTTCAGCACCCGTGGGCAAACGGCTTTCCTCAAGCCGGCGCATCACGGCGCGCGCCGGTCCAATGGCCGACAGATAGGCGGAGGTGCTGGCATCGCGCCACAGGTCCGCAAGAAACACGTATTCCTCCGACAGAACCGATAGACCATTGTCGCGCACCGCCGTGTCAAACACCCCGCGCAACAAGGCCCGCATCTGCAAGACGTCGCGGGTCTGGCGGGCCACATGCGCCCGCCAGATGTCCAGGGCCACGCGCTGTCGCCCCGTCAAACGGGTATTGGCCGCCATGTAGCCCATCTTGCGCCCAAGATAGGGCAGGCGCGGATGCTCATAGGCGATCTGGCGCAGCCAGCAGAGGGCCAGCATGATCTCGTCCCGGGTGGCCAAACGGGCGAAGGCGGTGTCCGCACTTTCAATCCAGACCCGATCGATCCCCGACGGAATTGGCGCCAGCGCGCGCGCGGCATCGCCCCACCGGTTGGCACTTTGCAGGATTTGCGCCTTGCGCAGATCCAGAAGCACGCGAAACTGCCGGTTCATCGCAAGCCGCACCCACCACCGGTCGAGGTAGTCCAGCGCAGCCCGGGTAGAGACCTGTTCGGCCAGTACCTGGGCGCCATACTGGACAGCCAGTTCCGCCAGGGTCGGCCAGGTTTCTCCACCCGAAAAATCGTCCAGATCCCGGGACAAAAACGTCAGCATCTGCGCCGGCTGGCCGGCTTCGAACTGGATGGCGGCTTCGATCAGCCGCAGGATCCGCGCATCGCTGGGGCTGTCAAAGGGCACCCGGCCGAGCCAGATCCGCGCCTCGTCCAGTTCCGGCTGTGCGGCCCCGCTTTGCCCGCGCAACAGGCGCATGACCGTCCCGTGCACTGCAATATAGAACCGCAACAGCGCCGCATTGCCGCGCTCATAGGACTCGGCCGCGCGCAAGGCGACATCCTCGGCCTCCGGATAGCGGCGCTGCCTCAGGAACAGCTCCAGAAGCGCGTTGTAACAGGACCCGCGCAGCACATGTGCCTCCAAGGGCAGACGGGAGAGCAAGGCCAAGATGCGCTGAACCAGATCTTCGGTGACCGGCAGATCTTCGTAGATCAGGATCACCAGACGAAACACCTGGACATGCAGCGGCACCGGCCCGTCCGGGGTCAGCCCGTGGGTCAGATCCAGCGCCCGGTGTCCATAGCCATCTGTAAACAGCCGGAGGGCCAGCGCCGTCTCACCCGCTTTGAGCGCCAGAAGCGTGCGCGACAGGATCAGCGTTCCGCTCGGATCCTCCAGATCCGCAGGCATGGCGCGGATGACCGTCCCGAACACATCGGGCGGCACGGCATAGAAGAAGAACCATCCGCCGGCCTGAGTCAAAAGCTGAAGAGCGACCCCCGGCGCCCCGGCATCAAGCGCGCGCCGGATCAGCCGGAGAGCGAGACCGGGATGGGCCTCAAGCATGTCAAGCGCGCCCGCACCCCCGGTCAATGCGCGGTCCGTCAGAACCTGCTCGATCGCTGTCTCAAGACATCCCGAGAGCCTGTCGTCCGGCGCCTTGAGCGGCGGGATACGATCGACAAGCGAGGTCATGTCCCCCGCGATGGCCGCGATCAATACCTCGCTGGAGAGATCCGAGAGCACATCCTCGCGCAGATACGCCGTCAGAACCTCCGCCCGGGGCACGACACCGCCAGCCAATACAGGCCATCCTGCTGAGACGGCCCATTGCGCGGCCGTCAATTCCGATTGCGGACACAAGAGCTCTGAGGCCGGGATCTCGGCCACGTCCCCGTAAAGCCGGGCGCGGGCCAGCCGCTCGGGTGTCTGGTCGGGGCGGCAAAAGATCACCAGGCGGTCGGTGTTCTCCAGATCGGTGGCATCGACCGGACAATCCCGAAGGCGCCATCCGGTGGCGTCGTAGGCGCCGGGGCGGTCGCGAACCGGCTCTGCGTCCAGCCGCGCTGCCAGATGCCGGGCCAGCACCGACTTGCCAAAACCAGCCGGGGCCGCGATCAGCGTCACGCGGCGGCTGTCACCGAGGATGCGCGCGATCAGCGCCTCTGTGTGCTGCATGGGATCAGGTTGCCCGCAGCCACCCGCGGCTGTCGAGACCGGCCGCGTGTTCCGCGCCAAAAAATCAGTTGGCCTGCCAGTAAAGTGTCTGATTGCCGCCCAGCTTGGAATAGGACAGCGGGCGCAAGGGGTCCGCCAGCGCCAGGATCTGCGGATTGGGGTCGAGCTTGAGATAGGCTTCCAGCCAGGCCAGTTGCCAGGCTTCCAGCTGATCGGATCCGTCGAAAAAGCTCTGGACCTCACCGGAATGGCTGGCTGACTTCTGACCATCCCCAAGATCCGACAGCGCAAACCGAACGGCCCGGCTGAGCGCGTCATCGCAGCGCTGTGTCAGGTCGAGTCCCTGGTTCTTGAGAACCAAGACGGCCGTGGTCAGCGGCGCCAGCGCATGCAGTTGATAATGCAGGGCCAGGCGCCCGCGATGCATTTCCAGCGGCAGGCTGCCATCCTCACTGGCGCTACAGAGCACGTAGGCTACGGACCAGGCGGCCCATCCCCGCATCACGGGATCCTCCACCAGACCCGCCGTTGCCGCGCCAGCCAGGGCGGCCCAGGCGCGCAGATTGTTCTGTCCGGCGCGGTCGGGCGCGGTTTCCCAAAACGTCATCTGCGCGGTCACACGGCGCGAGAGCCAGTCGCGGATTTCAGGCAGATCGGGGTGGTTCGGCACGATCCCGGCAGCGCGCGTTGCCACAAGGGCCAGGGCCGACAGACGCGATCCGATGGTCAGCGCAACCGTCTCGGTGGCCTGATCAGACAGGGCGTCGGCCGCAGCCCAGACGCCAATCTGGGTCAAAAGGCAGGCCGCCTGCGTTGCCTGATCGGCCGCTGTGTCAGTGGACAGGGCCGCGTTCAACCCTTGTGAGAGATCGCGGATAAAGGCATCGAGCGGATCCAAAGCGGCCTCCGCCGCCGCCTGCCGGTCTGCGTCCGGGGTGGCGCGCGCCGTATCGTCAGGATCGTAGCGGCTCTCGAAGTCCAGCGACAGCACCGGGTCGGCTGGCGGGGCGCAGGCCCAGACCGGCAGTGGCGCACAGATGAAACCCAGGGCCAGCAGCCGACCAATGCGCATGTCCAACCCTCTAGTTGTTTGCGACCCGCAGCATATGGGCCAGATCTTCGGCTCTTGGATGATTGGATGTGGCCGCCCGGTCAAGCCAGTCCAGCGCCGAAGGCACATCCTGGCCGATCCCCAGTCCGAACCCAAGTGCAAAACCCAGTTCGAACATCGCGTCGTCATGGCCGGCATCCGCAGCCACCCGCAACCAACGGGCCGAGCGTGCCAGATCATCTGGCACGCTGGCCGTGTCGCGCAGGATCATACCAAGATCATAGGCCGATTGGCGGTCCCCGCTGTCGGCCCCGGTCTGCAGCAATGCCACCACATCAAGAGTTTCCGACAGGATCTCGCGCACCTCCGGACCGGCCATCCGATAGGCCGACAAGGCCCAGCCCAGATCCCCTGCCCCGACCCCGGCCACAAGTTCCGATGCGGCCTGTCTGGGATCGTAGGACACCCGATCCGCATCGACAGCCAGCAGAAAGAGCCGGCGATGTGCGAAGGGTGCGCCCTCGGCCTGCGCCCGCGCGACAACCTGCACCGGGCCAGGGGCCACGCCGCTGTCATAGGCCTCCATCTGCGGGTCGGAGAGGCGCAGCTTGGACAGGACGTGACCATGTTCCATGGTCAGACCGATCTGGCGCCAGTGGTAGGACATCTCGGGCATTTGACGGATGGCATAGGCATCGCCCAGCTCGTCGATGTCCTTGGTGCCGCATGTCATCAGCGACACCGCGCGATCCATGTAATCATCGAGCCGCGCCTGAGGGATATGCGGGATGGCGAACATCAGCGCCAGAAAGTCTCCGCGCGCCTCGATGACCTGGGCAAACTGAGCGTAGATCTCCACTTCGGGGCGATCCGAGTGCAGGCGCGCCAACAGACGGATCGCGGCGCCTTCGCCGCGATTGCCCGCGCGCGTCAGAAGATCGACGATTTCGGCGGCGATCTCAGGGTCGCGGCCATCGTCTTCCACAAGCGCAATGGCCAGATCGAGCGCCGTGGTCACGCCATTGTTTAGATAAACCCGGCGAAAAACTTCCACTGCCTGCGCGCGCTCCACCGGATTGGTCGCCAGTTCGAATTGCAGCTCGGCAAAGGCTTCCAGCGCCTGATCGGAATTGTCCAGCCGGTCCGCCCAGTAGCGCAGGGCCGTCACGGACGGTTGCTCTTGCGATTGCAACCGCTGCGCCTGATCGGCGAGCGCCGTGGGTCGTCCCGACAGCGCCTGGCTTTGAATCCGGGCCAGATCTTCCGGATCCTTGTAGCGATCAAGGGCAATCAGATCCGTTGCGGACATCTGCAGCGACCCGTGCGAGGTGGCATGGAATGCCGCGCGCCAGTGCCGCGCCTCCTGAAGGCGCGGCGCATCGTTGCGCTGGCAACGATACAACGCGTCGAGCCGGTCCATCGACGACGCCAACCCGTGCAGATCCACCGTCTCCACCAGCAGCGCCTCGCCCAGGGCCAGAAGTTTGGGATCGTCGCGGTAACGCACCAGCCGTTGCGCCAGACGCTGCATACCGATGGGGTCGTCGCGTCGGGTGGCTTCTTCGAGCAGCGCGATGATCTCGGGTTCCGCCGCCCAGCGCCCTTGGCGGATCGAAACCTCGTTGGCGAGCCGCGTGAACACGTCCCCCGGCGCCGGAGGCAGAGCAGCGATCTCGCGCAGGTATTGCACATAGAGGCCGTCTTCATCGGCTGTCCGGCCGTCAATATTGATGCCAAGTTCAAGGAACGGCACGAGCGAAGACCGCCCGCCGGTGGCGCGGATATTGTCCCCCAGGATCGCAATGACGTCCTGTGGCGCAATTTTGCCCGAAGCGATCAGCCGATCCGACTCACCATCCGTGAACCGCCGCCCGAGACCCACGGCGCGGCGCAGGTAGTGGCGCATCTCGACATTGTCCTGACGGTCCGGTGCGGCATCGAGGTGAAATTCAACCACGCGCCAAGCGGCTTCGGCACCGCCGAGATCGGCGGCAAACCGGCGCCAGGCCAAAGCCACCTCGGGGTTAAAGGCGACCAGTTCGCCCTTGAGGTATTCCTTGGCAATCCGTTCGGCATGAGCACACACCCCCGGTGTCAGTTCACCGAGCATGCCGCCAAAGGCCATGGTCACGGTCAAATCCAACGGGGCGGTCCAGCCTTCGACCAGTTGGCCCTGGCGCTGGAGATGGGCGATTTCAAGCAAGGCGCGGGCATTGCCCTGAAAGGCCGCCTGCCGAATGAATTCCTGTGCTTGCGCACGGTCCTGGGGCACGCCAAGGCCCATGCGGTAGTATTGCGCCAGCCGCACCCGGTCCCCGTAGCCGAGCAGATCGGTGTTGCCCGCCAGATCGGCGATCAGACCGTGATGCGCCAGCGCATCGAAGCGATTGGCGGCGACATGCAAATCGATCCGGGCAAAGGCCGCCTGGGCGCCTGCAAATTCTGCGTCGATCCCGGCCTTCTTGGTGATCAGTGCGTCAATGAAATCAAAGTACAGATCCGCATCGCGCCGCTGATAAGACCGGATGTCGGCCGTCAGAAAGCGAATCCGGTCGCGGTCCGTCAGCTCTTCCTGTCCGCCTTCGATGCTTGGATCGATCTCGCCCAAGCCCAGGTCCGGCTGGTTACAAAGGTCCTGCGGTGCCATCTCGGGGGGCAGGAAGGTCAGCGGCAGTGGCGGCAGCTTGGGCTGCGCCTGCGACGCCAGCGGGGTGGCGACAAGGGCAGCAAGAACCGTGCCGCGCAACAGCTTGGACAGCGACGCCATGGGTCAGATCTCCTCACACAAGGTCAGGCTCGGGCGGGCTCCCCACGGGGTATCCGCCAGGATCTCCACCGAAGTGGCCCCTTCCGGCCAAAGACCCGCCAGCGGCAGAACCATCCGGCTGGTCGGATGCTGCTCGGGATGACGGTCGACAATGCGCCGGCGGATCTCGCCATCGGCGGCGGTGAAGTGGAACTCCACCCGGCGCAGCGCGGTTCCCCCGCTGTCCAGCCGCAGCGCAGCCTGCGCGCCGACATCGCCCCCCAACACGCCACGCACGCCGTTCGCCGTCTCAGACAATGCGATCGGGCGCGTGCAATGGGGCCCTGCCAGAGCGATCAGTTCGCGCAGGGGCCGGCTGCCGTATCGTGACAGGTTGAGCCAGACGGGATTGACCCAGATCAGCACCTCGGGACGGGCGTTTTCGAAGTCAGGCGAGGACAGGTAAGACGAGATCGCGCCAAAGGCATCCGCCCTTCGGTCCTCGCCCGCCACCATGGACGCCGCGACGCTCAGACCGGAGCGCGCCGCGAGGCGGTCAGCGAGGCCCAAGGCGGGATCGACGGCAATCTCACTGCCAACGAGCGCCACCTGCGGTGCAGGTTGTGCATCCGACCGGGCGGCGTGCAAAGATCGTGACACCGGTTGGTCGCCTTGCCCGAGAAGAGGCATCGGCACCTGCGACAGGCAATGCGTTTGCAACTTTGTCCGCATGGGGGAGGCCAGCGGGCGTTCGCCGTCAGCGGCTCTGTCCGCTCGCACCGCAACGGCCCGCGCTTCGCCCGATCCACCACCCAGAAGATCGGCCAGAGCGAGCGACAAGGCCTCGACGCCGCCGGGCGCCAGACGGGGGTCCGTGCGGTAGACCGGCACCGTCCCGGCGGTATCGACCCGCCGCAGTGCCTGTCTTGCATCAAGTGTCTCTATGCCCGCGCCCCGCAACTGCGCCAGCAGCCCGTCATAGACCGACGCGGCCACTTCGGGATCATAGCCAAGCTCCGCCGCCTCTGGCGGCAATCGGCCGGGCATTGCCAGCGCCTTTGTCGGCAAGGGCACGTAAATCAACC
>JBCDEC010000105.1:0-15244 GCA_039179965.1 Pseudomonadota bacterium
ACCCGGACCTGCGGGCGCTCTATGAGGCGGCGACGCTCTTTCTGTTTCCCTCCGAGACCGAAGGCTTCGGACTGCCACCGGTGGAGGCGATGCAATGCGGCACCGCCACCGTGGCGGCACGCGGCGGGGCGATCCCGGAGGTCTGCGGAACGGGCGCCGAACTTGTGACCCCGACCCATGCTGCAGAGTGGGTCGGAAGCATCCGCCATCTGCTGGATGATCCACAGAAACGTCAAACCCTCGACGCGCGCGGACGTGCGCGCGCCGCGGAGCTGACATGGACCATTGCCGGAGACCGTCTCTGGCGCGTGATCGAGCCGATGCTCTGAGATCACTTATGGCTGCGCAGCGCGTGGCCGCGATAGGAAGTTGCCCATGGCAAAGATCGGATTGAGAGAATTCACTACGCTCGCCAAAGTTTTGGCGGACGGCCGCCTGTTGCGGTACGGCAAGGGTGAGCGAGGCATGACTGAGGGCTTTGAAACCGCCTTCTCCGAAAAGCTGGGCGTGGCCCATGTGCTTACGGTCAACAGCGGGACCAGCGCGTTGATCGCGGCGCTGGCCGCTGCCGGCGTGGGGCCGGGCGATGAGGTGCTGGTTCCGGCCTACACCTGGGTGTCGACCGCCATCGCTCCGCTCGCCGTGGGCGCCGTGCCCGTGCTGGTCAATATCAACGAGAGCCTGACCATCGATCCGGCCGACATCGAGGCCAAGATCACCCCCTGGACCAAAGCGATCATGCCGGTCCATATGCTCAACCTGCCCTGTGACATGGACGCGATCATGAAGATCGCCCGCTATCACGGGCTGATCGTCGTCGAAGACGCCTGTCAGGCCGTGGGCGTGACCTACAAGGGCCAGTCTCTGGGCACCATCGGTGATCTGGGAGCGATGAGTTTCAATCACCACAAGAACATGACAGCGGGCGAAGCTGGCGCGGTCCTGACGCAAGATGACCGGTATCATGTGCGCGCGCAGATGTATCACGATCCCGGCAATTTCATTCGCGGTCTTGAGGCGACAGATGAACCGGTGTTTTCGGCGATGAACCTGCGGGTTTCAGAGCTGGCCGGTGCGATGCTTTGCGCACAACTCCCGAGGCTCGATCCGCTCATGACCCGTCTGCGCCGCCGCCATAGCGTGGTCAGGGCCGCCTTCGACGGGGCGCGGGGCTGTCAGGTGTCGCCACATAACGATCCTGACTCCGCGGTCGGTCTGTCGGTCATTTTCGACGCGGCCAGCGAGGCGCAGGCCTTTGGCGAACTGGCCGGTGTCGAACGGCTTCTGGACACCGATCGCCACGTGTTCCGCAATTGGGAGGCGGTGCTCGCCCGGCGCAGCTTCCATCCCCAGATGGACCCCTACAAATGGGCGCATCGCGAGATCACCCATGACATCGACGATTATGCGCGCACTCTCGACATTCTGGCGCGGACCTGCCGGGTCTCGCTTGGGGCGCAATACCCGCTTCCGGTGATGTACTGGCGCCGCCGTGCGCTGCGGCGCGCCGTGACCCGGCAGGCTCCGGCGCTGCGCGGGGCCGTGGCATGATCCAGGAGCACATGCCCGGCAGCGAATTGCGCGAGGTGGCGGCCATCCGTCTGGAAATCAAGGTGATCAACCTGGCGAGCGCCAAAGAACGCCGGGTCTGGATGGAACGTCAACTGGCCGGGCTGGATGTGCCCTGGTCGTTCTTTGAGGCGCACACAAGCCTGCAATGTCCGGCGCTGCGGTTTGACCCTGGCGCCGTGCGCAAAACCTATGGCCGGGATCTGACCGGCCCGCAGGTGGCGCTCTGGTCGAGCCACTATGCCGTCCTGCTGGACTTCGTGCAAACCGGATCCAGCGACTATCTGATGGTTTTGGAAGACGATGTGCAGCTGGACTCGGCCTTTCCGATGGACAGGCTGCTGGAGCGCTGCGCGGCCGAAGACATCCATTACATGCGCCTTTACGGCATGTATCACCGGGCCGCCCGTCAACTCAGCTATTTCTATGATCGAGCGATCATCCGCTATCACACGACGCCGTCCGGCACGCAGGCGTATATCGTCTCCAAAGAGGGCGCCCGGCGGATCCTCGACACCTGCCAGCAGGTCGATACCGCCTGGGATCTGGCGCTTGATGAGTTCTGGAAAACCGGCCTGCCACTCTATTCCATCTATCCCTTTCCGGTGCTTGAGCGGTTTTCGCCCTCCTCGGTGCCGATCAACGAGATCGTGCCGTTGAACCTGCGCGACCGGCTGGGGTTTTTTGTCACCCGGGTGGGTAAAGTGTTGCGCAAGAAGGGTGGATCCTGGCGGCTGCGGGGCCGTGACCGTCAGATGCGCGCGCGCGGGCAAGGCTTTGAACAGGTGGGGATCTGACATGACAGATACCGTGCGGGCTTTGGCAGACGTCACCGACGAAGAAGACCTGTCGAGCGATGTTCTGATCATCGGGGGAGGTCCGGCCGGCCTGACGGTGGCGCGGGAACTCGCCGGATCCGGACGGCGTGTCCTTATCGTCGAAAGCGGCGGGCTGGCAGAAGACCCGGAGGCCGAGACGCTCAATGCGGTGCGCACGGAAGCGGGCAACTGGAGTCCCGCGCAAGAGGCGCGCCGACAGCAATACCACGGTGATCAGACCACGCTCTGGCGTCATGACACGCAGGGCTATGGGGTGCGCTGCCGGCTCCTTGGCGGGTCGACGCAATCCTGGGCCGGGAAGTCTGCAGCCTTTGATGCGCTCGACTTCGCCAAACGCGACTGGGTGCCCAACAGCGGCTGGCCGATCAGCGGCGCAGATCTTGGCGATGCGCTGGACCGGGCGGCGGGGGCGTTGAACCTGGGGCCCAACTGCTATGACGATGCGCTCTGGGCGCTCATGCACCGTGACCCGCCACAGCCTGCGCCGGATCGCGCCATCCTGGGGTCGTTCTTCTGGCAATTCGCGCGGTCCACCATCGCGCCGATGGACGTCATGCAATGCGGGCAGGAGTTCCTCAAATCGCCGCCCGCGCAGACCCGGGTGGTCACCGGCGCGACGGTGCTGGAGTTGCTCTGTCATCCCGATGGTGGCCAGTTGCGGGGCGTGCGCGTGGCGGATGCCGCCAGTCGGACGCGGGAGATCGCGGCGCAGACCGTGGTCCTGGCCGCTAGCGCGATTGAAAATGCGCGGCTGTTGTTGGCGTCGCGTGCGACCCATGCCAATGGGATCGGCAATACACGCGACCAGGTCGGACGCTGTCTGATGGATCATCCCTGCGCGGTGGTGGGCGGTTTCGCGCAAGCCGACATCGCGCGGATGTCCGAACATTATGGATTCTTTGGCCTGAAGACCGATCGTGGCGCGACGATGTATATGCGCGGTCTCGCACCCACGGCAGAGACGCAGGCCCGCGAGGGTCTGCTCAACTGCGCCGCCTTCATGCCAGGCGAGCGGGCCGCCGATGATCCGCTGCCGGCCTTGAAACGGCTGGTCAAACGGCAAAGCGACAGCGCGTTGGAGGACCTGCGCGCCGTGCTGCGCTCGCCGGGTCTGGTGGCCAAGGGCATGGGGCGGATGGCGGTGCAAAGCCGGTTTGTGCCCAAGAGCCTGTCGCGTTTTGCCGTTGAGCAAGTGGTGCGCTTTCGCCCTGGCTTTGCGGCCGAGGAGTACCTGACGGGTGGGATGCCTCACAAGCTTGTGGGGCTCGACATTCAGGCCGTTTGCGAGCAGGCGCCAGACCCGGCGAACCGGGTGCGGCTCAGCGCCGAGACGGATCGGTTTGGCCAGCCGCTGCCGCAAGTGCGCTGGCAGGTGGGAGATATGGAGCGCAGGACGCTGGCGCGGTTTGGTGCGATGATCGCCGAAGAGTTCGGGCGCGCGGCGCTGCCGGTGCCTGAACTGGCCCCGTGGATCCGCGACGGCGGCGAGATCTCGATCATCGACATGGCGCATTCGGCAGGCACCACGCGGATGTCCGACAGCCCCGCGACCGGCGTCGTCGATGCAGATTGCCGGGTTCATGGGATGGCCAATCTTTACGTGGCCGGCGCCTCGGTCTTTCCGACCAGCGGTCACGCCAATCCGACGCTCATGATCACCGCGCTTGCCACCAGGCTGGCCGATCATCTGTCCCGGCAGGCCGGATTGCGCGTCGCCGCGTAAAACGGCCCGTATGTCCCCAATGGCGAAATGCCGGCAGGCGACGGCCGTCGGCCTTGCGGGTGTGATGTTATAACATTACAACTTTTCATGTAACTCGCCGCTCCGGGCCCGGCTGTCCCTGCGTGCGGCCCATGTGCTAGCGTCCAGCGCGACGCGGAAAGGGATTCGTCATGAACGTCACCGGATTGGCTTTGGTCACCGTCTCTGCTCTTGCCTTGATTGCCGCGCAGGCAACGGCGCAGGAAACCCGCGAACTGGGCGCCCACGAACACGGCGTTGGTGAACTGGATATCGCCATCGAAGGCGATCAGATGGTCATGGAACTGCATGTGCCCGGCGCCGACATCGTCGGGTTTGAATATGCACCTGAAGCAGAGGCGGACAAAGCCACGGTGGCCGCCGCTCTGGAGACTCTGGAAGCGCCACTTTCGCTGTTCGTTCTGCCTGATGCCGCTGGCTGCACGGTCGTCGAAGCGAGCGCCGAGCTGGAAATCGAGGGGGAAGAGGATCAAGACGATCACGATCATGGCGAGGACCATGCGGACGATCACGACGATCACGACGAGGACCACGCTGCGGACCACGACGATCATGACGATCACGACGAGGACCACGCAGCGGAGCACGACGATCATGACGATCACGATGACCACGACGCTGCTGAAGCCGGCGGGTCGCACTCGGAATTCCACGCGGAATACGTTGTCGCCTGTTCCGACATGTCGGCGGCGGATCAGATCGACTTCGCCTATTTCAGCAGCTTCCCCAACGCGCAGGAACTTGAGATCCAGCTGGTTACCGACACAGGCGCCCATGCCTTTGAAGTCGAACGCCAGTCAGGTCCGCTGAGCCTCGCCGGGCATATGTGACCAATGACGGGCAGCGGGGCGGCGCTAACACTTGAGGATGCCTCTTTCCGCTGGCCCGGACGCAATGGCTTTGGTCTCAGTGTCCCGGCGCTGTCCATGCGGGCCGGAGAGACCGTTCTGTTGCTCGGCGAAAGCGGGTCCGGCAAGTCGACGCTGCTGTCGCTGGTCTGTGGCATTCTGGCGCCTCAAACAGGGCGGATCGCCGTCGATGGAGCCGACCTTGGGCAAATGCGCGCGGGCGCACGTGATCGGTTTCGCGCCGAGCGGATCGGCGTGATCTTCCAGCAGTTCAACCTGCTGCCTTATGGCTCGGTGCGTGACAATATTGACCTGCCCTTGCGCTTTGCGCCACAGCGGCGCGCCCGGGCGGGCGAAGGAGAAGCGCTGCGGCTCTGTACCGCGCTGGGCTTGCCTGGCGAAGTGATGACGCGGCCTGCGGGCCGGCTTTCCGTAGGGCAGCAGCAGCGTGTCGCCGTGGCCCGCGCGTTGATCGGGCAGCCGCCGCTGATCGTGGCGGATGAACCGACCTCGGCCCTGGATGCCCGAACCCAGGATGCTTTTCTGGGTGTTCTGTTCGACCAGCTGCGGGCTGCGGGCGCGGCGCTTCTGATGGTCAGCCATGACGACCGTTTGAGCGCGCGATTTGATCGGGTCTTGCGGCTTGAAGACATTGCGCAGGTCGAGAGGGCGGCGGCATGATCCTGCGTCTGGTGCTTGGTTCGCTGGTGGCGCGCGCCCTGACCGTGGGCATGACCATCCTGGCGATCGCGCTTTCGGTTGCGCTGTACCTTGGCGTTGAGAAGGTGCGCACAGGCGCGCGGGCGAGTTTTGCCGACACGATCTCGAACACGGATCTGATTGTCGGCGCGCGGTCAGGCTCCGTGCAGCTTTTGCTCTATTCGGTGTTCCGGATCGGCAATGCCACCAACAACGTGACCTGGCAGAGCTATCAGGACATTGCCGCTCGTCCGGAGGTCGACTGGATCGTGCCGATCTCGCTGGGCGACAGCCACAAACAGTTCCGGGTCATGGGGACGACGCCGGCGTTCTTTGAACGCTACAAGTATCGCGGCGGCCGGTCTTTGGCCTATGCCGAGGGCAGCGGTCTGAACGATCTCTATGACACGGTGATCGGTGCCGATGTCGCGACGACACTGGGCTATGAGGTTGGCGATCCGATCGTTGTGGCCCATGGGCTGGCGTCTTTCACCGAACATGACGACCAGCCGTTTCGGGTTTCGGGTGTTCTTGCCAAGACCGGCACACCGGTCGACAGGACCGTGATCGTCGGCATGGAGGCCATCGAGGCCATCCATGTCGATTGGAAAAGCGGGGCCAAGAGCGGTGTGGTCACACCGGTGGAGGTGATCCGCGAGATGGATCTGACGCCCTCTGCAATCACCGCCGCGCTGATCGGGGTTGAAAGCCGGTTGCAGATCTTTCGCCTGCAACGCTGGATCAACACCTATCCCGAAGAACCGTTGCTGGCGATCCTGCCCGGCGTGGCGCTCAGCGAGCTGTGGCAGATCGTGGGTGTGGCGGAAACGGCCCTGATCGGGGTCTCTGCCATGGTCGTGGTGACCGCGCTCCTTGGCCTGATGGCGATGATCTTTTCGAGCCTGAACGAGCGGCGCCGCGAGATGGCCATTTGGCGCGCGATGGGCGCGCGCCCGGCGGTGATCGTCGGCCTTCTGGTGGCCGAGGCGGCGGCGATGGCGGCCATCGGCGCGCTGGTCGGCATGGTCTTGCTTTATGGCGCGCTCTGGATCGTGCGGCCCCTGGTCGATCAGGCCTTTGGGATCTGGCTGCCCATCGATGCCCCGAGCCTGCAGGAAACATATGTTTTACTGGCTGTGATCGGCGCGGCGGCCCTGGTGAGCCTGTTGCCCGCCTTGCGCGCCTACCGCTTGTCGCTGGCCGACGGTATGATGGTGCGCATATGAGCCAGGTGTCCCGACAGATCCAAGTCCGAGGAGAGCAGACCATGACCCTATCCCGTCGCGCCTTCGGTCTGGGTGCCGCAGCCATCCTGAGCGCGCCCCCGGTTGCCGCCAAAACCGCCCGCCAGATCACCTGGGATGACCTGATCCCGCCGGGCGTGCCCTATGGCCAGATCGTCGGAGACGGCGAGATCGACGTGGTCAATGACATCTGGAAACCCGTCTATGACCTCAATGCGCTGCGGCTCAATATCGAACTCGATGGCGAGGTGATCAAGCTGCCCGGCTACATTGTGCCGCTGGAGGCGGGACTGAAGGGGGTGACACAGTTTCTGCTGGTGCCCTATGTCGGCGCCTGCATCCATGTCCCGCCGCCGCCGCCCAACCAATTGGTGATTGTCGTGGCTGACCCGCCCTGGCCATCGCTCGATCTGTGGGATCCCGTTTGGGTGTCCGGCCCGCTGGAGGCCAAATTCGGCACCACCGACATTGCCGAGGCCGGCTACCACGTTGTGGCCGACCGGATTGACCCGTTCGACTGATGCGGGCTGTGCGACATCCTCTGCGGATGCTGGCCTTTGCTGCGGCCCTATTGGCCGCCGGCGCTGGGTCGGCGCGCGCCTGCGCCTTTCATACCTATGCCCCGGCGCCCACGGTGATCGATCGCATTGTGGCGGCCAGGGATCTGGTCCTTGCGCGCCCGAACACGCGCAACCCGTTTCTCTATGAGGTCACCGACGTGCTGCGGGGCTCCGCGCAGGATGCCCTGCCCATGCGGATTGATACCGGCGCGCCGTTTGATCCCTCCACCTCGGTTCTGTTTGCGCGCGTTCCGGATGACGACTGGCGCGAGGTGGCGGTCATAGATGCGGCGTTGCGACCGGTGTTGGAGCAGGCGCAAACCTGGGGAGAAGACGATAAAGAGGCCCGGTTTGAGGTCTTTGCCGCGCTCCTGGATCATCCTGACCCGGCTCTGCGGACACTGGCGCTGCAGGAGGTCGACAAGGTGCCCTACGCGCTGCTGCAGAGCCTGGACGGTCAGGTGCCGGATGCGGGCCTTCTGGCACAAAACCTTTGGACGCGCAGCGGATACGCCACCCAGCCGATCCGGGTCTTGCTGCTGGGTCTGGATGGGTCCGACATCGCGCGCGCCGAAATCATGGGATACCTTGGGGAGGTTTCCGACGACCCCCAGATTGGATATCTCGGCGCTTTTGCGACCGCGCTTGTGGAACTCGACGGGGTGGATGGCGTGGCCTGGCTGGAACGGCGGTTTTTCTCCCGGCCGGATCAGCCGCTTGGACCGGTGGAACAGGTGGTCGAGGCGATGGCGATACATGCCGGGCTTGGTTCGGAGGCGCTGCGTGCGCGGATTGGCGCGGCCTTTGATATGTTGCTGAACAGCCAGCCGGCGGCTGCCGCCGGGATTGCCCGGCAGTTTTCATCGCGCTCGGACTGGTCGCAGGCAGAGCGCCTTGATCGGGTGGTCGCAGACGGAAAAGTGAAGTCTTCGGCGGATTTCCTTCCGATTGCCGTCTATTTGGCACAGGCAAGAGAGGGTAAGCTGGGCTCGAAAGGATAACCCATGGCCAAGCTCACGACTCCGACCCGACGGGGTCTGGTTCTCTCAACGCTCGCTTTTTCTGCCGTCGCAGGCTCTGCCCGGGCCAGTGATGTAGTCGATCTGTCCTGGGAAGATCTGATTCCTGAAGGGGCAGATCCTGTGCCCAAGATGCTTCAGGGCATCGTTCAGCACGACCAGGGCAGCCTGGCCTAACAGCAACCGGCCTCAACCGGCGTGCGCACCGACTGGAACGGGCAGACCGTGCGGCTGGCCGGATTTATCATTCCCATCGGCTACGACGGAACCGGCGTGACCGAGTTCATCCTCGTGCCCTATGTCGGCGCTTGCATCCACGTGCCCCCGCCACCGGCAAATCAACTGATTCTGGTGACCGCCGAAACCCCGTACGAACGCAGTGGCCTGTTTGAGCCAGTCATCGTCACGGGGCGCTTTGGCACGACGGGTCTGACCACGGATCTTGCCGATATCGGCTATACGATCAGTGCGGAGAAGGTCGTGCCCTACGGATAGTACGGATAGGCGACAGCGTCCCGGCCGTTAGGCGAACACATCCTTATAGCTCTCACGCAGAAGGTTCTTCTGCACCTTGCCCATGGTGTTGCGTGGGAGACTGTCGACGATGATGAGCTTGCGGGGGTGTTTGAACCGGGCGAGCTTGGCGCCGGCAGCGGATTTGATGGCCTCAAGATCCGGGTCTTCGCCCGTCTCTGCCACCAAGACGCCCAGAACCGTCTCACCGAAATCGGCATGGGGCACACCGATCACGGCGCTTTCCTTGACGCCGGGCTGGTCGTCGAGCACCAGTTCGATCTCTTTGGGGTAAATGTTGTAGCCCCCCGAGATGATCAGATCCTTGTTGCGTCCGACGATGTGGACATAGCCCTCGTCATCGATCCGCCCGAGATCACCGGTGAGAAAGAAGCCGTCTTCGCGCAGCTCCTCGCGGGTCTTCTCGGGCATCTGCCAGTAGCCCTTGAAGACGTTGGGCCCGCGCACTTCGATCTGGCCGACTTCGCCCTGCGGCAAGGCCGCGCCATCACTGCCGGTGATCTTCAATTCAATCCCGGGCAGGGGGAAGCCCACCGTGCCCGCCCGGCGTTCCCCGTCATAGGGATTGGAGGTGTTCATGTTGGTTTCGGTCATGCCGTAGCGTTCGAGGATGCGGTGGCCGGTGCGGGTTTCGAACTGGATATGGGTTTCCGCCAGCAGCGGGGCGGAGCCAGAGACGAAGAGGCGCATGTCTTTCACCAGATCCTTGGTGAAGTCCGGCTCTTCCAGAAGGCGCGTGTAAAACGTCGGAACGCCCATCATCGCCGTCGCCCGGGGCATCAGGCGGATCATCTCGCCGGCGTCGAATTTCGCCAGGAAGATCAGCGCACCGCCTGCGATCAGCGTGATATTGGTGGCGACAAAAAGCCCATGGGTGTGAAAGATCGGCAGGGCATGCAGCAACACGTCCTGATCGGTGAACCGCCAAAGATCGGCCAGCGTCTGGGAATTCGAGAGCAGATTGTCCTGCGTCAGCATCGCACCTTTCGAACGACCGGTGGTCCCGGACGTGTAGAGAAAGGCGGCGAGGTCGTCCGCGTCGCGCGACACGGTTGCGAAGGTGGTGGGCTTGGTGGCCGCGGCCTCCATCAGGGCGCCGCTGCCATCCGCGTTCAGCGTGGTGATGGCCGCCCCCAAACCTTTGGCCACGGGTGCCAGGGCTGCCAGCTTGGCCGCGTCGCAAACCACGAGCGTGGCGCCGGAATTGTCGATGAAATAGGTCAGCTCATCGACCGTATAGGCCGTGTTGAGGGGCAGGAATACGACACCGGCCTGCACACAGGCCGCATAAAGCGCCAGGGCCTGGGGGGATTTGCCCACCTGGGCGGCCAGACGGTCGCCGGGCTTGACGCCAAGGTCCTGCAGCACATGCGCCAACTGCGCAGCCTCCGCCAGAAAGGCAGCATGCGTGATCGTGTCGCCTTCGGGCAGGATCAGGAATGGTGTGGATTTGCCGGTGTGGATGCCGAAAAGGCGATCATAGAGAGGGTTCGCCATTCGAAAAGTCCTTTTGCGGTATAATCTTAGAGGGATTTTGCGCCGGCGCTTGCAAGCGACCGGATTTCGGAGGAGGCCGCAATGTCGCGCTGCGTGGCATAGCGTTCGTGGTTCTGGGCGACGGCGTGGAAATCATAGTGGTAATTCACCATGGCGCCCGCGGATTGGTGCAGGCCCTTCTCGGACAGATCGGCCTGCGCATGGACATGCAACACCCGCGCGCCATTGCCCAGATGAAAGCGCGCAACAGGATCGAAGGGCTGTCCGTCGCCGCGTTTGACCTCGAGCAGGTAGTAGGCGGCGAGGGCGCGCAGGCTGTCATCGTCTTCGGGCATCCGATCCTGCTCGGTCAGCCAGGAGACAAGTCCGGGGATCGGCGACAGCGTCACGAAGGTCTTCAGTCCCGGCCAATCCTGTGCCAGATCGGCCGCCACCTGTTTGATCAGCGAGTTGCCGAAAGAGATGCCCGCGAGGCCTTTCTGGCAATTTGAGATCGAATAGAAAACGGCCGTGTCGGCCTCTTCGGGAAAAATCTGCGGACGCTTGTCGGTCAGGACATCGTGAATGGCGCTCGGGATGCCCTGGGTCAGCGCGACTTCGACAAAAATCAGCGGCTCGTCGGGCATGGCCGGATGGAAGAAGGCAAAGCACCGGCGGTCGGCGGGCTCGAGCCGGTCGCGCAGATCATCCCAGGAGTTGATCGCGTGGACGGCCTCGTAGGCGATGATCTTTTCAAGGATATGGGCCGGGCTTTCCCAGGAGATCGGGCGAAGCACCAGAAAACCCCGGTTGAACCAGCTGGCGAAGAGGTGGCGAAAGTCCAGGTCGAGCGCCTGCATCACATCGTCCCCATGCCCGAGCCGGATGAGATCGGTGCGCATCCGCACCAGCGCCGAGGTGGCGCCAGGGACCCGGTTGAGGCGGCGTATCAGTTCCTGGCGGGGCGGTTCCGAGGCTTCGACATACGCCCGGTAGCTGGCCTTGCTCTGCCCCTGCTCATAGGCATCCAGTGCCGCGCGGATGGCGTCGGGCGCGATCGTCATTTCCTCAGCCAGATGCTGGAAGAAGTCGAGCTTGGTGTCGTCATCTGCCTCGCCGTAGCGCGCCAGGATCTGCTGCGCGATCGTCAGCCCGGTGACCTCACCCGCCGCGCCGATTAGGTCGGCGGCCATTTGGTCCAACGGCCGGTCGTCGGGCTTTGAGCGCCAGGTAAACCGGTCCCGGCGGTCAAACACGGTCGTCAGCAAATCCGCGAGGCGGGTCATAGACTGGGTCCCATGACAAGGTCGGGTAGCCAGGTTGCGAGGCCTGGAAAGAGACAAAGCAGGAAAATCGCCAGGACCATGCAGCCCACGAAGGGCAGGGATCCCACAAGGATGGTCTTGAGCGAGATATCCGGTGCGATCCCGTTGATCACATAGAGGTTGAGCCCGACAGGGGGGGAGATCAGCCCGATCTCCATGTTGATCGTAAGTACCACGGCAAACCAGATCGGATCGAATCCGGCGGCGGTGATGATCGGCAGCAGGATGGGCGCGGCCATCAGGATGACGGCGACCGGGGGCAGGAAGAAGCCGGCAATCAGCAGGAAGACGTTGATCGCCCCCATGATCACCCAGCGGTTTGCATCAAGCGTCCCGATCCACTCGGCGATCGACTGGGTGATAAAGAGCGACGAGAGCATGAACGAAAAGACGCCCGCGGCTCCGATGATGAACAGGATCATCACCGATTCCTTGGTGCTGTCGCGCAGTACGGTCCACAGATCCGCAGGGTTCCAGAGCTTGTAGATGATCATCGCGATCAGCAGGCACAGCAGCGCCCCCACGGCGGCGGTCTCGGATGGTGTGGCCACCCCGCCATACATTGCGTAGAGGACGCCGATAATGATCAGGACGAACGGCAAGACACGGGGCAGGATTTCAAACTTTTGCCGCCAGGTGTAGCTGCCGGCCGCAAGCACGGAGGCATCCCCGGACCGCCAGGTCGAATAGAGCGACCACACCATGAACAGGCTCACGAGCAGAAGCCCTGGGATGACGCCTGCCAGAAACAGCCGTCCAATCGAGGTTTCGGTTGCGATGCCGTAGACGATCATCGTCACCGATGGCGGGATCAGGATGCCCAGCGTGCCACCCGCGGCTATGGACCCCGCGGCGACGCCGTCGGGATAGCCGCGTTTGCGCATCTCCGGAATGCCCATTTTGCCGATGGCAGCACAGGTGGCCGGGCTTGAGCCCGACATTGCTGCAAAGAGCGCGCAGGCACCGAGATTTGACACCACCAGGCCGCCCGGCACGCGGGTCAGCCAGCGTTCGAGCGCCTCGTAAAGGTCCGCGCCAGCGCGGGTCGACGCGATAGAGGCGCCCATGATGATGAACATTGGTATCGAGAGCAGAGCGAAATTGTCGAGCTTGCCAAAGAAGATTTCCGGCATCAGTTCGAGCGAGCGCATGCCATCAAAAACGACCAGGAAGCCGCCCGAGACGATCAGCAAACCCAATGCCACCGAGACGCCGGAAAAGAGCACGACGATGGTGACAGCCGCGACGATGGCGCCGAGTACGAGAGGATCCATCTAGTCGGTCTCCAGTCCAAAGGGCGCATCGACACCAATCAGCATGGCGTAGAGATCCGCGATCAGTTGCAACATCAGCAGGACGAAGCCGATGGGCAGCGCGATGTAAGGGATCCAGAGCTTGACCCCCCAGACCGTGTCTGACCGCCAGCCGCGTTCCCAGGCGACATGCCAGGCCTCATAGCCGTAGTAGAGCATCACGCCGACCACGATGATGGACAGGCTGAGAGTGATGACCGCTAGAATTTTGCGGCCCGTCGGCCCCAGCGTCAGGGGCAGCAGGTCGACATTCACATGGCCGCGCAGTCGCTGCACATAGGGCAGGCCCACGAGCGTGGCGCCGATCATCAGATAGACCACCGCCTCGGTCTGCCAGATCGTCGAGCCATTCATCACGAAGCGGATCCAGATCATCTGGCAGGTGATCGCAACCGCCGCCACGATCATGGCTGCCGAACACCAGCCTGCCAGCGTGGACAGCGCCGCAACAAGGCGCAAAAATGGATTGTTGGCGGTCTTGGCGACCGCCGCCGAGCTGTGGCCCGCCATGGGACGCTCCGTCTTGTCAAAAGGTGAGGGCGGCCGCTGGGGCCGCCCCTTTTACGTCAGATCAATCGACCGCCAGGGCCTTTTCCAGGAGCACATCGCCGCCGGGCGTTTGTTCGATGAAGAGCTTGTAAGAGGTCCCTTTGGCCAGCTCGCGCCAGGCGTTGAACTCGTCTTCGCTCATATCCGCAATCTCGACACCGGCGTCTTCAAAGACCTTGCGCGACGCGCCGTCCTGTTTCTTGGCTTCTTCGAGATAGAACGCCTCGGCCTTTTCGGCACCGGCCATCAGGGCGGCCTGTTGCTCTTCGGAGAGGCCTTCGAAGGTGGATTTGTTCATCAGCAGCGGCTGGTACATGAACCAGAGGGCATAGTCGCCTGCGGGCGTGTAGCAGCTGACCTGCTCGTAGATCCGGTAGCTGACAAAGGATGAGGACGAGGTATTGGCCGCGTCCAGAACGCCGGTCTGCATGGCATTGTAGATTTCGGACGAGGCCATCGAGGCAATCGAAGCACCGGCGCCGGCGAGCATCTGCTCGAACGCCTTGCCGGCAGCACGGGTCTGCAGGCCTTCCATATCGTCGGGGGCCGTGATGCATGTCTCCTTGCCGGCAAAGCCGCCCGCGAGGTAGCCGTGCACGAGGACCATCACGTCATCTTCGGCCATGATGCCTTCGATGTCTTCCATGAACGGGCTTTCGTTGAGCCGCGCGGCATGGTCATGGTTTTTCACGAGGCCGGGCATCAGCGTGAGGTTGTAGGCGGGGCGTTGGCCGCCCGCGTAGCTCAGCGGCAGGACGGTCATGTCGAGTTGGCCACGCGACAACGGCGTATATTGTTCGCGGGCCTTGAAGAGCGATTGGGTCGGGAAGATCTGGATTTCCAGATCCACATCCGCCGCGGCCACCTCATCTGCGACGATCTGTGCCACCTGGTGGCGGACATCCTTGTCAGACCATTGATGCGACAGGCGGAGTTCGGTCGCCTGAGCCGAGATCGTCCCGGCAAACAGCGCGATGGCAGCAGCGGCGCCAGCGAATTTGAAGTGCATGGTTTTCCTCCCTTGGATGTCCGATTCGAGGTCGGACCTGGGCGTATGCGTCTCACTTCCTGTGTTCAGGGTCAACGTTTTTGTATACAAGAATCGTATGATTGCGCACAACATTGCGGGTGTGGTAGAGACCGAGTATGGAAACAAAGCGCGCGACCCGTATTGCCGAGACGCTGGAAAGCCAGATTTTGGACGGCACCTACGCCGACGGCGAGCGGCTGGACGAAGTGCAACTGGCCGCCCGGTTCGAGGTTTCGCGCACGCCGATCCGCGAAGCGTTTCAGCGTCTCGCCCTGTCAGGTCTCGTTGAACAGATCCCCCGGCGCGGGGTCTTTGTGCGCCAGCCCGGCCCTGTCGAATTGATCGAGATGTTTGAGGTCATGGCCGAGTTGGAGGCGGCGTGCGCCCGACTGGCGGCGATGCGGATCAGCGACGCGGCGCTTGATGAGATGCGGGCGGTGAATGCGCGCTGCGAAGCGGCCATCGCGGCGCGGGACA
>JBCDEC010000106.1:0-15225 GCA_039179965.1 Pseudomonadota bacterium
CGCTGTGGCGTCTTGCCCCCGGCGGCGATGGCACGCGCGCTGCGCGCGCGTGCCGGGCCCAACAGGAAGGGGTGCATCTTTGATGCGGCCCTGACGGGCGGGAGCGCGTGCGCCTCCCCCCGGCCAGGAGCGCGGTCAGATGAACATCTGGAAAACGATGCCCGCAAGAATGGCACCGAACACGCCGAGGCCGAGGTAGGCTGCGAACACCTTGGGTTTCACCAGCGACCAGACGGCGGCCATCGCCGGGATCGAGCTTACGGCCCCTGCGATCATGAAGGCCATGGCCGAGCCTGCGCTCATGCCCTGCTCCATCAAGCCGGCCAGAAGTGGTGGCGCGACATAGGAGTTGAGGTAGGCCGGCATACCCACAATCGCGGCGATGGCAATCGGAACCACGCCTTCACCGCCCACGAGGGTGGCGATCAGATCGGCGGGCACGTAGTGCACCAGAAGCGCTTCGAGCACATAGGCAAAAGACAGCCACTTCAGCAGGAACACCCCGTTGCTCACCAATTCGCTGCGGAACTGCAGCCGGCGCGGTGCTTCCGTCCAAAAGCGCCACTCGGGCTTGCCGTCGACTTTCGGACCCGAGCCGCAGCAGCCGGACCGCTCGTAGACTTTGAGCGGGCTGGCAAATGCGCCCGTGCTCAGAAGCGTTTTGATCGCAAACCCGCCAAAGAGACCCAGTGCCACCGCCGCGACAGCCTTGCCGATGGCAAACGGCCAGCCCAGAGCCGCTGCCGTGATCAGAAGTGTCGGCGGGTCAATCAGCGGTGAGGACAGCCAAAAGGCCATCACCGCCGACAGCGGCGCGCCCAGCGCCAGAAGGCCGGCAATGAACGGGATCACCTCGCAGGAACAGAACGGAGCAAGCCCGCCAAACAGCGCGGCGAGAAAGATCATCCGGGTTTCCTTGCCCTGAAAGGCGCGCGCCACCATCACCTCGGCGCCGGTGGCCTTCAGGTATGCCAGCAGCAACACGGCGCCGGCAATGTAGGGAAGGGTGCCCAGCAGCGCGCGAATGGCGAAATCCGTGACGCTTCCAAGGTTGGCCGGATCCAGCAGCGCAACCGCGGCCAGAATATAGAGGATCAGGGCCCAGGGGGTCTTGAGGAAATCGGTTATACCCCGCCACGGCAGGCCCGGGGACTGCGTTGTATCAGACATCGTTCGCGGCCTTTCGTGCCAGATCTGCGCAACATTCGCTGACAATGAACTGCGCCAGTTGCTCCAAAGTGTCGAAATTCGCCCGGTTGATCGTGGTGCGCCCGGCCTTTTCCTGGTGCACCACCCCGCCGGCGGACAGAAATTTGAGATGATGGGCCAGGGTCGAGGGCGCCATGCCGGTTCGTTCCTGGATCTCGCCCACGCTCAGGCCCGGCGCACCGGCGCGCACCAGTGTGCGCAACACCTGTAACCGTGCTTCCGAGCCCATGGCCGCAAAGCCTTGTGCCGCTTCTTCCCACATCATCCGAGTCACCCTTATTGAACTACAAAACTAGTTATATGGATCCTGAAGCACGTTTCAAGCCAAAATCTGACACAACAGGCCTTGCCGCGCCGCACCGCCTTGATACGGTCCCCGCAAGAGGGGACAGCCTATGGACTATGACTACATTATTGTCGGCGCCGGCAGCGCCGGCTGCGTCCTGGCGAAACGCCTGGGCGAGGCCGGGCACAGCGTTCTCCTTCTGGAGGCCGGTGGCCGTGACACCTACCCCTGGATCCACATCCCCGTCGGATACCTGTATTGCATTGGCAATCCGCGCACCGACTGGCTGTTCAAGACGGCAGAAGAGCCCGGGCTGAACGGACGATCGCTTCTCTACCCGCGCGGCAAGACCCTGGGCGGGTGCTCTTCCATCAACGGCATGCTGTATCTGCGCGGACAGGCGGCGGATTATGATGGCTGGCGGCAATCCGGTCTCACCGGCTGGGGCTGGGATGACGTGCTGCCCTATTTCCTCAAATCCGAAGATGATGCGGACGGGCCATCCCCCATGCACGGGGCAGGCGGTGAGTGGCGGGTCGATCACCAGAGGCTCCACTGGGACCTGCTCGACCACTGGGCCGCGGCGGCCCAGACCTGGGGCCTGCCCCTGACCACGGATTTCAACACCGGCGACAACGAGGGCGTTGGCTACTTCCGGGTCAATCAGCGCAAGGGATGGCGGCTGAACACGGCCACGGCGTTTTTGCGCTCGGCCCGGGCGTCAAAGCTGAAGGTGGAGACAGAGGCGCAAGTCTCTCGCCTGATTCTGAACGGGGCGCATGTGACCGGCGTGGCCTATGAGCAGAACGGCCAGTCCCGGGAGGCGCGCGCCCGGGCAGAGGTCATCCTTTCAGCCGGGGCCATCGGTTCGCCGCAGATCCTGCAACTGTCAGGAATCGGGCCCGGCGCGCTTCTGCAGCGTCACGGCCTGGAGGTTCATCTCGATCAACCCGGCGTTGGCCGCAATCTGCAGGACCATTTGCAACTGCGGTGCGCATGGCGGCTCACCGGGGCCAAGACCCTGAATACGATTGCCAATTCCTGGATGGGAAAGGCACGGATCGGCCTGCAATATGCGCTGACCCGATCGGGTCCAATGTCGATGTCGCCGTCTCAGCTTGGCGCGTTTTCCAAGTCGCGCCCCGATCTTGCGACCCCGGATCTGGAGTATCACGTGCAGCCCCTCTCGCTGGATGCCTTTGGCGGAGATCTGCACGAATTCGATGCGATCACCGCCAGCGTCTGTCACCTGCGCCCGGAAAGCCGCGGCACGGTGGAAATCACCTCGTCCGATCCCAAGGCCGCACCGAGGATCGCGCCCAACTACCTGTCGACCGAAGGCGACCGGCAGGTGGCCGTGGCGGCCATTCGTCAGGCCCGTGCCATCATGGGACAGCAGGCCATGGCGCGCTATGCGCCGCAGGAAGTCAAACCCGGCGATGTCTCGGACGCGCCGGCTGATCTGCTCCGTGCCGCGGGTGAGATCGGCACGACGATCTTCCACCCGGTGGGCACGGTGCACATGGGGTCCGACGACTCGGCCCCGCTGGATGGGGCGCTCCGGATGCGTGGCCTCACCGGGCTGCGGGTTGTGGACGCCAGCGTTATGCCCCGTATCACCAGTGGCAACACGAACGCGCCAACAATCATGATTGCCGAACGGGCCGCGGATCTCATCCTGAAGACGGCATGACCGCGCGACCGCAATGGCGGGCTTCAGGACATGACCGCGGGTGTCGTGCTATCCGGTTGATCGGGGGTCAGGCGGGCACAGAGATGGCCGCTGACGGCAATGGCCATCATGCTCAGCACCGAGCCGGCGGATGCGTCGCTCCGCAGCGTATCCCCTTTGGTCGCCGAAAACTCCAGCGTTCCGTAGCTGAATCCATGAGTGGTGATCGGTGCACCAAAGAAGGCGACCGGAGAATGCCCAAAGAGGTCCTTGCGCAGGATCATGTTTCCGGTGTCGGTATCGGGCAGACAGATTTGTCGATCGAGGCTCAGGATCTCGGCTGTATAGCCCACACTCATGGACTGCTCGGTATCGACCCGGTGGTCGGGCGCGGCCCTGGAGGTTGCAATGATACCGATGCGCCCGTCCCGCACGCGGGTGAGAACGCCGTAATCCGCCTTCAGCGCAGCACAGCCTGCATTCAATACGGCAATGAAACGCGCAGATGAGTCGAGCCCTGGCGTGGCCATGGCCTGAAAGATCGCCTCGCGCTGAAAATTGTGCATCCGTTCCCGTTCCCAGCGCGCGCGCATGTCCGCCATGGCGCGTTTTGCGTCCTCGACCTTGCGCCGTTGGTGCATGTCACGCTCTATGAAGCCGGCAAAGACCTGCAACCTCATCAGATCCGAATCTGTCCACAGATGCGGCGCATGATGGGCGATACAGAGCGCGCCACTCACCCGGGCGTCGCGGTCGAGAATGGGCACCGCGAGATACGCCATGCACCCGCTGGCCCGCACCAGCGGCAGCGCGACCAGATCGGACTGAAGGCGCGAATCAGAGATCATCAGGGCGCGCTGGTGTTGGCGGATCAGCTGCAAGAGCGCCTGACCAAACCCCCTGCTTTCCGCAGAGACTTCGGGATTGGGCAAGCCGGCCACGCTGATCGACGACTGACCGGGCCGCAACAAATCCGGTAGAATCAGAAGACCCACCGCCGCGTTCATCTGATCCGCCACGGTGGCGATCACATCATCAAAGCCTGCAGCCTGATGGTCCTGGGGCCGGGCGCCGCGCGGGTCTGAACCGATGGAAGAATGTTTCATGACCGGACGCCTTTCAGCCGATTGAGTGTCGGCGTTAACGATGGCGTCACGAAGGTTAGAAATTGGTTAACGCAGCCCGGCACAGGAGCGCGCCAAGCGCGACCGCTGTCCCGGGTCCGCCACGTCCAACCCTGTCAGTCGCGCAGATGCGCGGGCGCCCAGTCGGTGCGTTCGCCGGTCCCGAAGATCATCGGCAGGATCAAATAAAAGGCTGCAAAACCAAGAAGAAGAGTGAGCTTAATCATGATGACTTTGTGACGGAAATGTGCCGGCGGGGCGAGCACTACGCGCGGCTGCACCACATTTTCACCACTTTTCCGGAATTGAGGAAAACAAACCCCGGTGCTGGCCTGGAATTGTTTCCCGGACCTCAACAGACAGATCTGAGTCGCCACAATTCGGCGCACATCCAGGCGTCAGATTAACAGGTCGCTAAAAACGACAAACCCCCGCGGCCAGGGCCCGGGGGTCGTCAAACTTCGGTGTCGGACAGATCCGACCTAGCGTCTCAAACGTGGCGTTCAGAGAAGCCCTTCGCGCTGTGCCTTCTTGCGCGCCAGCTTGCGCGCGCGGCGGATCGCTTCGGCCTTCTCGCGCGCTTTTTTCTCGGACGGTTTCTCGAAATGCTGCTTGAGCTTCATTTCGCGGAACACGCCTTCGCGCTGAAGTTTCTTCTTCAGCGCACGGAGCGCCTGGTCGACATTGTTGTCTCGAACACTAACCTGCATGTGGTTGTCACCACCTTTCTGAGTAAGAGTTGCAAGGAAAATTGCAGGAGCCCGGCCTATAGCAAAGGTCCTGCGGGCTTGTCCAGCCCTAGCCCTTTGGTTTGACGTCGGAAAGATGGGACATACCGGTGTTCAGTCCTATATCCTGTGCCAAACGCAACCCGGGAGCATGGCAATGACAACGCCATATGACGACATCAAAGACAAGATACTCGACGCGGCGATCATCCAGGTGGCCTTTGACGGCTGGTCCGAAGCCACTTTTCGCACCGCAGTCGCCGACGCCGGGGTGGACCCGACCATAGCACGCGCGGTCCTGCCGCGCGGCGCTGTGGATCTCGCGCTGGCCTACCATGCGCGCGGCGATCAGGAGATGCTGGCCAAGCTCAAGACACTGGATCTGGCTGGCATGAAGATCCGTGAAAAGATTACCGCCGCCGTGCGGGCGCGGCTCGAGACCGGAGACCGCGAGGCGGTGCGTCGCGGCGTGACGCTCTTTGCCTTGCCCCAACATGCTGCGGATGGTGCGAAGGCCCTGTGGGACACGTCCGATCTGATCTGGGACTCGATTGGCGATACGTCCGAAGATGTGAACTGGTACACAAAACGCGCGACATTGTCGGCGGTGCTGTCGTCCACGGTGCTCTATTGGCTGGGCGATGACAGCCCCGAAGACGAAAAAACCTGGTCGTTTCTGGATCGCCGCATCGAAAACGTGATGCAGATCGAAAAGGTCAAAGCCCAGGTCAACGCCAATCCGCTCCTCAAACCCTTTCTGATCGCGCCGAACTGGCTGGGCAAACAAATCCGCGCACCCATGCGGCGTTCGCGTGGCGACTGGCCGGCCGGCGCGCGGGGGCTTTAGAAAGCGAACCTTGGGTTCTGCCTCTTGCGTTTCCCTGTCGTCTCGGGCCTGTGTTAGTCGAGGGACATGCAGGAGGAGTGGATGACAGACGTAATGCGCGCCGTGGAGATTTCGGCCCCTGGCGGACCGGATGTGCTGCACGTAACAGAACGCCCGGTGCCCCAGCCCGGCCATGGGCAGGTGGTATTGAAAGTGGCTTATGCCGGTGTCAATCGACCCGACGCGTTGCAACGCGCGGGTCTTTATGCGCCGCCGCCGACCGCCAGCGACCTGCCGGGGCTGGAGGCGTCTGGCGAAGTCGTGGCGCTGGGCAGCGGTGTCACAGAACTGGGGCTGGGCGATCAGGTTTGCGCCTTGCTGCCCGGGGGTGGATATGCCGATTATGTGGCGACTCCGGCCGCGCACTGCCTGCCCGTTCCGGAAGGGCTGGGCCTGAAGGAAGCGGCCTGTCTGCCAGAGACCTTCTTTACCGTGTGGTCCAATGTATTTACGCGTGGCGGTCTCAAGGCCGGCGAACGGTTTCTGGTGCACGGCGGGTCGTCCGGTATCGGCACGACGGCGATCCAGCTGGCCAAGCTTTTTGGCGCACGCGTTTTCGCGACAGCCGGGTCGGCAGAGAAGTGCAAGGCCTGCAAGGCGCTGGGCGCAGAACGCGCCATCAACTACCGCGACGAGGATTTTGTCGAAGTCCTGCGGGCCGAAGGCGGGGCCGATCTGATCCTCGATATGGTGGGCGGCGAGTACCTGCCGCGCAACGTCAAGGCCCTGGCCGATGACGGGCGGCTGGTGCAGATTGCCTTTCTGCAGGGCCCCAAGATCACATTGAACTTTGCCCAGGTGATGATGCGGCGTCTGACGATCACGGGCTCGACTCTGCGACCGCAAAGCGATCAGGCCAAGGCCGAAATTGCAGCGGATCTGCGCAGCCACGTCTGGCCCCTGCTTGATTCAGGACGCATTGCGCCGGTCATGGACAGCGAATTTCCCCTCGCCGAAGCGGGCGCCGCTCACACGCGTATGGAAAGCTCCGGACATATCGGGAAGATCGTTCTGCGGGTGGCCGACTAGGGCGGGCGCAGAGCCGGCACAGACGGACCTGCGATCCGGTGGGTCATGGACACTCCGCCAGATATGGGCATGATCGGGTACACTTAAGACAGGTGGAGACAGAACCCATGGCACTGACAGCGATCATCGAAGAGCATGGTGGGTCAGACAAGTTCAAGCTGATCGACCACCCGGTGGGCGAGCCTGGCCCAGGCGAGATCCGGATTGCGCACAGGGCCTGCGGTTTGAATTTCATCGATGTCTACCAGCGCACGGGCCTCTACCCGATGGACCTGCCGCAGGCGCTGGGCATGGAGGCCGCTGGCGTTGTCGAAGCTGTGGGCGACGGCGTGACCCATCTCAAACCCGGCGACCGGGCGGCCTATGCCTCGGGCCCTTCGGGCGCCTATTGCGAGGCGCGGGTGATGCCGGCCGCGCAGGTCTGCGCACTGCCCGACGGGATCTCTTTTGACACCGCCGCGGCCATGATGCTCAAGGGCTTGACGGTGCAATACCTCTTTCACCGGACGACGCCGCTGAAGGCCGGCGATACCGTGCTTTTTCACGCTGCCGCCGGAGGCGTCGGTCTGATCGCGTGCCAATGGGCGAAATCGGAGGGGATCCACCTGATCGGAACGGCCGGTACGGACGAAAAGTGCCAGTTGGCGCGCGACAACGGAGCCGATCATTGCATCAATTACCGGTCCGAGGATTTCACCGCGCGGGTCAAAGAGCTGACCGATGGCAAAGGTGTGGATGTGGTGATGGACTCCATTGGCAAGGACACATTCATCGGCTCTCTCGACTGCCTCAAACCGCTGGGCATGATGATCTCCTTTGGCAATGCGTCTGGTCCGGTCGAGGCGTTCAATCTGGGACTGCTTGCCCAAAAGGGGTCGTTGAAGGTGACCCGGCCCACGTTGTTTGCCCATACGGCTGACCCGGAGACCTGCCAGGCCATGGCCCGTCAGCTTTTCGACAAGGTCTTGAGCGGGGATGTCGTAATCTGGATCGATCAGCGTTTTCCCCTGTCACAGGTGGCCCTGGCGCATGACACGCTGGAAGCCCGCAAGACCACCGGCTCGACAATCCTGGAACTGGAGGGCGCGTCATGAGATCGCTGATTGCAGCCATCGCCATGGTGCTGGCGTTGCCCGCCCATGCGGACCTGATCGATCGTGGCTATTACAACGGCTGGAATGTCATGGTGGATCCAAGCCTCGGCAACGGCTGTCTGATCCAATCGGGGCGCGACGGCAAAACCCTGACGCGGATCGGCTACGACCCAAAGAAGAACCAAGGCTATCTGGCCATCTTCAACCCGGGTTGGTCCCGCCTGCGCGAAGGCCAAAGCTATCCGCTGGTCTTTGACCTCGACGGGGTGAAACAACCCGCCATCGCCACTGGCGTGGAGATTGGCCGGATCCATGGGGCAGGCGTGCTCTTTCGCGACCGGAGCGTGTTCGAAGCCCTGGCGCGTGCGCAGACTTTGACCGTGTTCAATGACAAAGGCGCCGCCGTCTTTCAGCTGGATCTCACCGGCACCGCAGAAGCGCTTTCGGCGGCGCGCGAGTGCCAGACTGAGATGACCGGTTGATGGGCAGACTCAAGATGTGTTTCGGGGACTTATGAGCACGCCCGAACTGATCCAATTCCACATTGGCCACGGCAAAACCGGAAGCAGCTATTTGCAGGCCGCGCTTGCTGCGGGCCGCTCTGTGCTGGACGCGCATGGGATCGCCTATCCAATGGAGCCCAAGGTCGAAGCCCGTGCGCTCGCAGGTCAGATTACCTCGGGCAACTTGCGCTCGGCGGAGAGTATGACCGAGACGATGGCACGTTATCCGGGCTATGACTGCAAACCCCGGTTGTTCTTTTCAAATGAGACCCTGCACCTGCTTTTGACCTCTCGCGCGCGCGGCTACGGGCCTGAGTTGCGTAAACTGTTCCCGACGGCGCGGATGGAGTTTATCTGCTACATCCGCGACCCGCTCGACCATGCGGTGTCAGCCTATCAGCAAGCGGTCAAACGCGGTGGCTACGTCGAAGACTGCGCGCATTTTCTGGCCAGCTACGACCGTCCGCGCCGCCTGTTTCAACTGAATGCAGCGATCAAGCAATTGGATGGGGTTCTCACGTTCGTCAACTATTCCCGCCATCGCGACAACCTAGTGAACACGTTGGAAAACTGGCTTGGACTGCCTGCAGGATCCTTGCCGAAGCCGCCGCGCGCACAGATCAATCGATCCATGACTCGGGCCGAACTGGCGCTACAGCGGGCTCTCAACGCCCATATGGGACAGCAGGCGAGCAGGCTGATCGCGGATCCGCTGTGCGAAGGCCTGCCGGATCTGAAAAGCGAAACGCCATATGTGCCGCGCGCGGATCTTGAGGCCTTCATCGCGCGCATGACCGAAATGCTCTCGGAACGCCGTCTGCGCAAGATGATCCCGGAGTCAGAGTGGCTGCAGATCGGCACAATCGATGATTATGCCGAGCGGTTCACACAGGTAGGCGACGCAGATGTCCATCAGCTGACCACCGCGCAATTGTCCGTTCTTGCCGAAGCCATCACCAAGGCGGTTCCGAAGAAGGAAAATGCGCAGGGTCGCAAGCGCCGCCGGCAGATGGGTCGTCCGGTCGGCTAGGTCTGGCCTAGCGCAAAGGTGTAAACAGGGCGTCTTCCAGGGTGCAATCGCGCCGGGCGTCGCGCCCACAGACACGCGGTTCCATCCCCCGTGTCAGGCAGACCCGCACTTCCTGCACGTAGCCATCGCGGCAGGTCACCGTCAGCATGTCGGGCGAAAGACCGGGATTGTCCTTCAGAAAGGCCTCTTCGACCACCGAAGCGGGCAGGCGCACCGCATCGTCGAGTTTGCGGAAGACCGCCGGGCGGGACACCCGGTCATAGGCCAGACGCGACAGGCGGAAGTAGTCTTCGGCGGTCAGCCCCGAACAGGTGCCGTGCTTCTTCCACTGATGCCAGGCCAGGCCGGAGCTTCCCATGATATCGGCCATACCATCGGTCAACGCGCGGCGCGGTTGGGCATGCGAGGTCGGGCAATAATCTGGCCAGCCCTCTTCGTATTGCGGCCAAAGGCCGTGGAGCAGCCAGCCCACCGGCATTTCGCATTGTGGTGCCCGTTTTCGGTCGCCTTCCAGCGTGCACCAATTCGGCGACCAGCTCAGCGCCATCACATAATAATCGAAGGCCCCGGCCGTGTCGGTTTGTCCTGCGCGGGGCGTGAAAAGCAGCCCAAACGCCAGGATCAGAATTGCCAGAACCTCGCGTCGACCCGTCCGCATTCACCTCTTCCCTTTCCGATTGCCCGAGATTATACAGCGCCGAAGTTCCCCGACAACGGAAACTCGCCTGCGGCAGAAGCCCAGGCCGCCTGGATCGGCTCCAGGCGCCGGGGAAGATATATGTTGAAGGAGCAAATGACCATGGCACGACTGATCAATGCGCGGGCAACGGCGGTCTGGCTGGTGGACAACACCACCATGAGCTTCAAGCAGATCGCGGATTTCGTGGGCATGCACGAGCTTGAGATTCAGGGTATCGCCGATGGCGACGTGGCCGTCGGTGTGCGCGGGTTCGACCCGATTGCGAACAACCAGCTGACTCAGGAAGAGATCACCAATGCCGAGGCCAATCCGCTTTACAAGCTCAAGGTCAAAGCAAATCCCGCCGCCGCAGGTGAGGAAAAACGCCGTGGTCCCCGCTATACCCCGTTGTCCAAGCGCCAGGATCGCCCCGCGTCCATTCTGTGGCTGGTCAAGTTCCACCCCGAATTGGCGGATTCGCAGATCTCCAAGCTGGTGGGCACCACCAAGCCGACGATCCAGGCGATCCGCGACCGTACCCACTGGAACATTCAGAACATCCAACCCATCGACCCGGTGGCGCTGGGGCTGTGCAAGCAATCCGAACTGGATGCCGCCGTCCAGAAGGCTGCCGCGAAGAAGGCCGCCGAAGGCGAGGTCATGGACGACGATGCCCGCCGCCGTCTGGTGAGCACCGAGCAATCGCTGGAAATGGAAGCCGAGCCCCGTATTCCGACTGCAATCGAAGGGCTTGAGACGTTCTCGCTGTCAGATGATGACGCCGATGAGAAGGACGAAGAGCCGATCGTGGACGCGGATTCGTTCTTCAATCTGCCCTCCGGGGATGACGACGAAAAGACCAAGTAGGCCTCTCGGCCCGGCCATCCGCTGCCAGGCCATTGTGCGCTGATGCAGAACCCCTTGTGACCGGTCCGTTCCGGGCGGCTCGACGCTTGACGGATGGCCGGACCAGACACAGGATCTGCGCAATGTCCCAGCCATCCATTCCCCGCCGCATCCGAACCCTGGCCCTGACCGCCGATCATGTCGCGCGGGTGTTTCGTGAGGTGCCGGACCCCGGGCCGAGCGGGACGCACACGCCGATGAGCGATGAAGACATGCGCGGGTTTGCCGAGCAGTTGCTATTGCAAAACGACGGGCGCCCGTTCTGGGTCTTCACCTATGGCTCGCTGATCTGGAAGCCCGCGTTTGAGTATGAGGAACGCCGCCCCTGTTTGCTGCACGGCTGGCACCGGTCTTTCTGCATCAACATGAACGGCTGGCGCGCGACGCCGGAAGAACCGGGTCTGATGCTGGCGCTCGACCGCGGCGGCGCCTGCAATGGCGTTGCCTTCCGAATGCCCTCTGATGACGCGCTTGAGCGGATGGTCCGCCTGGTCGACCGCGAAGGCGGCTTCTACGAGATGATCCCCTGGGTCCGCTGGGTGAACCTGCGCGCGGGCGGCCAGCCAATCCGGGCGCTGGTCTTTTACTGCACCCCGCCGGCCCGGCAGTCGCCCGAGGACAAGATCGGCGTCATCCGTCTCTCGCTGGAGGAACAGGCCTATCGGATTGCCCGTGCCGTCGGGCATGGGGGCAGTTGCGCGGAATACCTGTTCAATACGGTGACGCATCTCGAAGAGCTGGGCATTCGCGACACGTACATGTGGCGCCTGCAGGCCATGGTGGCCCGCGAAATTGATGCGCTTTACGAAAATGCGTCGGTCAATGTGCGTCAGGTCAAGACCGGGTAGGTCTGGCACCCGAGCGCCAATGCCTAGAGTTCCTTGCGCGCGCGCAGGGCCGCGCTGATTGTCCCGTCGTCGAGATAGTCCAGCTCGCCACCAATCGGGACGCCCTGGGCGAGCGACGTCATCTTGACCTGCCCTTCCAGCATATCAACGATGTAATGCGCGGTGGTCTGGCCATCGACGGTCGCGTTAAGGGCAAGGATCACTTCGGTGATACTCTCATCCTCCACGCGGCTGACGAGTTGCGGAATGCGCAGATCTTCGGGCCCTACCGCGTCGAGCGCCGACAGCGTCCCGCCCAGCACATGATAGCGGCCCTTGAAAACGCCTGCGCGTTCCATCGCCCAAAGGTCGGCGACATCCTCAACCACGCAGATCTCACCCGTGGCGCGTTTCTCGCTGACACAGATATCGCAAAGATCCGCTGTCCCGACATTGCCGCAGCGCAGGCACTCCCGTGCGGTGGCGGCAACAACCTGGATCTGATCGGCGAGTGGCGTCAGCAAGAGCGCGCGCTTGCGGATCAGATGCAGCACCGCGCGACGCGCCGAGCGCGGGCCAAGCCCGGGCAGCTTGGCCATCATATCGATCAGAGCATCGATGTCGCGGGTCGAGGACATGGACGGGCCGCCGGATTAGAACGGCAGCTTCATGTCCTTGGGCAGGCCGAGGCTTTCGGTCAGCTTGACCATCTCCTCCTGGCTCGCTTCCGCAGCCTTGGACTGGGCGTCTTTGATGGCGGCCAGGATCAGATCCTCGACCACTTCCTTGTCATCGGCACTGAGGATCGAGGCGTCGATGTCCAGCGTCTTCAGTTCGCCCTTCAGCGATGCGGAGACCTTGACCAGTCCTGCGCCGGCTTCACCATCCACCGTCATCTCGGACATCTGATCCTGAAGTTCGCCCATCTTGGTCTGCATGTCCTGCGCGGCTTTCATCATCTTGGCCATATCGCCAAGGCCGCCTAGTCCTTTGAGCATGTCGCTTTCCTTTAAAACAGTTTGATTGTGACGGGGTAGGTCGTGTTGCTGAAAATCAGCTCGCCTTCGAGCGTATTACCAAACGAATAGGCTAGATCACCGCGCAAGAGCTGCCAAGCGCCGATGCGAACCGAGTTAAAAATCCGAATGCCCGGCCCCATCAGTTGAATGTGATGCTTTTGGTTGCAGTCCGCTTTACCGGGACTCTGAAAGGAAATACATCCTGCCACCGCGTTGACCGCTATGACCGGCATTTCGATAACCCCATTGCTAAATTTTGCAAGTGTGCCGTCCGAGTTGCGGCCCTCGCCCAATTCGACCCGGATAATTTGCTGTTCAGCCAACGCACGGAAGAGGATCTGGCTGCGCACGTCTTCGCTACTGGAATTCGCCCCGGCCTTCAGGGCCATATTGCGCACCGTCGGATTGGACGAACACATCAGGTCTTCGAACGAAAACAGCTGATCCAGGGGATCGGCTTCGGGGGCGACCAGCATCGACATCAGTTGGCGGGTTTCATCCCGACTATATGTCTTCATTTCAACGCATTGCGCATGAGCGGTCGTGGCCGCCATAGGCAAGGCTGTCAAAGCAAGAAGAAAAGCGAATATCAGTTGTTGCATGGATCCAGTCCGTCCGTGTCAGTCGTTTCTATCATGCCGCAAGACGCAGCGTAACGAATGTCAAAATATATGGCGACTTCCAGCATCCCTTAGTAAAGCGCTATCCAGGCTTTGAACGGCAAGCCGCGGATCGTGATCTGACCGTCCATCCGGTCGCCATGATCGTAGGTGAAGCTGCCAAACACCTGGTAACCGCTCCAATTGATGTGCAGATCCAACGTTGTTCCGAAAATCGTCGCCTGCGACGCGGGGTTGCAACCGTCCTGCTGATGAAAGCTCAGGCATCCCGCCGCAAGGTCTTTGTAAAGGACGGTCAGCGATTCCGTGGGATACTGCGCCAGCCGGGTCTTTTGCTGCTCTGACATCTCATCTGATCCGACCAGCCGGATCGCCAGGACCTCTTTCTCAAACAGTGCCCGGGTCAGGACCTGGCTGCGGATCACCGGGTTCTCCGAGAGCCCCGCGCTGCGCAGGGTCAGTTCGCGCAGACCGGGTTGGTCCGAACACATCAGGTCTTCAAAGGCGAAGAGCTGGTCAAGCGCCGTGACCTCCGGGGAGACCATGGCGGCCAGATACTCCGCAGCCTCGTCGCGGGAAAACGTCTTGTAGCTCTCGCATGCGCCCTGTGCCGCTGCGCTCTGTCCGCCAAGGGTCAGGAGGGCGAGGATGACCAGGCTCAGAAGATGGGCCAGACGCGGCACAGGGGTGAACATCAGGGCGGCTCCGATGACAGCAAAGCTTTGTCCGCGAGCCTAGCTCGTTTCGCTTTGTGATCAACGACAAAGGCAAGCGGCGCTGCCTTCAGGCATCGTCAAAGGGATCCCATTCTTCGCTGACTTCCGGCAGGGCTTCGCTCTCCGCCTCGGCCGAGATCTGGGCATGGCTGCGGATGTCGAGGATCCGCGCTTTGGGGAAGTGCGCCCGGACGGCGCGGATCATCTCGGTCTCTTCGGCCTCGGCCTGAAGTTTCAAGGCTTGGGCATCGCGCAGCTCGGCAATACTCGGGGCGCCGCCTTCATTGGACAGGATGATGGCCCAGCGGTTGCCGGTCCAGGATTGCAGCTTGCCGCCGAGCCGTTGTGACAAATCAGCGGGCGCGCTGGAGGTCGGCGAGAATTCGATCCGCCCGGGACTGTATGAGACCAGCCGGACGCCGGTTTCCACGTCAACCAGGAGTTTCACATCCCGGTTCGACCGGATCAGATCGACCACCCTGTCGAAACTGTTGTAATGCGCCAGCGCGATCTCGGGACTCGTCGCCTGCGCCGTGGCTGGTCCGGGTCGTCCGGCGCGTCCGGCCGCACCGACAAAACCGGTTTGGCCCGTGGGCTGGTCGGGCACGGCGGGTGGGCGCGTCTCGGACCGGCCTGCCGGGCCGGACGGGGGCACGCCGCCACCTGAGGGCGCTCCGACGGCCGGGTGCGCCGGCGCCTCTTGAATGCGGCGAACCAGATCTTCCGGCGTCGGCAGATCGGCGACATGGGTCAGCCGGATCACCGCCATTTCCGCAGCCATCATCGCGTTTGGTGCCGCGGCCACCTCATCGAGCGCCTTCAGCAGCATCTGCATATGCGCGTACTCACACGGATGTGGCAGATGCTGCTGACGGCGCTCGATGAGGTGGCCGCGGC
>JBCDEC010000107.1:0-14997 GCA_039179965.1 Pseudomonadota bacterium
GCCGCCAAGGTCGTGGGCGAAGGGATCGCGCGGCGGCCGCTGGATGTGGATGTGACGCTGCTGTATGGCTACGGTTTTCCGCGCTATCGTGGCGGGCCGCTGAAATGGGCGGACATGGAAGGCCTGCCCGGTCTCTTGTCCGATATTCAGACATGGGCGCAGGACGACCCCTATTTCTGGCAACCGGCACCGCTATTGGAAAAGCTGGTCGCCGAGGGCAAAACCTTTGATGATCTCAACAAGGAGGCGGCGGCCTGAGCGGCCTGCCCTGGGAGGAGCACTGATGGATCTGAATTACACCCCCGAAGAGCTGGCCTTTCGCGAAGAGGTCCAGGCTTTTCTGGAAGAGAAACTGCCAAAAGAGATCGCCGAAAAAGTCCGCCGGGGCGAAGACCTGACGAAGTCGGATTTGGAACGCTGGCATGCGATCCTGAACGCGCAGGGCTGGCTCGCTCCGAACTGGCCTAAGGAATACGGCGGCTGCGAATGGGGCGCGGTGGAAAAGCATATCTTCGATGTAGAGACTTCGTTTGCCAATGCGCCGCGTGTTGTGCCCTTTGGCCTGTCGATGCTGGCACCTGTGCTGATGAAATTCGGCAGTGCCGAGCAGAACGACTATTACCTGCCGCGTATTCTGAACGGCGACGACTGGTGGTGCCAGGGCTATTCGGAACCGGGTGCCGGTTCGGATCTGGCCTCGCTCAAGACCCGCGCTGTGCGCGACGGGGATCACTACGTGGTCAATGGCCAGAAAACCTGGACCACACTGGGGCAGCACGCAAACTGGATCTTCTGCCTCGTGCGCACGGATCCGGATGTGAAGCAGCAGGAGGGGATTTCATTCCTGCTCATCGATATGAACACGCCAGGTGTCGAAGTGCGGCCCATCATTCTGCTCGATGGCGTACACGAGGTGAACGAGATCTTCTTTGACGATGTCCGCGTGCCGGTCGAAAATCTGGTGGGAGAAGAAAACAAGGGCTGGACCTATGCCAAGTATCTGCTGACCCACGAGCGCACCAACATCGCGGGCGTGGGCTCGTCTCAGGCAGGGCTGGATACGATCAAGCGCATGGCCCGGGCCGAGATTCAGGGCGGACGGCCGCTGATCGAGAATCCGCATTTCGCCGCACGCATGGCCAATGTGGAGATTGACCTCAAAGCCATGGCCACGACAAACCTGCGGGTGATCTCGCAGACCGCCAAGGGTGGCGCGCCGGGGCTTGAAGCCTCGATGCTCAAGGTCAAGGGCACGGTGATCCGCCAAGAGATAAATGATCTCGCGCGGCGCGCGGCCGGGCCCTATGCCATGCCGTTTCCCTCGGAAGCGGTCGCAGGTGACAATGATCCCATCGGACCGGACTACGCCGGCAAGACGGCGGCGGAATACTTCAACAACCGCAAGCTCTCGATCTTCGGCGGCTCCAACGAGATCCAGCGCGGGATTATCGCCAAGGTCAGCCTTGGAGGCGCGCGATGAACTTCGAACTGACTGAAGAACGACAGATGCTGCAGGACACCCTGCGGCGCTATCTTTCCGACAAATACACCACCGACATCCGCAACAAGATCCTGGACAGTGACCAGGGCTATTCCTCCGAAATCTGGACGGAACTCGCCGAGCTTGGCGTGATCGGCGCGCTGTTTTCCGAAGACGAGGGCGGTTTTGGCGGCCAGGGGTTCGACATCTCGGTCGTCTTCGAGGAATTTGGCCGTGCGGGCGTGGTGGAGCCGTTCCTGGACACCGCCGTGCTGTGTGGCGGCGTGATCAGTGCGCTGGGCGATGCCGACCAGAAGGGTCTGGTCGAAGAGATCATCGGAGGCGGTCTGCAATTGGCCTTTGCCCATGGTGAACCCTCCTCGCGCTATGATCTGAACTGGGTGCACACCCGCGTAAGCGAGGGCAAGCTCACCGGGCGCAAGGCGGTGGTGGTCAACGCGGAAGCGGCGGATCATCTGGTGGTCTCGGCGCGCGAGGGCGACGGGATTTCGCTCTACCTCGTGGCGCGCGACGCACCCGGCCTGACGCTTCGTGGCTACCCGATGATGGCCGGAGGTCGCGCGGCAGAGGTCACTTTGGAAGAGACCCCCGGCACAGCACTGGGCGCCCCCGGCGCCGCGCTGCCAGCGATTGAAGCGGCGGTCGCGGCGGCAAATGTCGCGATGGCGGCGGAGGTGTTCGGAGCGATGACCTCGGCCACGGAACTCACGGGCAGTTACCTGATGACCCGCCAGCAGTTTGGCCGGCCGATCGGCACGTTCCAGGCGCTGCAGCACCGGATGGCGGATCTGCTGATCGAACTGGAACAGGCGCGCTCGGCCGTGATCAACGCCGCAGGGCATCTTGAGGCGGAACCCCGCGCGCGCGATCTGGAGATCTCGGCGGCGCGCAATCTGATGGGCCGGGTCGGGCGTCTGGTGGCGGAGGAATCCATTCAGATGCATGGCGGGATTGCCATGACCCGGGAATACGAACTCGCTCACATCGCCAAGCGCATCATCATGAGCGATCACCGGTTCGGGGATACCGATTACCATCTGGAACGGTTCATTGACCTCAGCGCAGCCGCCTGACACACGCCCGGGCCTGATTGTCGCTCAATCCGCCACCCAAAGCCTTTTGGGCTATGTCGTGGATGTCTCGGACCCGGATGGCACGGCCAGCGCCTGGCTTGATATCGGTGCGCCCCATATCAACCGCGTGGGCATGTTTCACGGCGGTCTGGCGGCGACGCTTCTGGATGTCGCCTGCGGCTTTGCCGCGTCGCGGAATTTTGGCGGCGCCGTCGTGGATGTGCCACTGGTGACGGTCTCGTTGACCGTGAATTACGTCGGTGGCGCACGCGAAGGCCAGCGGGTCATCGCCACGGGCCGGGTCACCGGCGGAGGGCGCAAGATCGCCCATGTCGCCGGTGAACTTACGGACGACACGGACGGCCTGGTGGCCACCGCCACCGGGGTTTATCGCAAGATCAACACATGACCCTGGGGAGGGGCCGATGACGCTGGCACGTGTGGACGAAAGGGACAGATGTCTCGTGGTGGTCAATATGAACGCCCAGAAGCGGGGTGCGCTGTCGCCCGATCTCTATGCCGCCATCCAAGAGGCCGCGGCCCGGGCGAAAGATCCCAAGATCCGCGCGATTGTTCTGTCGTCGGAGGGCGGCTATTTCTGCGCTGGCGGCGATTTGACTGTCCTCATCGAGCGCAGGGGCCTGCCGGAAGAGGAGCGGCGCGAAAAGATCGAACACCTGCATGATGTGATCCGTGCCTTGCGCGACGCGCCGGTGCCGGTTGTGGCGGCGGTCGAGGGGGGTGCCGCGGGGGCCGGGGTTTCCATCGCGCTGGCCTGCGATTTCGTGGTGGCTTCCGAGGACGCTCATTTCGTGGCGGCCTATGTCAAAGCCGGTCTGGTGCCGGATGGTGGCCTGACCGCCTCGCTCGCGCGGCTGGTGCCAAAGGCGCTGGCCATGGAAATGTGCGTTTTGGCCGAACCTGTTTCGGCGCAACGGCTGGCTGCTCTCGGGGTGGTCAACCGGATCGTGCCCACAGGCGCTGCCGAGGAGCAGGCCCTGGCTCTGGCGGCGCGTATCGCCACGGGGCCACGCCAGGCTCAGGCGGCCATCCGCGACATGGTCCATGCGGCCTACGACAGCGCGTTTGACGCTCAATTGGCCACCGAACGCGATGCGATGACGCGCGCCACGGGCGGCGACGAAGCTGCGGAAGGGATCGCTGCCTTTCTCGAAAAGCGCCGGCCCGCGTTTCCATGACCGCCCGCTGGCATGGCGTCTTCGCGCCGCATCTGGCCGCGCAGCCAGACGCGATGGCCGTCTCTGACATTGCCGAGGCCTGGAGCTATGCGGATCTGGACAAGCATTGCCGCGCGGCAGAGGCGCTGCTCCGCGAAACGGGCGTTCAGGCCGGTGACCGGGTTATGCTCGTCGCTGAAAACTGTTGTGCCGGGGTCGCCATACTCTTTGCGGCCTCGCGCCTTGGCGCCATCGCGGTGCCCGTCAACGCCCGCCAGACCCCGCGCGAAGTGGACCGTGTGCTGGACCATTGTTCCCCCGCTGCCGTGTTTTACACCTCTTCGGTTTCCGAGGCCGCGTCCGATCACGCGGCGCGCGCCGCGGCGCGTCCCGTGTCGGGTATCTTTGGCCGAATGCATCTCGCCACGCCGCATCCGAGCGCGCCGGACGCGGACAGCGATGTCGCCGTACTGCTCTATACGACCGGGACGACCGGCACGCCCAAGGGGGTCATGCTGACACATGCCAATCTGCGCTTTGGCGGGGCCTCTTCGGCCTGGATCCGCGGGCTGACGGTGCATGACGTGATCTATGGCGGCCTGCCCATGACCCATGTCTTCGGGTTGTCGTCAATGATCTCGGGCGCGTTGCATGCCGGCGCGCAGGTGCGTCTTGAAACCCGCTTCTCCGCCGAACGGCTTTACGCCGCGCTCACCGAAGGCATCACGGTGCTGCCGGCCGTCCCGCAGATGCACGCGCTGCTTATGCATCATACCCGCGAACGGGGCTATGACCGGTTGCCGAGCGACACCCTGCGCTATGTCTCCTCCGGCGCCGCGCCGCTTGATCCGGCCTGGAAACGAAAGGCCGAAGCCTTCTACGGCGTGGCGTTGCAAAACGGCTACGGCATGACGGAGACGACTGCGGCTGTTTCGGTCACCTGCAACGCAATCGGGGACCCCGATACCTCGGCTGGTCCGCCGATCCCGGAGATCGAGATTGCGATCGACGAAAGCGGCCCCGGGGGGGGAGCAGGGGAAGGCGAGGTGCTGACCCGCGGGCCACATATCATGAAGGGCTATTACAAGAATCCCGAGGCGACGGCGGCGGTTCTGGATGCCGAGGGCTGGATGCATACAGGGGACATTGGCCGGATCGATGATCAGGGTCGCCTGCATATCCTTGGCCGTTCAAAGGAATTGATCATTCGGGGCGGGTTCAACGTGTACCCACCCGAGGTCGAGGCCATCTTGACCGACCATCCCAAGGTGATCCAATCGGCCGTGGTGGGGCGCCCCGTCGCGGGAGACGAAGAGGTGATCGCTTTCGTTCAGATCTCGCCGCGCGATCCGCCGGATGAGGCAGACCTGCGGGCCTTTGTTGCCGCGCGTCTGGCCGGGTACAAACGCCCGGCGAGGTTTGTCTTTGCGCAGGCGCTGCCCGCGGCGCCCACCGGCAAGATCCTCAAGCACAAGTTGCTGGATCATTTTTCCGATCAGCTTGACGGGTGAGCTCCGGATCGCCGGGTATATGCCTCCCCTGGAGGCATTTGCCTTCGGCAGGGGTATTTGGAAAAAGAAAGAAGCAGGGGGAGAGCGCCTTTTTCGGAAGCCTTGGAGGGATTGTGCCTCCCGGCTCTAGGAGGGTGCAGCAATTTGTGCTCTATCGCGGGCGCAGTGACACGCGACAGGGGGCGGGGTCGCCTGTTCCAGGGCAGGCGACCGGACTTGAGACATGAGCAAATCGCTATCGCCGGACCGGCCATTGATCCATGACGGATGCACCGTGGTGAATGCGTCCTTCGGCATGTTCGTGGAAATCGGCGCTGGCAGCCGGGTGATGAATGTCGAGATGGGCGATTACTCTTACTGCGACCGGACCTGTGATCTGGCCAATGCCCGAATCGGAAAGTTTTCCAATATTGCGAGCTTCGTGCGGGTGGGCGCGACGGATCATCCGATGGAGAAGGCCTCGCTGCATCATTTCTTGTATCGCTCGGCGGATTATTGGCCGGATGCGGAGCCGGACGCGGATTGGTTCGCGCATCGCGCCGGGCGGCTTGCCGAGATCGGCCATGATACATGGATCGGGCACAATGCGCAGGTCAAACCCGAGGTGTGCATTGGGGATGGCGCCGTTGTGGCGTCAGGGGCCATCGTGACCCGTGATGTGGCGCCTTACACGATCGTGGCCGGTGTCCCGGCAAAACCGATCCGGCGGCGTTTGCCGGAGGCCGTTGCCGACCGGCTCATCGCGCTGGGTTGGTGGGACTGGGATCACGCGCGGTTGCGGCTGGCGCTTGAGGATTTCCGCGCCCTCTCAGCGGAGGCGTTTTTGGAAAAATATGACATCTGAGGTGGCGACAGTTGCGAGCAGTCGGCGCGTATTGGGTCCCAGGGTTTGGGCGTGTCCGGAAGGGTTGGGCTTTTGGCTTGGCGCGCCCGTGTGGCCCGTCTCAGTCTTCTCCGACGGTCAGCGTCACCCGGTCGCCGGCAAACCAGGTCCGGCCAAATTCGACTGGGGTGCCATCAGGATCGGCGTTGAGGCTGTCGGTGCGCAGCAGTGGAGCGCCTTCGGCGACCTGAAGGTGCAGGGCCTGGGTCGCGTTGGCCTCTTTGGCGGTGATCCGGGTTGAGATGCGCGTATAGTCTTTTACACCGCAGGCGGCGAGGGCTTCGGTCACGGAGGCGGTTTCGTGCAGGGCCGCGCCCAGGCCCGGCAGGCGTTCGGCAGGAAACATCGATTGAAACAGCGCGATGGGCTGGCCATCGGCCAGCGAAAGGCCGTCATATACCAGGACCGGATCCCCGGCGCCGATCCGCAGCGCGCCCGCTTCCGGGCTGCCGGCCGATTGGGTGGTCGCCGACAACACGCGTTTTTCCGGGATCCGTCCGCTTGCGGCGATGTTCTGGTGAAACCGAACGCGCCGCCCGATGGCATAGTCGGTGGGCGATGCGGCGACAAACACCCCGGATCCGCGTCGGGAATGGACCAAACCTTCCTCGGCCATCGCGGACAACGCGCGGCGTACGGTATGCCGATTGACCCCGAAACGCCCTGACAGCTGCGCCTCTGTGGGCAGCCGGTCACCGGTCGTGAACCGGCCTTCGGCGATATCGGTGATCAGCGAGCGTTTGATCGTTTGCCAGATGGGCGTTCTGGCCACGACGAGACCTCCTCTGTCATGAAAACTTCACCTCTTTCTGTTTGCACCGCGTGCGGCGGGCTTGTAGTATTTGTATAGTTGTATAGTATCATTGGACAAGCAGGCAAGGATAAAATGCCCGAAGACATGCCGGACACGGAACGCCGCAAGGCTTGGATGAGTCTTCTGGCCAAGGCGCCGGAACCTGCGCTTATGACGCTTTGGTCGGACTATGGCGCAGCGCCGGAGTTCGACTGGTTGCGCGCGCCCGAGGTGGGCGGCGTGATGGTCCGCGGTCGGCTTGGCGGTACTGGGGCTCCGTTCAATCTGGGCGAGATGACGGTCACGCGCTGTACGCTGGCGCTGAAAGACGGGGCGGTGGGTCACGGCTATATTCAGGGCCGTTCGAAAGCCAAGGCCGAGGTGGCGGCCTTGATCGACGCTTTGATGCAGACGCCTGCGGCCGCGGATGTGCAGGGGCGGGTCCTGGCGCCGCTGGGGAACCTGATTCATGATCAAAACGAGAGCCGGGCGGCCAAGGCTGCGGCGACAAAAGTCGATTTCTTTACAATGGTGCGAGGAGAAAACGCATGAGCGCCACTGCCGCATTGACCGGAGGCCTTGTGGACCCGCCGCTGGACGCCGCTCATGCCTTTCGCGCGATCATGAACGTAATGGCCCGGCCAGGTGAAATCCGGACCCTGGATCAGGGGCGACCGCCACAGCCGGTGTCCGTGGCGACGGGTACGGTGTTGCTCACCTTGTGCGATCCGGACACGGGTGTTTTTCTGGCGGGCCAGTGCGATACGAGCGAGATGCGCGACTGGCTGGCGTTTCACACCGGTGCGCCGGTCGTAAGCCCGCAGGAGGCGCAGTTTGCGCTGGGGGCCTGGGCCGATCTGCTGCCGCTCGACCAGTTTTCGGTCGGAGTGCCGGAGTATCCTGACCGCTCGGCCACGCTGATTGTCGAATGCAGTGACCTGCGCTCTGAAGGGGTCCGGTTGCAGGGTCCGGGGATCCGCGACACGGCGCAATTGTCACTGCCCGAGACCGAGGCGTTTGCGGCCAATCACCGGCTCTATCCATTGGGCTTGGATTTCATGTTCACAGCGGGCAGCAAAGTCGCGGCTTTGCCCCGCAGCACCGCCATTCTGGAGGGCTGAGAAATGTATGTTGCTGTCAAAGGCGGCGAGCGGGCGATTGAAAACGCGCATGCCTGGTTGGCGGAAGAGCGGCGCGGGGATGTCGCGGTTGCCGAACTGAGCCTCGCCCAGATCCGCGAGCAAATGTCTCTGGCTGTCGACCGGGTGATGGCGGAGGGCTCTCTTTACGATCCCGACCTGGCGGCGCTGGCCATCAAGCAATCGCGCGGCGATCTGATCGAGGCGATCTTTCTCATCCGGGCCTACCGCACGACGCTGCCGCGGTTTGGCACGACCGATCCGGTCGATACCCGCGAGATGCGGTGCGATCGCAGAATATCGGCCACGTTCAAAGATGCGCCGGGCGGGCAGGTGCTTGGACCGACGTTCGACTACACGCACCGTTTGCTGGATTTCAAACTGGCGGCCGAGGGTGACCTTCAGACCGCTCCGGAGGCGGAGCCGCGCCGCGAACCGACGCCGCACATCACCGAGTTTCTGGCGGATGAAGACATCATCCAGCGCGAACCGCAGGACAATACCGAGCCACGTGACATCACCCGTGAACCCATGACCTATCCGGGCGACCGGGCGACGCGCTCGCAGGTGCTGACACGTGGCGACGAAGGGTTTGTACTGTCCCTGGCCTATTCAACGCAGCGGGGCTATGCCAAGAACCACGCCTTTGTGGGCGAATTGCGTATTGGCATGGTGCCCGTGGAAATCGAGGTCCCGGAGCTGGGGTTTTCCATCGAAGTAGGCGAAGTCCAACTCACAGAATGTGAAACGGTCAATCAATTTGCCGGCTCCAAGGTGGAGCCGCCGCAGTTCACGCGCGGATACGGTCTGGTCTTCGGGCAAACGGAACGCAAGGCGATTTCGATGGCCCTGGTGGATCGCGCGCTGCGTTGGGAAGAGCTTGGCGAAGACAATAAGGGCGCGCCGGCGCAGGATGAAGAATTTGTGCTCAGCCACTGCGACAACATTCAGGCCACGGGCTTTCTGGAGCATATCAAGCTGCCTCATTACGTGGACTTCCAGTCCGAGTTGGAATTGGTGCGCAAGATGCGCCGGGAGGCGGCAGACGCCATTGCGGCCCAGGAGGCGGCGCAATGAGTGGCATGGAAAACTACAACTTCGCTTATATCGACGAACAGACCAAACGGATGATCCGGCGGGCCATCCTGAAGGGCCTGGCGGTGCCGGGTTATCAGGTCCCGTTCGCGTCGCGCGAAATGCCGATGCCCTACGGGTGGGGGACCGGCGGGGTGCAGGTCTCGGCGGCGACGCTGACGCCGGATGACCGGCTGAAGGTCATTGATCAGGGCGCCGATGACACCACAAATGCCGTGTCCATCCGAAAGTTCTTCGAAAGAACCGCGGGCGTGGAGACGACCGAAGAGACAGAGGCAGCCACGATCATTCAAACCCGCCACCGGATTCCGGAAGTTCCGCTGCGAGACGACCAGATCCTTGTTTATCAGGTTCCAATTCCGGAGCCGCTTCGGTTTCTGGAGCCTCGGGAAACCGAAACGCGCAAGATGCACAGCCTTGAGGAATACGGGCTGATGCATGTGAAGCTTTATGAGGACATCTCGCGTCACGGCAATATCGCTACGGCTTACGCCTATCCGGTGATGGTCAATGATCGCCATGTGATGGATCCATCCCCGATCCCGAAATTCGACAATCCCAAAATGGAAATGGCCGCCATCCAGTTGTTTGGGGCAGGTCGCGAACAGCGCATATACGCGGTTCCGCCCTGGACAAAAGTTGTGAGCCTGGATTTCGAAGACTACCCCTTCGAAGCCACGAAAGCCGATCATCCTTGCGATTTGTGTGGCTCGGAGGTCAGCTATCTTGACGAAGTGATCCTTGACGATGCCGGCAACCGGATGTTCGTGTGCTCGGACACGGATTATTGCCGATCCCGTCGCGAACGGGGCTATGTCGGCCGACTTGCCGAGGAGCGGGCCTGATGTTGCGGGATACATTTTTCGAAGAAAAATGTCGGTGGCGAATTTTCGTCGAAAATTCTTGTGTGGAGCCTGTGCAATGACGCCATTGCTGCAAGTGCGTGACGTCGCAAAGTTCTACGGGGATCGGATTGGCTGCGCGAAGGTGTCATTCGACCTTTACCCCGGTGAAGTCATGGGCATCGTCGGGGAAAGCGGATCCGGCAAGTCCACCCTGCTCAACTGTTTGTCCGGGCATATGCCGCCCGATCAGGGTGCCGTCATCTTTGACACCAGAGCCGACGGGGCCGTGGACACGGTGACCATGTCGGAGCCCGAACGCCGCATGCTGGGTCGTACCGATTGGGCGTTCGTGCACCAGCATGCCCGCGACGGGTTGCGCATGGGCGTCAGCGCAGGGGGAAACATCGGCGAACGTCTTATGGCTGTGGGGGCCAGACATTACGGCGACATTCGTGCGTCAGCCGAGGATTGGCTCGGCCGCGTCGAGATTGACGCCGATCGTATCGACGACCGGCCCACGCAGTTTTCGGGCGGTATGCAACAGCGTTTGCAGATTGCCCGCAACCTGGTCACGGGCCCCCGTTTGGTGTTCATGGACGAACCGACAGGAGGTCTCGACGTCTCCGTGCAGGCCCGCCTGCTCGACTTGTTGCGCGGTCTTGTGCGCCAAATGGGCCTGTCCGCCCTCATTGTGACCCATGACCTGGCTGTTGTGCGGCTGTTGGCCGACCGTTTGATGGTGATGAAGGATGGACATGTCGTGGAAAGCGGGCTGACGGACCAGGTGCTGGATGACCCGCAGCATGCCTACACGCAGTTGCTCGTCTCCTCCGTTTTGCAGGTCTGAACGCATGATGCGGCTGTTCTCGAACGCGGACGCGCGATTGGAGGAATTGCCGGAGGGCAGCAGCCTCACCGACGCGGTCTGGATCGATATCTGCGATCCCTCAGATGCGGATCGTGCGGCTGTCGCTGCCTTGGGCACCACGCTGCCCAGCTTTGACGAAATGCGCCAGATCGAGGTTTCCAGCCGCCTCTTTCGGGCCGGTCGCGTCGATCACATGACCGTTTTTCTGCTGGGGCCGACGGCGCCCAAAAGCGGTGTGGAGCGAGTCTTTCCGGTGACCTTCGTGCTGTCGTCGGAGCGTCTTGTCACCATCCGCTACCACAGCCCCCGCCCGTTCGAAACCTACCCGGCCCACGCGGCCACGTCGGCTGCGGGGTGTGGATCGGCGACCCGGGTCATGCTGGGGCTTCTGGAAGAAGTCGTTGGCCGTCAGGCGGACCGTATGGAAGAGATCGGAGACAGTCTCGACGGGCTTCTGGCCTCGGTTCTCGAAGATCAGCCGGACCGGCGGCCGAAGAAACTGAGCGGTGTGATGCGCACGCTTGGTATCCAGGGTGAAAAACTGACGCGTCTGCATCTCGGCCTTGTCTCTCTGGAGCGGTTGCTCAGCTTCTACCGGCGGGTCCACGTCAGTGAAGAGGCCGAACTGGTCGATATCGCGGCCGGCGTTCAGCACGATATCAAAGCCTTGATTGAACTATCGGAGTTCGTCAGCGACCGGATTTCCTTTGCCACCGATCTGATCCTCGGCCTGATCTCTGTCGACCAGAATACGACCATGCGGATTTTTTCGATCATAACCGGGCTGTTCATGCCGCCCACGCTGATCGCGTCAATGTATGGAATGAACTTTTCGGGCATGCCTGAACTGGATTCGCCCTGGGGCTATCCGGTCACCTTATGCGTCATGGCCGGATCGTCGATCCTGGCCTATCTGATTTTCAAATGGCGGCGCTGGATCTAGCGTCTTTCACCGGAGGATCGCCCAATGATCACCGTCGAGAATGTCTCAAAGTCCTTTACGCTCCACAATCAGGGCGGCACCGTTATTCCGGTGATGGAAGGCGCGGGCCTTCATGTCAGCCCGGGTGAATGCGTGGCGCTGGTTGGCGCGTCCGGCGCGGGAAAGTCTACGCTCATGCGGTTGATCTATGGCAACTACCTGGCTGCGGCGGGCAGAATCCTGATCAAGGGCACCGATGTGGTCACCGCAGAACCGCGCGAGATCCTGCAATTGCGGCGCGAGACCCTGGGGTATGTCAGTCAGTTCTTGCGGGTGGTGCCGCGCGTTGCAACCATCGACGTTGTGGCCGAACCCCTTCTGGCCATCGGCACGGCCGAAGACGCGGCCCGCGAACGGGCCGGTATGCTCCTGGCGCGGCTCAATATTCCTGAACCGCTGTGGGGGCTGAGCCCGACCACGTTCTCCGGCGGTGAGCAGCAGCGCGTCAACATCGCGCGCGGCTTTGCGCATGACTATCCGGCCATGCTGCTGGATGAACCCACGGCGAGCCTTGACGCCGGCAACCGGCAGGTAGTGCTTGATCTGATTTCCGAGGCCAAGGCGAGAGGCGCGGCCATCGTCGGCATTTTCCACGATCTGCCTGCCCGCCAGGCGGTGGCCGATCGTGAGGTGGACGTCTCAGAATTCACGCCGGATCGCGCGGCATGACACCGAAACCGGGCCGGTTGGTTGCCGTCGTCGGCCCATCCGGGGTTGGCAAGGACAGCGTCATGGACGCCTGCGCCGCAGCCGATCCAAACATCGTGCTGGCACGGCGCGTAATCACGCGCCCGTCGGAAGCCGGAGGAGAGGCTTTTGACGGTGTGTCTGAAGCGGAGTTCGAAACGCGTCGCGCGGCAGGCGACTTTGTACTGAGTTGGCCGGCCCATGGGTTGCAGTACGGTGTGCCCCGGGCGATCGCCACCGATCTGGCTGCCGGGCGCACGGTTCTGGTGAACCTGTCGCGACAGGTGCTGCTGCAGGCGCAGACAGCCTTTGCCGGGTTGCAGGTGATCTCGCTGACGGCCCCGCCCGAAGTCCTTGCCACGCGGCTTGCCGCGCGCGGTCGGGAAAGTGGCGATGACATTCAGCGCCGCCTGTCGCGCGGCGCCCTTGCGCTGCCTGAGGGTTTGCACCACGTAAATGAGATCGAGAATGCCGGCCCGCTCGAGGACACGGTCGCGGCTGTGCTGGCGGCGCTTCAGCCGGAGAGTGTGTAGCGATGGATCAGGCGGAACCGGCCATCGGATCCTTCGCCCACCAGGGCCATATCCCGGATGTGACAGGGCCGCGGCAACAGCGGGTCGAGATGCGCCTTCAACCAGCGGTCTGCCGCACTGGCCTCAGAACTCAGGCGACGCGACAGCGTGATATGAAAGCGGAACTCGTCCATCACGTAGGGATAGCCCCAGCGTTGCAGGTAGGCCTCCTGCGCCTCGGTCAGACCGGCCGCGCGTCGGCGATCCAACTCCGCCTGTGGCGCTGGCGCGCGAAAGGCGTCGAGCCCGGCCACGCAGTCCGCCGCCAGTTGCCCGAGTGCGGCGGCTTCGCCCATTGGCCGGATCGCCATGAACCCGCCCATCTGCGCGACTTGCAATCCCTCCAGCGTGACGGGCCGCAATTCGGTGCACAGCAAACGGGTTGCGCTTTCCAGATCGGCCTGGGTTTTGCCCTCCGCCAGCCGGAACGGCGGCTTGATCGTTCCGTGAAGACCGTATTTGCGCGGGCGCGCGGTGATGTCGGCCACGTCGATTCCGGCCGCCACGGGGTGCTCGAGCGCCTTGCCCGTTTCCATATCCCAGCCCAGCCAGGCTTTGGCCAATACGGTCCATGGCGCCTCGGTGGGCGGGGCAAAATACAGCGCATAGCGCGTGAATTCCATTTGCGAGTGCTCCTTGCGTCCGGCGGGGCCACTTCCCGCGTCGGCCTGGGGTCGAAAAACTTGAGGATCACATGACAGAAGAGGTCGTCCTTGCCAACGCCAGCCTGGTGCTGGCCGATGAAACCGTTGCGGGAAGTCTGGTGATCCGCGACGGGCTGATTGCCGAAATGGATCAAGGCGTCGCAGTGCCCGCAGGTGCGGTGGATTGCGCAGGAGACTACCTGTCGCCCGGGCTGATCGAGGTGCACACCGATAACCTTGAACGGCACATGAAGCCGCGCCCCCGGGTGGCCTGGCCGCTGGAACCGGCGCTGCTGGCCCATGATGCGGAACTGGCCTCGACGGGGATCACGACCGTCTTTGACGCCCTGCGCGTCGGGTCGATCCCCAGCAGCCCCGGCGGGTCCTATGGCAAATACGCCAGGGCCCTGGCTTCGCGGATCCTGCAAATGCGCGACCACGGCGCTTTCCGGATCAGCCATTTCCTCCACCTGCGCGCAGAGATCTGTTCGGAGACGCTGATCGAGGAACTGGCGGAATTCGGGCCCGAAGACCGGGTCGGGATCGTCAGCCTCATGGATCATATGCCGGGCCAAAGGCAGTTCCGGGATCTGTCGAAATATCAGGATTACGTGGTCGGGAAATATGGCCTGGGACAGCAGGATTTTGACGATCACGTGTCCGAACTGTACGACCTGCATGCCCGGTTGGGCGCAGCCAACGAGGCCGCCGCTGTCGCCGAAGGAAAGCGGCTGGGGGCGGTTCTGGCAAGCCATGACGACACCACCGAAGCGCAGGTTGGCGTGTCTGCCGAGCACGGCGTGCGGCTGGCCGAGTTTCCAACGACGATGGAGGCCGCGGTGGCCAGCCGGACGTCGGAAATCGCGGTGATTATGGGCGCGCCGAATGTGGTGCGGGGCGGATCGCATTCCGGCAATGTGGCGGCCTCGGATCTGGCGGACTCCGGTCATCTCGATATTTTGTCATCGGACTACGTGCCCTTTTCCCTGCTGACCGGCGCGGCCATGCTGGGGCAGGGCTGGGATGACCTGGCGCGCGGCATGGCCACGGTCACTCAGGCGCCGGCGCAGGCTGTCGGCCTGACCGACCGGGGCATTCTGGCGCCGGGGCTGCGGGCCGACCTGTTGCGGTTCCGCCTGATGGATGATCATGCCATGCCCGTGGCGGTCTGGTCGCGCGGGCAGCGCATCTGATCGCGCCGGGCCGCACCCCGGTCTCGCTCCCGC
>JBCDEC010000108.1:0-14986 GCA_039179965.1 Pseudomonadota bacterium
GGCTGGACCCAGATCGGCCTTATTGACCTGAAATGGAACGAATTCCTGAACTACCGGATCGAGCCTTGCTTTTTCTCCACTGATCTCGGCGTGATCGTGAACATGGAAAAGTGGAATGCGCTTTCAGATGAGGCGCGCCAGATCCTTCAGGAGGTGGCCATCAAGCACGAAAAAGACAGTGTTGAAGCGCTGCGCGGCAAGCGTGACGAAGACTTCGCGGCCCTTGATGCGGCCGGTATGACCGTGGTCACGCTGGAAGGCGAAGCCAAGGCGAACTACCTCGCCGCCGCCCGTGAAAAGACCTGGGAGCGGATGGAGAGCCTGATGGCCGAGCAGCCCGGTGGCACCGGAAACTACGACCGGCTGATCGAGCTCTTCTACGACCTCGACGCCGCGAACTAAGCGACATGCGGGCCCGCCATGCAAGGTGGGCCCGTCCTTTGATCGGGGCAGGGCAGGCCGGATGATACGCAAGACCTATGACGCCGTGCTTGTGGGCATGGCCCTTCTGGCTGGTCTTTTGCTGGTGTGGCTGATGCTGTCGGTCATCACTTCGGTCCTGATGCGAAATGCCGGTCTGCAGCCCTTTGCCTGGCTCTTTACCTCCGCGGAATACGGGATCTTGTACATGACCATGCTGGGCGCGCCCTGGCTGGTGCGCGAGAAGGGCCATGTGCATATCGAACTGGTCACCGCCGCCTTGCCTGACGGGTTGCGCCAGATCGTCAGCCGGGGCGTTGCCGTCGCCTGCGTGCTGGTTTGCGTGATCCTCGCCTGGAAGGGTGGCGAACTGGTTCTGACCAATATCGAGCGCGGCGATTTTGACACCCGCGCCTACTATTACCCGCGATGGATGCTGACCATCGCCTTCCCACTGTCCTTCGGGCTCATGGCGGTCGAATTCGCCCGTTTTGTCTTTGGGCCAGACCTCATGCACAGCGGTGAAGCGGGGATACACGAATAATGGAGTGGTATCAGGCGCTCGCCCTTCTTCTGGGATCCATCCTTGCGCTGATGGCCCTTGGCATGCCGGTGGCGCTGGCCTTTCTGGCGGCCAATATTCTGGGGGCCTGGGTCTTTATGGGCGGTGAGCGCGGGGTCACCCAGCTGCTGAATAACGGCCTGGGATCGCTTACAAAATACGCGTTGGTGCCCATTCCCCTGTTCCTGCTGATGGGAGAGATCTTTTTTCACACGGGCCTCGGCGGGCGCATGTTCAATGCCATCGACAAGTTGCTGGGCCGGCTGCCCGGGCGGCTGAGCTATGTCACCGTGATGGGCGGGACGGCGTTTTCCACGCTGTCGGGCTCGTCGATGGGCTCCACGGCGCTGCTGGGTTCGCTGATGGTGCCCGAAATGAAACGGCGCGGATACAAGTCGCACATGAGCATCGGGCCGATCCTTGGAACCGGGGGGCTTGCGATCATCATCCCGCCGTCTGCGCTGGCGGTGCTGCTGGCCACGCTGGCCCAGATCGACGTGGCGGCTTTGCTGATCGCCGGTGTGATCCCGGGGCTGATCCTGGCCGCGTTCTACATTGGCACGATCTGGCTGCAGACGCGGATCGATCCGGAGGCGGCACCGGCCTATGACGTCGAACCCATGACGCTCGGCTTTCGCCTGAAGCTTCTGATGACAGAGGTTGTCCCGATGGTCGGCGTGATGGTTGTGATCGTCGGGTTGATGATCCAGGGCTTTGTCACTCCGTCCGAAGCAGCCGCCTTCGGGGCACTGGGCGTTCTGCTGCTGGCCGCCGCCTTCCGATGCCTCACCTGGGAGGCGATGAAACGCTCCGTCATCGGAGCGCTGAAGGTTACCCTTATGGCCTATCTCATCGTCTTCGGCTCGGCCACGTTCAGCCAGCTTCTCGCCTTCTCGGGCGCGTCGCGCGGGCTGGTGAACTGGGCCATCGCCTTTGAACTGGCGCCGCTTGCGATGCTCATGGTGATGTTTGCCGTTCTGCTTCTGCTTGGCATGTTTATGGAACAGATCTCGATCATGCTCCTGACCGTGCCGATCTTTTTCCCTCTGGCGCAGACGCTGGGATTTGACCCGATCTGGTTCGGATTGATCATGCTGCTGGCGCTTGAGATCAGTTTCACGACGCCGCCCTTTGGGCTTTTGCTCTTTGTGATGAAGGGGGTCGCGCCGCCTGGCACGACCATGCGCGAGATCTATACCTCGGCGTTCCCGTTCATTTTCTGCTCGCTCTTGCTGGTCGCACTTCTGATTGCTTTTCCGTCTCTGGCGCTCTGGTTGCCGTCGATGTGAGATAGGCCGCGAGCGCGTCCAGCATCTGCGGTCGCACGGTTTCGGCCGCGGCTTCCTTCACCGGGCCAAAGCCACGGATATCCATCACGAGACCGGCGATGCGCGCGGCCTCCGCGTGGTTTTCCATGCTAAGACCGTCACACAGCCGCTCCAGCAGCGCGCGATAGTCGCGGATGAGCGCGCGTTCCATGCGGCGTTCGCCGGTGTGGCCAAAGGGGTCAAGGATCGTCCCGCGCAGCCCTTTCAGCCCAGCCAGACCGCGCAGGGCGGGCCGGATCCACGGACCGAAGGCCCGTTTGACGGGCCGCCCGCGCGCATCCCTGCGGGACGGCAGCAGCGGCGGCGCCAGATGGTGCCTGACCGTGAACGGGCCGTCAAAGCGCGCGTTCAGATCGTCATAAAACCCGGTCTGGCTGTGCAGCCGCGCAACCTCGTATTCATCCTTGTAGGACATCAGTTTGAACAGGCCCTTGGCGGCGCTCAGCGTCAGATCCCCTGGGCCTCCGACGGCCTGTGTCTCTGCAATCCGGACCCGGTCAATCGCAGTCCGATAGATCTCGGCCCACCGGAGGTTCTGGTAGGCGTTCAGAAAGTCGGCGCGTCGGTCAATGATCTCTTGCAGACTGTGCACGGCGCTCACCGGCAGGTCAGCCGCCGCTTCGACCGCCGCCCGGTCGTGCACACAAAGCCGGCCCCAGGCAAAGGCGTCCTTGTTGTCATCCGGTTTCACGCCGTTCAGCTCGATCGCGCGCATCAGTGACGCGTGCGACACAGGCACCAGCCCCGCCTGCCATGCCGCGCCCAGCATCATCACGTTGGCAAAAACCGGATCTCCCAGAAGCGCTTCACAAAGCGCATTGGCATCCAGCGCAGTCAGAGAGTTGGGATCCACGGTTTGCGCAATCGCCTGCAACCGTGCGTCGGGATGCAGATCCGCATCGCGGTTCTGCACCAGATCGCCCGTGGGCATCAGCGCCGTATTGACCACCGCGCGCGTCTCGCCGGGGCGATAGGTTACCGACGCCTTTGGCGAGGAACTCACCACCAGATCGCAGCCGATCAGTGCATCCGCCGATGCAGGCTCGATCCGCGCCTGGTTTACCTCGGCCTCGGTCCTGGCGATGCGGATGTAGCTCAGGACCGGTCCGAATTTCTGCGCAAACCCCATGAAGTCGAGCACAGTCGCGCCCTTCTTTTCCAGATTGGCGGCCATCGCAATGAGCTGACCGACCGTCACCACACCGGTGCCGCCGACACCGGTCACAAGGATGTCCCAGGGCGTGGCCAGGTCTGGGTGTTGCGGCTGGCGCAGGGTGGCCTTCAGGTGTTCCAACTGCTGCGGCGGGCTGCTTGGCGCGCGCTTCAGAGTGCCGCCTTCGACCGTCACGAAACTGGGGCAAAACCCATTGAGACAGGTGAAATCCTTGTTGCAGGAATTGAGGTTGATCTTGCGTTTCCTGCCGAACTCCGTCTCCAGCGGTTCGACGCTCAAACAATTGCTTTCCACCGAGCAGTCGCCACAGCCTTCGCAGACCAGTGGATTGATCACGGCGAATGTTTTGGGGTCCTCAAGCTTGCCGCGCTTGCGCAGCCGCCGTTTTTCGGTGGCGCAGGTCTGCTGGTAGATCAGAGCCGTTACCCCAGGGATATCGCGCAATTCGCGCTGTACCCGGTCCAGATCGCGCCGGTGTTCGATCCTGACGCCACCGGGGAAGTCCGACGGGCGGAAGGCGTCGGGTTGATCCGAGACGACCACCAGCTGGGCCACGCCCTCCGCCACCAGGGAACGGGCCATGGCCGGCACGGTGATCGGCCCGTCCACGCTTTGCCCGCCGGTCATCGCGACCGCATCGTTGAAGAGGATCTTGTAGGTGATGTTGGTGCCCGCCGCGATGGCTTGGCGAATGGCCAGCGAACCGGAGTGGTAGTAGGTTCCATCACCCAGGTTCTGGAAGACATGCCTGTGTCCGTTGAATTGCGATTGCGCGACCCAATTCACGCCCTCACCGCCCATCTGGATCAGCGAGGTGGTGTTGCGGTTCATCCAGCTGGCCATGAAATGACAGCCGATGCCGGCCAGCGCCTGACTGCCTTCGGGGACCTTGGTCGAGCTGTTGTGCGGACAGCCCGAGCAGAAATAGGGTGTGCGGGTGGCGCCTTTTACATCGATCAGTTTGGGCGGACGGGTCGCTTGCCGGGCTTGAGCGACAAATCGGGTGCCAAACACCTGGTCGAGCCGCCGGGCAATGACATCCGCCAGCATCACCGCACCCAACTCACGCGTCCAGGGCAGGAGTCGCTGCCCGTTTTCATCCCGTTTGCCAACCATGCGGAGCGGTTTCTGACCGGGATGGTCGTAGAAGTATTCCTTGAGCTGGCTTTCGATGATGCCGCGTTTTTCCTCGACGACCAGCAGCTCTTCCTTGCCGCTGGCAAAGGCCAGGGCGCCCACATGTTCGAGGGGCCAGACCATGCCCACCTTGTAAAGGTCGATCCCCAAGGCTGCGGCGCGTGCCTGATCAATGCCCAGCAGCCGCAGCGCTTCGAGCACGTCGAGATGGGATTTGCCGGTGGTGACAATGCCAAAGCGGGCGTGCGCGTGACCCCATTGCGCGCGATCAATCGGGTTGGCGCGGGCAAACGCCAGAACGGCCTCTTTCTTGGCCTCCATGCGCTCTTCGATCTGTTGGCCCGGCAGGTCGGGCCAGCGATAATGCAGGCCACTCTCGGGTGGGGTGTAGTCGGGCGTCACAAAGCCCCGGTCGGCAGGCAGCTCAAAGGACATGCCGCTTTCGACCGTCTCCGAGATCGCCTTGAACCCGACCCACATGCCCGAGAAACGCGACAGCGCGTAGCCCCATTCCGCAAACGGCAGATACTCCGCCACGTTCGACGGATTCAGCGTGGGCATGAAGAAATTCATGAACGCCACGTCGGATTGATGCGGCATCGAGGAGGAGACGCAGCCATGGTCATCTCCGGCCACCACCAGCACGCCACCGTGGGGAGAGGCGCCATAGGCGTTGCCATGTTTGAGCGCATCCGAGGCCCGATCCACCCCGGGCCCCTTGCCATACCAGAGACCAAAGACCGCCTGGCAGGTCTTGTCGGGGTCGCTTTCCACCTGTTGCGTGCCCAGCATCTGGGTGGCGGCGAACTCCTCATTGATGGCCGGCAGGCAGGTCAGTCCAAGCTCTTCGGTCAACGCGGTGTGACGCGCGACTTCCAGATCGATCCCGCCCACCGGAGACCCGCGATAACCGGAGATATAGCCCCGCGTGTCGAGCCCGCGATCCCGGTCCCGTCGCGCCTGATCCATGGCGATGCGCACGATAGCTTGGGTCCCGGTCAGAAACACGCGGCCCCGGCGCCGCGTGTAGCGGTCTTTCAAGGCATAGGGATCGAGGATCGGGGTTTGATCGGTCATTCTGACTCCGAAAACGCGACAGGGACACGCGATCAAATTGGCACGGTTTCCCCGCGAGAGGCTTTCAATAATGTTGAAATATGATTAATAGATGATCATTTTTCTTCATAAATAAGCCTCAGAGTGAGAAGAATGCCCATGCTCTCCGACCTAGATGAAAAACTCCTCAGTCTGTTGCAACGTGATGCCTCGCGCAGCCTCGCTGACATCGCAGAGGCCGTGAATTCCTCCACCGCCACCTGCTGGCGCCGCATCCGTAACCTCGAAGAACGCGGGATTCTGGGTCGCCACGTGCGTCTGGTCGACCCTGCTGCCGTAGGGCGATCGATGGATGCCTTTTGCCAGGTGCGCATGAAGTCGCAGGGCGCGGCCGCCCGGGACGCCTTTCAGCAGGCGATGGAACTGGAGCCCACCATTGTCGAGGTCTATTCGACCTCTGGCGAATGGGACTATCTGCTGCACATACTTGTCCGCGACATAACGGATCTGGAAGAGATCCTGATGCGCCGCGTTCTGGAACATCCAAGTGTTGCGAACACTGCCACGACCTTTGCACTTCGCCGTGTGAAGCACCAGATTGAGGTCCCGGTGTAGCTGCGCGCCTGGCGCAAAGACCTGTTCCACGCCGCCCGGGACGACTAAGCTGTCAGAAGGCGCTTGTGCGGCGCCATCCATACCAAGGAGACCGCGCCCCATGTTCGATCGTCTCGATACGCCGTCCGTGCTTGTGGATCTCGACATCGCCGAGGCCAATATCTCGGCCTATCAGGCCTATTGTGACCGACACGGGCTCAAGCTCTGGCCGCATGTGAAGACGCACAAACTCCCGCAATTGGCGCAATTCCAGATGGCGCAGGGCGCGGCGGGGATCACCTGCCAGAAGATTTCAGAGGCCGAGGCGATGATCTCGGATGGTGTGCCAGGCGACGTGCTGATCACCTACAACATCCTCGGGCCGAGAAAGGTCCAGCGGCTGCGGGCTTTGGCTGACCGGGTCGCTCTGCGCGTGGTGGCCGACAACACCGCCGTCGTGCAGGGCCTGAGTGCCGGGTTTGCCGATGCCGCGGCACCCCTGCCGGTTCTGGTGGAATGCAACACCGGCGCGGACCGCTGCGGTGTGGCCACACCGGAACTGGCGCTGGAACTGGCCCAAGAGATTGCCGCCAGCCCCGGCCTGACGTTCGCGGGCCTGATGACCTATCCGCCCATCGGGCGCGCGGCAGACGTAGAGACCTGGCTCATCCGGGCCAAGACCCTGATCGAGCAGGCGGGCCTGTCGGTTGCCACAATCTCGTCGGGGGGATCGCCGGACATGTGGCAGGCCCATGAGATGCCGCTGGCCACCGAATATCGCATTGGAACCTACGCCTACAATGATCGCTCGCTGGTTCTGCGGGGCACCTGTGACTGGGCAGATTGCGCCTTGTCGGTTCTGGTCACCGTGGTCTCCGTGCCATCGCAGCATCACGCGATCATCGATGCGGGGTCCAAGGTGCTGACCTCTGATCTCTTTGGTCTGCAGGGGCATGGCCATGTGCTGGGGCACGATGATCTGCAGATCGATCAGCTGAGCGAAGAGCATGGGCGGCTCCGCTGCTCCGGGCCGATTGACCTTGCGGTCGGGGACCGCCTGCGCATCGTGCCCAACCATGCCTGCGTCGTTGCCAACATGCTGGATCACGTGGAACTGGTGCGCGGAGACACGATCCTGGGGCCAATGCCGGTCACGGCGCGCGGGCAGGTCTGGTAGGTTTGTATTCGGCGATCACGGGGTATTCATCCGTGGTCTGACATTGTCTGACTTGGGCTGACGTGATCTTGCTTGAGCTGGCGCGCGCTAGTTCAGATCGAGCGTCTTGCGCAGATCTCCGGTCAGGGCGTCAAAGACCAGCAGGGTCTGCGCGTCGGTTACAACGAGCAACAGGTCCGGCGTATAGGTCACCGACACAAGCGTAGCACCTTCGGGCAGAACAATCTCTTCCGGCAACGGCAGGTCGGGCGGAGTCTGGAAGCGGATGACAAAGAGCCCGACGAGGAGTAAAAGCCCGCCGATCATCACAGCCGTCAACACGGTCACAAGCCGGCGCAGAAACCGCAGGTTGGCCGGTTCGACGAAATCGTCTTCTGAAGGGGAAGGGTCCATGGGCGCCCAACTGGTGTCGTTCAACGTGGCGGACAATCCGCCGTCCCGCCTTGATAAGGCGCTTTCACGGGATGTGCCAGAGAGTGCTGCGCTCTCGCGCACCCGTCTGGCGCGGCTGATCGCGGATGGGGCCGTGACAGTGGAGGGCGCCGTGGTCACCGACCCCAAAGCGCGTGTCGCGGCGGGGGCGCAGGTGGCGATCACCGTTGAGGTGGCCGAAGAAAGCCATATCGCCCCGGAAGAGATCCCGCTTGAGATCACTTACGAGGATGCGGCGCTGATTGTCGTCAACAAGCCTGCGGGCATGGTCGTGCATCCGGCACCGGGCACGCCCTCCGGCACGCTGGTCAATGCGCTTCTGGCGCATTGTGGCGACCAGTTATCCGGTGTTGGCGGGGTGAAACGGCCCGGCATCGTGCACCGTATCGACAAGGAGACGTCCGGGCTTCTCGTTGTTGCCAAGACCGATGCGGCGCACCACGGGCTCGCGGCCCAATTTGCCGCCCACAGCGCCGAGCGGGTCTATCAGGCGCTGGTCTACGGCGTGCCCGAGGCGTCTGATCCCCGGCTGCGTGGATTGCGCGGGATCAGTTTTGAACCCGGCAACGTGCTAAAGATCACCACCGGGCTCGACCGCCATCGCACCGAGCGCCAGAAACAGGCGGTGCGCTTTGAAGGCGGGCGGCACGCGGTCACGCGGGCTCGGGTCGAGGCGTCCTTTGGAACGCCGCCCTGTCTGGCGCTGGTCACCTGCCGTCTGGAAACCGGTCGAACGCACCAGATCCGCGTCCACATGGCCTATGCCGGGCATGGGCTGGTCGGCGATCCGGTGTATGGCGGTGCGCGCAAACTGCCCGTCCGCGCAGTGGCGGAGGCGGCCGCCGAGGCCGTGCGCGGCTTTGATCGTCAGGCGCTTCACGCGGCGCATCTGGGCTTTGACCACCCGATCAGCGGAGCGAAACTGGCGTTCGATGCGCCGCTACCACCTGATTTCGCGGCGCTTTTGGCGGAATTGCGCCGCTAGGCCGGGCACGTCCCGGCTGGTGTGCGCCCCGCCCGGAGCCGATCCTGTCCAGATCCTAACGAATGTTTAACTTTTGCCGCATAATTGACCCGCACCCCTTGTACGCGCGCTGAGAACGTCCATATGGGATGTTAAAGGACTAAACATTGGGAGGCTGAGCCTTGGCCAATTACGCAAATCTACCCGTGCCCTCGCCGGAAGGCGGCTTGAACCGGTACCTGCAGGAAATCCGAAAGTTTCCTCTGCTGGAGCCGGAAGAAGAGTACATGCTCGCCAAGCGATGGGTCGAAGAACAAGACACCGCATCGGCGCATAAGCTGGTGACCTCGCACCTGCGACTGGCCGCCAAGATCGCCATGGGCTACCGGGGCTACGGATTGCCTCAGGCCGAGGTGATCTCGGAAGCCAATGTGGGCCTGATGCAGGCCGTGAAACGGTTTGACCCGGAAAAGGGATTCCGACTGGCAACCTATGCCATGTGGTGGATCCGTGCCTCGATCCAGGAATACATCCTGCGGTCATGGAGCCTGGTGAAACTCGGCACCACATCGGCGCAAAAGAAGCTCTTTTTCAACCTGCGCAAGGCGAAAGCCAAGCTGGGCGCGCTTGAAGAAGGCGATCTGCGGCCCGAAAACGTCAAGCGGATCGCGACCGATCTGGGTGTGACCGAAGCTGACGTGATCTCGATGAACCGGCGGATGTCGGGCGGGGATGCCTCGCTCAACGCCACCGTCGGCGTCGAAGGCGACAGTGCCATGCAATGGCAGGACTGGCTCGAAGACGAAGATGCCGATCAGGCTGGCGACTATGAGGCGCGCGACGAACTGGAAGCACGCCGTGAATTGCTGGCTGAGGCGCTCTCGGTGCTGAATGATCGTGAGAAGGACATTCTCACCCAGCGCCGTCTGTCTGATCAGGCGGTCACGCTGGAGGATCTGTCCGGCCATTACGGCGTCTCTCGTGAGCGTATCCGCCAGATCGAGGTGCGCGCCTTCGAGAAGCTTCAGAAGAAGATGCGCGATCTGGCCCGCGAAAAGGGCATGCTGGCAACCGCCTGACCCCTTGGGCTTCGCCGGTCCGGCGTCTAAGCTGGACAGAACAATGCGCAAGATCGTCTTTCATTTGCCCAAAGACTGGCTCGGCCCCTCTGGTGAGGGGCTGATGCCGTTTTACGATCGTCTGAAAACCGGGCTTCTTGATGCCGGATACCCGGTGGACGTTCGGGCGATCGACAAATCCCGTCTGATCGCACAGGCCGAAACCGAGGATGCGGTTCATCTGGTCAATCATGGCCGGTGCCGTCATCCCCGGATCTGGAACGCGGGCATTGCCTACATCTACCCGTTTTGGAACGTCGACCCCTGGGGGATCCGCGCCTTTTCATCGATCGCCCAGACTCCGTTCCGGCCTGATGAGATTGACGCGGCAGCCGCGCGGCCGTTCTTTCGCCGCCTGCGCGCTCGACTGGTGGATGCGCGCGTCTCGCGCTATCCGCAGGCCGAAGATGTAGCCGATCTGCCTGAAGGCGCTGTCTCGATCTTCCTGCAAAGCGAAGCGCATCGCGATGTGGAGGAGGCCTGCCATCTGACCCGCGAGCAGATGGTGCAGACGGTGTTGGACGCCTGGGATGGCCCTGTCATCGTGAAGCCCCATCCGCGCGATACCGACCCCGCGACAATAGACTGGCTCGCGGCGCTGTCGAGCCGAGTTGCGAAGCTGACCATAACGGACGGCAATATTCACGATATCCTGCGCGCCAGCGCCCGGGTCGTGACCATCAATTCCGCGGTGGGCATAGAGGCCTATCTGCACCGGCGTCCGGTGATCCTGTGCGGGCAATCCGACTTCCACCACATCGCCGAAACGGCAGGTTCGCCCGAGGCCCTGGCCGCACTTTTGGCCAGCCCGGCGCGCCGGCGCGCCTATGACAAGTTCATCTACTGGTATTTTGGGCGCCACTGCCTGAGCACCACGGACCCGAAGCTGGCCCACCGGTTTCTGGACCGCGTGGCAAACGCTTGAGGGGTCGCGCGCGCCGTGTGATGAGCGACCGCCCACACCAAGGTTAAAGAAATCGTCACGAAACCGACGCAAGGCCGTTACGATTGGCGGCTCACTAGTCCCCGACATCTAGATTGTGTCCACGGGGAGAGTGAGATGAAAGTCTTGTCGATTTTTGCAGGTGCCGCGCTCGCGCTGACATCTGCCTTTGCCGCTCAGGCGGAAACCTGGAAAATGGCTGTGACCGATGTTGAAGGCATGGAGCGCCTGCAACTCGAATGGGGCCCGTTCAAAGAGGCGCTGGAAACCGCCACCGGAGAGACCTTCGAGTTCTTTGCGGTCAACTCGCGCACCGCCGCCGCCGAGGCTTTGCGGGCTGAAACCGTGGATTTCGTCGTGTCCGGCCCGGCCGAATACGTGGTGATCAACAAGCTGACCGACGCGACTCCGCTGATCGGTCTGGGGCGCCCGGACTATCACTGCGCCATCGTGGTGCGCGCCGACAGCGGCATCAATGTGCCGGCGGATCTGAAGGGCAAGAAAGTGGCGTTCGGCGACATTGGGTCGACGTCCAACATGCTCTGCCCGATGCAGGTGCTGGCCGATCACGGCATCGACCCCGTCAACGACATCGAAAAGATCCACACGTCGCGCAACATCGCACATGAAGCGCTGAAGGCGGGCGACGTGGACGCGCTTGGGTCAAACGCCAATAGTTGGCTGGGGGTGCGGGGCAAGGAAACCGATCTGCCCTATGGCTTTTTCAAGATGATCGCACGTTCAGGCGATCTGCCCAACGACATGATCATGGTCGGCAGCCATGTGTCTGAAGACGCCGCCAAATCCGTACAAAGCGCGATCATCGAAAACAAGGACGCCATCATTGCCGGGATCCTCGCGCATGAGGAAAACGACAAGTACACCGGCATGGATTTGGTGATCATCGAGGACAGCGCCTACGATTACGTGCGCTCGATGTATTCCAACGCGGGCTATCCGCAGTTCGACAACTTTATCGGTGACTGAGGTTACGCTTGCCGCGCCGGCGCACCCGGCGCGCACATCCAAAGCCGGGGCAGGCTCTGCCCCGGCGACCTCGTTTGATGTTCAGGTCTCTGGCCTGCACAAAAAATTTGGCGACACGCGGATCTTTGAAGACGTGAGCTTTGATCTGGTGACCGGGGAGGCGGTCGCCCTGGTCGGCGCCAACGGCACCGGCAAATCGACGCTGCTGCGCTGCGTGATGGGGCTGATCCCGATCGACGCAGGCGCGGTCACGGTCCTGGGCGCGCAGGTCGGCGGAGCCAACGGCCGGACCCTGCGCCGGATTCGCAGCCAGATCGGGCTGGTCTCGCAAAAGCACAATCTGGTGCCGCGCCTGTCGGTTCTGTCCAATGTGGTGCAGGGGCTTTTGGGGCAATCGCGCGGATTGCGTCACTGGAGCCAGTCACTGGCCCCTGCCGCCTCGCGCGAAGCAGCCATGTCGGCCCTCGAAAAGGTCGGTCTGGCCGATCTGGCGCTGCGCCGCGCGGATCGTTTGTCGGGCGGGCAGTCACAGCGCGTGGCCATTGCCCGCGCCCTTGTCGGCCAGCCCCGTATTCTGATCGCTGACGAGCCAACCGCGTCGCTCGATCCCTCGGCGGGCGAGGATGTCATGGATCTGTTTTTCCGTCTGGCCAAGGACGACGGCGTCACAATCCTTTTCATTTCACACAACATCACCCATGCACTGGTCTACGGCGAACGTGTCCTGGGGCTCGCGGCCGGTCGGATGCTGCTTGACGCCCCCGCCGCGTCGTTGGCTGAAAGCGATCTGCGGGGGCTCTATGACTGAGATCGCCCCCCAAGCCGCCCAGTCCGGACCCAGCCGGTTTGAACGGCCCCCGGCACTGGCGTTCCTGATCTATGCGGCCGCTCTGGTCCTGATCTTCTGGTCCTTTGCGGGTGCCGGGTTTTCCATTGAAAAGGTCGTGACCTCGCCACCGCGTTTCGCCGACTTCCTGGACCGCGCCTTCCCACCCAACACCGAACCCGCCGTGCTGGCCCGGCTGGGCTGGAAGATGCTGGAGACGCTCCAGATCGCGCTGGCCGGCGCTGTCTTGGGTGTGATCCTGTCGCTGCCCGTGGCGCTTCTGGCCGCGCGTGATCTGATTGTGGGTCCGCTGATCAACCAGGTGGTGCGCACGACCCTCGGGTTCGTCCGGGCTGTGCCCGATATCGCCTGGGCGCTGGTTTTTGTCGTGGCTGTCGGGCTTGGGCCGTTTGCGGGCATGCTGGCGATCATGATCGACACAATCGGGTTTTGTGGCCGGTTCTTCGCCGACGATATGGAAGGCGTCGACAAGGGCCCTGCCGAGGCTCTGACAGCCACGGGCGCGCGCAAGGTCGACGTGGTCGCCTGCGCGACGGTCCCGGCCGCGATGCCGGCCTTCGTCTCGACCTCGCTCTACGCGTTGGAAAAGGCGGTCCGGTCGTCGACGATCCTTGGCCTGGTCGGCGCGGGCGGGATCGGGATCGAGCTCAAGGTTGGCTTTGACCTCTTCGACTATCCCACCGCCATGACCGTCATCCTGATGATCGCCGTCGTGGTGATCGGCATTGAGCAACTGAGCGGCTGGGCGCGCGGCAAGATTATCGGAGAGCAGAGATGAGAACGGATACGGCCGATCAGCACTGGAATGCCCATTGGGCGGGAGATGTGGATCAGAAATGGCTGACGCCCGAACCGGAGGTCGCCGATTGGGCGGCCGGGTTTGCGCCCGGTGCGGCGGTTCTGGATCTTGGCGCTGGCGTTGGGCGTCATGCGCTCGCGCTGTCGCGCGCGGGCTTTGCCGTCACGGCCTTTGATGCGGCTGCAGACGGCCTGGCCGCGATTGAGGCCGAAAACGCCGGGGTCACCACCCGTCAGGGTCGCATGGATCATCTGCCATTCGAGGACGCCGCCTTTGACCAGGTGTTGAGCTGGAACGTGATTTACCACGGCGACGAAGACATCCTGCTGCGCACCATCGCCGAAATCCGCCGCGTGCTCAAACCTGGTGGGACCTATTTGGGGACCATGCTGTCCAAACGTCGCCTGCCGCACGAATGCGCCAGGCACGCGGGGCGCGAGATCTCGCGCAACACCTGGGTCTTTGACACCGATCAGAGCGACAAGCGCCACCCGCATTACTTTTGTTCTGCAGCCGAACTGCTGGCGCTGTTCTCCGGCTTTGAGGTGCAGCGCCTGGCGGACCGGGAACATGAAAAACCGGGGTCCTACCACTGGCACGTGCTGTTGGAGCGGCTCTAGACCGGGTTGCGCGGCTCAAGGCTTTCCAAATGCCTGGCCGTCTTGTGCAAAGTCGCGCCCAAGACGGCGAAGACCACGATGGCGCGCCAGGGGCGCGCGCATCGCGCAACCTGTCCTAGTCCTGCATCGCCTCCAATTCGTCGATGAAGCCTGCAATCATATCCAAACCCTTGTTCCAGAACGTCGGGTCCGAGGCATCAAGACCAAAGGGCGCCAGCAGGTCCTTGTGGTGTTTCGAGCCGCCCGCGCGCAGCATGTCGAAATACTTGTCCTCAAAGCCCGGCGCGCCCTCGGCATAAACCGAGTAAAGCGCGTTCACCAGCCCGTCTCCGAAGGCATAGGCATAGACGTAGAAGGGCGAATGCACGAAGTGCGGAATGTAGGACCAGAAAACGTCGTAGCCGTCCATAAAATCAAAGGCGGGCCCGAGGCTTTCGCCCTGCACGGACATCCAGAGCGCGTTGATGTCCTCCGGTGTCAGTTCCCCGCCCCGGCGGGCCTCGTGCAGTTTGCACTCGAAATCGTAAAACGCGATCTGGCGGACGACCGTATTGATCATATCCTCGACCTTGCCGGCCAGCAGCACCTTGCGCTGCGCGGCGGTGTCAGCCTGGTCGAGCAGTTTTCGAAAGGTGAGCATCTCGCCGAACACAGACGCGGTCTCGGCAAGTGTGAGCGGTGTCGATGACAGCATCTCGCCCTGTCCGGCGGCCAGGACCTGATGCACCCCATGACCCAACTCATGCGCCAGCGTCATCACGTCGCGCGGTTTGCCCAGGTAATTCAGAAGGATATAGGGGTGCACCTCCGTGACCGTGGGATGCGCAA
>JBCDEC010000109.1:0-14755 GCA_039179965.1 Pseudomonadota bacterium
AAAACAGCGGCCCATCCGCCTAGTTCGAGACGTAGCCCGCCACAACCTGCAACAGCTTGAACGCCGTCGCCGCATCGTTTTCGACCACGGCCAGAAACTCCTCTTCACCGATCCGCAAACAGACCAGCGCCGTTTCCGCCTGCATGGACAAGGCGCGCGGTTCTTTTCGGATCAAGCCAAGTTCGCCGACCAATGTGCCCGGACCCACCGTGGCGATCAGCGTGTCAGGTGTAGCATCCTGGGGCAGGTAAAGCCCCGCGTCACCTTCGATCACCATGTAGGCGCCATCAGTCGGCTGATCGCCTTTTCGGAAAATGACCTCGCCTGCCTCTGCCTCAAACCAGCGCGCGCCAAAGGCCAGCAGCCGCAGCTGCTTGCGGTTCAATCCGGTAAACAGCGGCGTCTGTTCCAGAGCCCGCAGCTTGCGTGCCAGATCGGCGCTGGCGGCGCTGTCGGTTTCGACTTCGTCGCGCGCCACATCCGAAACCAGCCGACCTTGGCGGAATTCGTAGAATTCGTCAAAGCGGCTGCCGTCTTCGAACTTGTCACCTATATAGATCAGCGTGCTCTCCGGAAGGAGCATCCGGAGGTTTTTGAACAAGGCGATCTGCGTGTCCATGTCAAAGCTGGCGAACGCCTGATCGAGGATCAGAAGATCGGGTCGCTTGATCGTGGCCCGGCTGAAGGACAGCGGCTCGGCGAAGTAGGCCGGCAGTCCCTGCCCCTCCAGCGCAATTGGCACGTCGAAAATGAGTTGCATGATCTCGGCCTTCAGGCCGTTCTCAATCAGTGCTTCCGTCACCACCATCCGCAATTCATCTGCGGCCGCGCCGGCGGCTTCCGAAATCTTGCCGTACATCGCGTTTTCAAGCACCGTCAGCCCGGGCGCAAAGGCGTCCCTATCAAGGGGGACGAAGAACCCTTCGAGGCTCGCCCTCAGAGCGGCCCCGTGGTTCTTGCGGATATCGAGGATCTGCCCCTTCACCGATTGTGGAAAGGCCGGACCGATCTGTTCTGCGGAGATCCCGAAGGGCACCGCCAGCAGCAAGGCCAGATCCTCTGGCGCGAGATCCTCGACCCCGCCCGCGCTGTTCTGATCAAAGAACTCCAACGCAGCCTCGTAGGTCGCAGGATCAAGCCCCAGACGGCGGAACAGCGGATGGTCCGTGCCATCCAGGCCGAAGATCTGGCGCAGCAATTCAATCACGTCCCGGGACAGGGCGACCAGAGGTTCAACCAGTTTCAGCGCCTGAAGCTGGTCCAGAAATTCGCCCTGCTCCGCCAGAGCCTCGCGCGTGACCGGTCTTATGGGCGAGGCAAACAGCAAGTTCTCCGCCACCGGTGAAGCGTGGTTGTAGAGATCGGTTTTGAAAAAATACGCGTGCCGGCGCAGACCCGAAGCACGGATCGCGTCTTGCACAACGGGGCGAATCTCGACCAGCTTCCGCGCCAACTCGGGGTGGCTGGCTTCCGCGAAGGTTTGCTCCAGGCCACGACGGAAAAGCGCCGTGCCCGAGCCCATGCCTTCGATTAGCTGCCCCCACCAGGTTCGCAGATCAGCTTCGGTTTCCACGCCCGCGCGAGACGGATCAAGCCAGTCCGCATCTATCGGGTCCGCCGAATTTCCCGCGCGTTTTGCCTCCGCCGCGGTCTGGGGGTCATAACTGCCCTCTTGCGGGAAGGGTCGGACGGGCATCATGACATTATCGCCAAATGTACCCTGAAACAGCACCGGGCGCGAGGACACCCGCCCGACGCGGGCGGCAATGACCGATTGATGCAACTCGGCCAAATTGAAACCGCCCAAAGTGACGGAACCCGAAGCCGGAATGACTTCGCGCACCAGCAGTTCCGACAGCGCCCGCCGGTCCTCGGCGCTCGGCGCCTCAAGCCCGATGACAGCTCCGCCGGGGAAGGTCACATCGATATCGTCCAGCACCGCATTGCCATCCGCGTCGCGGATCGTGACATGGTCGAGCACAATATCGCCATTGAGCCGGGGCAGTTCCTTGGGCTCGCCTTCGATCAGTTCCTCTTCCAGCATGCCGGCCGGCGCGAACCGCTCGATGATGATCTCCCAGCGAACCGCCATGTCCTGGGTCTGATTGTAATAGGCCAGGAGCTCTTTCCAGGGTGAGCTGAGGTCCTTGTAGGCCGCCAGAGCCGCCACGAGCGCACCGATCGTCACCAGGCCCTGAATCACAAGAATGCCGCCGATGGAAAAGAAAAAGAACGGCGTGAGCTGGCTGATGAGGTTGTTCAGAAACTTCATGAAGAACTTCTTTTTGTAGATCACGAACCGGATCTCAAAAAGCCGGCCGAGCCGGTCGGTCACCTTGGCCATGCGCCGCCGCCAGCCGCCATGGGTGCGCAGGGCCCCGGCGCCGGCCGCACTCTCGCCAATCTCGCCGGCCAGCGCGCGCACCTCGATGATGCGTTTCTTGTTCAGTTGGTTGATCTGGCGCTGCAGCTTTGGGATCAGCCAGGCCTGCAGAGGAATCAGGGCAATTGCTGCCACGCCGAACCAGAAGCTCTGCGCGAAGAGAAAGAACAGGATCGTTGCCATCTGCCCGGCCTGCAACACCGGTTGGGACAGCATATCGCCCATCAAACCGCCCATGGGCTCACTTTCGGCGGTCACCATGGACACAAGTTCGCCCTGGCTCACACGCTCAAAATAGGGCTGTGGAAAGCGCAGGATGCGGGCGATGAGGATGAACCTGAAGCGCCGCAATAGCCGCTCTGACAGAACGCCCTTCATCGTGTTGATGCGCATCTTCAAAAGCCCGTGACCCAGCACAGCCAACAGGAAACCGCCGCACAGGATCATCAGGAACGGGATCTGTTCGAAATCCATTCCCAGCAAGGGAATCGGGATAACCGGCGCGCCGATCGCGTCGTTGATGATCCGCTTGGGCAGTTCGAGCGTCAGATACAGAAGCGGGAACAGCATCGACGTCACGGCCAATAGGATCAGCTGGTCGCGTTTGGAGTTCTTCCAAATGAAATTGAAAAGCGAGCGTTCTATGACTGAATTCCGACTCTTGCGGTCTCTCCCGGCATCCCATTGCCCAGGTCTAGGCTGAAACATCTGCTTGTCTGGCTTGCAAATCAATCCAGTATGGCGAACATTTCACGCGACATTAAAGCGGGTTATATCCGCAAATACAATTGGACATCCGGTTCGATTGCGATGTGAATGGGAACGCCATAAGGTGAGTTCCACGCGTGACGAGGGGAGTCGGCGCAGCTTGGACGACGCAACCGTACAAATGCTCATTCTGCTTGTTCTGCTTCAGGTCAAGCACATGTTCGCGGATTATTATCTGCAAACGCCGCGTATGTTGATGGGGCGCGAGACCTATCTGCATCTGGGTCGCGCGGAGCATGCCGGCGTACACGGCGTGGGATCGGTGATCGCTTTTGTGATCATGGGAACCCCGGTGCTTTTCACGGTGCTGATCGTGGTCGCCGAGTGGATTGTGCATTTCCACATCGACTGGGTGAAGGCGCGCTGGTCGGTCCAAAAGGCCCACAAACCGACCGATGCCGGGTTCTGGCGGGCCGCCGGTGTGGATCAGGCCGCCCATCAGCTGACCTACGTCACCATGGCCGTGGCCTGGTACTTTGCTCTGTTCTGACAGTCAGACGCCCGCTCCCACAGATCACATCACGGTCCGGCAAGGCCTTTCCCTCGCCCACATTGACCCGGCGCCGATCCGGTCACGTTCATGTCAACGAGAGACGAATGTCATTGCCGGGTCAGTCGCGCGAAACGGCGGTTATCGTGGCGCTGTCAATGCTTTGACCGCAAATCAGTCCCGTCGTATCCCGCCCCGTCACGGTCGCGGTATAGCTGCCGGGCTCAGTGTAAGCATGGCGGACAATGGCGCCGGAGGCCTCGGTGCCGTCGCCAAAGCTCCAGTCGATCCGAAGGCCTTGCCCGTCGGGGTCTGACGCGTTGCGTGCATCGAATCGCACAAAGTCATTGGCAGCTCCCACCGGCACCGTCAGATCCGGACCGGCGTCTATCCGGGGTGGCGCATTCACGAGAACCTCCAGGGAGTCGGTGCCGACAGCACATTCTGTTCCACTGTCGTCGCGCACCGTTAGCACTGCCGTGACCGGTCCGGCGGCGTCGAACGCCCGTGACACCTGGGCGCCCTCCAAAGTGACACCGTCGCTAAATGCCCAGATCCATGATGTCAGGTCGCCGTCGGCATCCCGCGATGAACCGGCGTCAAAGCTCAGGCTGTCGCCGGGACAGATGACACGGTCCGGCCCTGCCAACGCGCGCGGCGATGCATTGACCCGAACATATGTCTCTTCTGACTTACGCGCGTTCAAAAGACCGGTGCCGTCGTTCATCTCGGCCACCACAGGGTAAAGTCCGGGACGATCAAAGCGGTGCTCCACCGTGTTGCCGGTGGCCGTCGTTCCATCCCCAAGATCCCACGCAATGCTGGTCGAGGCATCTGCCGCCACCTGCAGTGTGATCGCTTCCCCGGGACAGATGGCCGGAGGTTGCGGAAGGGCCGCAACCGGTGCGGGATTGACCAGAACCGGGATCACCGTCGAAACGACCGAATTGGCGACATCCGCATCGTCAACCACCACGAGGCGGACGTCATAGCTGCCCGGTTCCGCAAAGACATGAGTGCCCACCACACCGGAGGCGCTGCTGCCATCGCCAAAGTCCCAGGCATAGGCGGTTATGGCGCCGTCCGGATCGACGGTGGCGGATCCATCAAAGCTCACCGACTGACCGACCGCGACCAGTTCCGGCCCCTGGATGACCGGCAGCGGTGGCGCATTGACGATGATGTTGCGGATCGTGTCGATGGTCGAGCAGCCCTCATTGCCGCCAATCAGATCGGTGCTAAGCGTGAGCAGAAATTCCCCGGGTTGTTCGAAGACATGAGAGAACGTCTCACCTTCTCCGGTGACCCCGTTCGACAGGCTCCAGCGGTGCGCCACGGGCGAAGCGCCATCAAGCTGGGACAGCGCCACAGAGAATTCAGCCGCCTGCCCCTGCGCTGCCCGGTCGAACCCGGCGATATCCTGTTTCGGCGCCGCCAGGACCCGCACCCTTGCGATATCCGTGTCCACCGGGCTGCAGTTCCCGCGCTCTTCGCCCTCAATCGTCAGAGTGACGGTGTAGTCGCCCGCCGTGGCAAAGACATGGACAGGCTGTTCACCGCTGGCGATGCCGCCGTCCCCGAAATCCCAGGAAAACGCGTTCACCGCGCCGTCCACATCAGTGCTTTCAGAGCCATCAAAGCGGACCGACTGGTTTGTGCAAACGGTTCGGTCCGGTCCGGCATTGGCCAGAGGCGCTTCGCGCACCAGTGCCGCAACCCGGTCAACATCGGTGCCCAGCGCGGTCCCTGTCGCGTTGGAGATCCGCAGCGTGATGGGATAGGTGCCCGGAAACTCGTAGGTTTTGGTTGGGTTGCTCAGATCCGACGTGGTGCCATCGCCAAAGTCCCAGGCATAGCTGAGCAGGCCGCCATCCGGATCGACGCTGCTGGTGGCATCAAACAGGATGGGTTCGCCCGAACAGACAGCGCGGTTGCCTCCTGCATCGGCAATGGGCCGGGCATTGATCGCAACGACCGTATCATCGCTCGCGGTGGCATTGGACAATCCGGTGCCATCATCGACCCGCAGCGTGACGGGATAGACACCGGAGTCAGGAAAGACATGCGTCACCACCTGCCCGAGAACCTCCGGCGCGCCATCACCAAAGTCCCAGGCATAAATCAGGGCATCGCCATCCGCGTCAGAGGACCCCTCCGCGCTGAGCGTGACGATGAGCGCGTCGCTCTCTATCTCTGCGCCGGCATCCGCAACCGGGCGATGGTTGACACGCACGGTCAGCGCGTCTCGGGCGGAGGCATTCTCCACACCGCTGTCATCGGTCACGATGAGCTCTGCGGACCATACACCAGCGGTCTCGTAGGCCCGTTCCACACGCTTTGCGTCCAGCGGCGTGCCCAGATCGTCGAATTCCCAGCGCCAGGAGACAATTTCGCCGTCAGGATCGTAGCTTTGACCGCCATCAAAGGCGACAGTGTCGCCGGGAGCCACCAGCAGGTCGGCCCCCGCCACGGCAACCGGCGGCGCGTTCACCGTGATCAGTATCTCGCCTTCGTCCTGCGCGGCGCCGCCCCGGAAATCGTCAAACACCGTGAGACCAATGCGGTGCAGCCCCGGTTCCTCGATGGCGTGGCTGGCGGTCTGGCCTCGTCGCGAGGTCCCGTCCGGGAGATCCCACAGGTATTCCGCAATCGTGCCATCGGGATCGACAGACGCTTTGCCGGAGACCTCAAAACCCTCGCCCGGTGCCACGCGCAGGGGCGGGCCCGCATCGGCGATTGGTGCGGCATTGACGGTGACCGTCAGGGTGTCGCGATCCTGATTGAGTGGCGCGCCGCTGTCGTCGCGCACCACCAGTGAGACCTCATAAACCCCCGGGCGCGCATAGGCGTGCGTGACCTGCGCCCCGCTGGCGGTCAGTCCATCGCCAAAGTCCCAATCCCACTGCGCGACAGTCCCGTCGCTGTCGGTGGACCCGCTTCCATCGAACGACACCTCCGAGGCGGTCACGAACTGATCCGGCCCGGCCTGCGCCACCGGGGAGGCGTCGACAACAATGTCGCGCTGGATGAATTGCGTTGACGAAGCGGTACCGCTGTCGTCGATGACCGTCAGTGTGACCGTGAACGTCCCGGGCTGGGTCCAGGCATAGTCGACCGTTTCGCCCTCGCCCGATCGACCATCGCCGAAGTCCCAGATCCAGGACAGGATCGTCCCGTCGGAATCGGTGGAGCCAGAGGCATCTAGTGACGCCACCTCGGACACCGACACGGCGCGGGGGGGAATTTCGAACCGGGGCTCGGGCGGTGCGTTGACCTCGACCAGCATGGTGTCGACCGCAATGTCATTGATCACGCCGCTGTCGTCGCGCACCTTGAGCGCCACCCGGTACTGCCCGGACTCCTCGAAGGTATGGGTCACGGTTTGCCCGCTCAGAACGGTGCCTTCGCCCAGGTCCCACTCGTAGTCCTGAATATTGCCGTCCACATCATAGCTGGCGGCGCCGGAAAAGATCACCGGTTTGCCGACAACGCCGGACTGATCGGTGCCGGCTTCGGCGATCGGAGGGAAATTCACGATGACACGCCGGGTTTCGACCCCGAAGTTACAGGGATGGTTGGATCCATCCTCGACCCGCAAAACCGCCCGGTACAGGCCGGGACGCTCGTAGACCTTTTGGGTCGTCGGTCCCTCGGCGAGCGTGCCATCCCCAAAAGTCCAGCGGTAACGTGTAATCGGGCTGTCAGAGGCGACGGAGCCCGTCCCGTCGAAATCAAGCACCTGCCCCGGCGCCACGATCACGTCGTTGCCGGGCACGGCCATGGGGGCGTTGCGCACATGCACGGGCAAGGCGACGGCAGCGCCACGCCCGGGGCGATCGCCCGCCGTTTCGATCTGCAGACGCGCCGTGTACTGCCCGGGCTCGCCATAGCGGTAGGCGATCACAGGCTCCTGCGACGAGGCGCCATCACCAAAGTCCCAGAGGTAGGACAAAGGCCCGCTCCCTTCGGAGCGCGAGGCATCAAAGGCGACCGACCGGCAGTCCGCCAGCGGGCTGGCGGTTGCGACCGGCGTCGGTCGAAACGGCACGGGCGCCTGCACCGGTGGCATGCGCAGCGCAATCGGCTGACCGTCATCGTCAAACACCGAAAGCGTCACGTCATTGGGCGTCTCAAATCCGTTCAGAAGCGTGATCGCCAGATCGGTCTCTGCGGTCTCGACCGTATCCGAGGTCCAGAAGTTCTGCCCGGAGACCCGCACCGGCAGATCTTCAAATGCCGTGGTCACGGTGATCGAGCCATTGGCGGCATCGAAGCTTTGCACCGTCAACGGACCTGCGCCCGGGCCGATAAACTGCACCATGGTGGCCGGGGATCCCTTGGTCCAACGCACCGTGGGCCGGTAAGAGAACATGTCCAATTCGTCCGGCGCCCGATTTCGGTCGTCCGCCAGGCTGACGGCAAGAGAAAAGCCGTTGCCATCGTCTCCGCCTGCGCCCTGCACATCGATGCGGAACCAGGCACGGTCATCAATCACTTCGCCCTGCTCTGCGCGCAACGCGGCGAGGGTCACCCAGCGTCCGTCCGTGGCACGGTCATTTTCCCAGAAGGATTCGACCAGAAGCTCTCCGGGCCCGACAACCGGTGTCGCATCAGGCCGGTTGGGCACCCGGGCGCCATCTGCCACAGGCGTTGGCCGCTCCGCCTGTGAAAATGCGCCCGCGCCTCCGAAGACACGATAGGCTGTCCTGGAATTCCCCGTGCCGCCCAATGTGAAGTCCGAGCCGCCAAAGACCTCCGGGTCGTAGACGCGCACGTAAAACCGGCTGTTCAGATCGGCGGGGACCGAGAAAAAGACCTGCTCACGCAGATCCACATCGCCTTCCCGTGACGGCGTCAGGGCGCCGTAAACCACCATGAGGCCCGGCTCTCCCCCGGCCTGGGCCAAGGCAGGCCGGGGCGCAAGAACGGCTGTGACCAGAACACCCACCCAGAGCCCGACACAGGCCAGCGCCACCGCTATCTGTCGAGCCTGCATCATGAGGTCAGTCCTCCGGGACCTGGGCGCGCAATACGCCGGAAAAGCGGTCGATTGAGTGTTGGAACAGTCATCGGGCACGCGCTTTGCTGTTCACGGCCGGCACTGGCTGCTCATCAAACCGAAGGGGCACGCCAAAGGCGCGTAAGGTTCTGCGCATCGGTGTGAAGACCCCGACCACGTTGCTCATCCTAACAATCCCAAGCAGCGCAAGCGTGCTTTGCCACAATCCCATCTCAATGTGTCGTACAGCAACCGGCCGGCGCAAGACAATTTCCCGCCAGATCCGGGACTTGTTCGAAACAACCGGAAACAATCACGCCACATAAGGTGTATTGTCTTTGCCTGCACAACAGACCTGTGAACGGGATCACACCCCGCACAGTCTTCGGAACAATCCTCGGGAAAGCTCACGGGCTCAGCGCCCGACCTGCCCGTCCTTGGCGCATCCGTCACCGGTCGTCCCGTCGCCGGGCGGGTCTTGGGATGACCCTGAAAGGCTGAACCGCACGAATTTGGTGCGGCCAAGATGACCTCATGCAGGCGCGGCAACCCGGCAGGTCCAAGCGGCCCCCAGGCGTGCCATCATCAACACTGTCAGGGGATCAAGCTCATCGCAGCGCGCCAGCGCGCCGCAACGCCTGCCGGCGCGGCAGAACCCGCCAATCGTGCCGGGTGACCCAAATGGAGGCGACGGCCGAAGCCCCCATCATCGTGCCGCGGGTATGGGTGCGGTCGGCGAGTTCGGACAAGAAGGCATTGGCGCGGCCGGTGTTCTGGTCGGTGGCCCGGGTCGCCTCGCGTGTGCCGGGACCGCAGTTCTCGATACGCCCGACAAGGTTCAGCGCTTCGGTTCGGCTGGGACGTTCGGTTACGATGGTGAACAACCGCTCCTGCCCTGCGCTGTAGCGGTCGCCCGGGCAATCCGCGCAAATCGTCATGGGATCTCCGAGCCGCACCGGGATCGCGGCCCCCTCGATCGGCGTATAGGCGGCGTGAATGCAATACTGGCTGTCGATATGAACGCGATTGACGTCAAAGAGGTTGGCCGTCAGCCCCTGGGCCCGAAACTCGATATTGTCGCACTGCTTCACGTCTTCGCCGCCATCAAGCAGAGCCGGACCCGCGCCTTCGATCGAGATCCAGGCGTTGCGGCATTCGGCCATAAGATCGCCGACCTGACCGGGCTGGTTGAGATCGATGGCTTTGACCTTGCGGATGATCCCGTTGATCTCCACGGGGCGCGGGTTGTACTGATCACTTTGCCCCGCCAGCCCGCCAATCGCGCGGGCAAAGGTCTCGGCCTGGCCTATCCGTTCCAGGATCGCGGGCAGCGGCAGGCTGCCAAAGCCGGTCGCGGCGGACGGAGTCCAGGCCAAACCCACGGCTTGGCCGCCGATCTGCGCCTTCGGACCGAACCAAAGCGCCTGTCCGTCAAAGAGCGCCTCGACATCGTACCGTTCGCCGTCAAGCGCGAAGGCATAGCCGAAGGTGCTCCCCGGGCTGCTCGCGAGCGTGTCTGTGAGCCTGCGCACAACCGGGTGATCGGCAGGCAGAGGCGCCCCCGTGGCCAGATCGCGTGGCGGCGCGATGCGGATCGTCAGATCCAGCGGGCGCGCCACAACCTGGGCAAATCGCGCGGTCTGCGGAAAGGCCCCCAAGCGGGGACAAGGCACCGCGTTCTGGGGCGCGCAAGCGCCGTCGACGGGAGCAAGAAGGGAGGATGTGGCCCCGGGCTTGTCAATCTGGGCGTGGCCAATGATCGCGTCTGCGGGGTCCAGCGCATCTGCATACAATGCCATCAGCGTGCCTTCGGGCAGCCCGTGCACCCGGCCCGCCATCACCTGGCGCCCGCGCACCGCAAAGCGCGCCATCCCCTCGGTCGCGCCGCCACCGAAGAGCCGGGCATCGATCAGGTTTCCGTCCCAGCCGGGCGTCTGCAGTTTGTCGGCGCCCCAGACGGTCGTGTCGTTGAGATCGGCCAGAACGGCCTGATAAACCTGCCGGAAACTGGGCGCCTCGGCGCGATCAATCTGGGCGGCCAGCGAAGCGGTAAACAGCCCGTAGATCTCTGGCGGCGCCCCTTCCGGCGCCATGTTGACCTCGAGCGCAAACTCGGTCGACTGCGCGGCGTAAAAGGTCAAATAGCCTCCAGGCAGATTTTCGCCTCGGGGCTGGATAATCGAGGGCTCGGACAGGTCAGACGGCACAATCTCGATGCCCAGGGCCATCGGGTCCACGTACCGAAGGCCCGCGCTGGCCATGCGCGTGCCAGTGCCGGAATGGCAACTGTCGAGGACCAACCAGACATTGGCGCCCTTGGCGCGGATGGCATCAATCGCCGCGCCCAACTCCTCATCCACGATGGCATTGGCAAAGAGCCCACTGCCCGGCGCGCCCGGCGCCGTGTCGATGGGCAGGAAGACCTCGTCCTGACCATCGGTTTCATCCCCGTCCGGATCCGCCTGGCGCGACCCGTGACCAGAGAGGTGAATGTAAACAAAATCGTCGGGCTGTGCTTCCCGCGCCTCCACGGCCAGCGCCTCCAGAATCGCGGCACGCGTCGGACGCTGTGCCCCGGCCACGCCGTCGGCCAGCGTTGTGATGCGGCTTGCACCGCGACGGTTGAGCACATCCGCCATCAGCCGCATGTCATTGGCGGGCCCGTTCAGGTCGCTCAGCCCGATCTCGTAGTCATAATCCGAAACGCCAATCAAAACGGCCCGCAGGTCTGCCGCCGCAGGTCCGGTCAGAATCAGCAACCCCATCAGAAGCCCGGCCAATCGTCCCAGGCGTGGACCCTGCCCGCATGCCGTCCCCACCGTACCCGTGATTTTCATGCGGCCTGCCCCCCGACTCGCCAACGCGGATGCAAGTCTAGCCAGTCTCGACAGACCGACAAAGAAAGAATGCGGGTGTGGACGCTCTTCCGGCTTGTTTGCGTGAAGCGGAAATTGCTAACCTCGCGATTGTGTTAGCCTCCCCGAACAGGCGGTGAAGTCATGTTGCAACAGCCCAGCCGTCTCCGGACATTCTCCGCCACGCTCTGTCTTGGCGTGTCGATGGCCGCACCGCTGGCCGCGCAAAGCGGCGCGGATCTCTTTGCGCTGCAGTTTACGGCGCAGACCGATCCTGCGGCAGCGTCGGCCGAGATTGCCGACACCCTGGCCGCGTTGCAGTCAGATCCGCAGACCGACCCGCAGCTCGTTTTCGACCTGCGCGCCCTTCGGGCCGAGATTGCCGAAGCTGCCGGCACGCCTGATGCGCCGCGTCTGGTCATGGAACTGGCCGCCATGGCGCTGCGCATGCCTGAACTGGACAAGGATCCTGTGGCCCTGTTCGCCCGGGCGCAGGCGCTTTACGAGGCGCAAGACGACCTCAACGGCGCGCAGGTTGCAGCGGATGAAAAACTGACGGTCATGCTGGAGCGGGCCTACACGCCAGAGACGATCGCCGCCGCCTATCTCGACTTTGCCCGGATCTCGGAAGCCCTGGGCGATTTTGGTCTCGCGGAACGCGCGACTGCGCTGGCCGACACGGTCGTCGCGCCCATTCCCCAGGCCGGTGTGGCACCCGGCGATGGCGACGACACGGCGATCCTTGTCCCCAATCCTTCGGCAAGCGGGACACGAAGCGATGGAAGCAGCGAGGACACCGCAGCGAATTTTCGCAGCATTGATGTCTATTACGCCACCGATCGCGCGGTCACCGGACAAAGCGATCCCGCGCGGGTCTACGGATCCGGGCGCGGCGGGCTGGATCTGGGCGTTGCCACCGTGACCGTTCCCATCAGTCACACGCCCGGCATGTTGGAAAGCAAGTCCATCTGGCGACTGGAGTTCCGCGACAACCCGTCCAAACACGTGATCCTGCAATCGGTCACCCGGCTGCCGGAGGATGTCTTTTTCGCCGACCTGTCGGCCGAGTTCGATGCCGACAAGACGGAAGCCTTCGTCTTCATTCACGGCTACAACGTGACCTTCGATCAGGCCGCCAAGCGTGCCGCCCAGATGGCCTATGATATGAACTATCCGGCCGTCCCGATCCTGTATTCCTGGCCCTCGCGCGGATCGACGCTGGCCTATGTCGCTGACAGCGCAGTGGTGCGCCTCAGCGGGAGACGGCTGGCCGACTTCCTGGACCAGTTGGTCGCACGCTCTGGCGCCGAGACAATCCACATCGTGGCCCATTCCATGGGCAACCGGGCCCTGACCGACGCGCTGGAGATCCTGGCGTTGCGCCGTGGCGTCGGCCCCGGAGACACGCCGCTTTTCGGGCAGGTTCTGTTTGCCGCCCCGGACGTTGATGCCGGGCTTTTCGTGCGGATGGCGCAGACCATACGACCGATCGCCAAGCGGCTCACCTTGTATGCTTCGGAACAGGACTGGGCGCTGGTTTCGTCGCGCAAGTTGCACGGCAATGCGCCGCGCGCCGGTCAGGGCGGAGATGTTACGCTGGTCGACAGCAACATCGACTCCATCGACATGTCCGAACTTGGCGAGGACATGCTGGCGCACAGCTATTTTGCCGACGAAAGCTCGGCGCTGGCCGATATGGTGGCGCTCTTCTGGCGCGATGCGCCACCCGACAGGCGCTGCGGCCTGGAGCCAATGGAGACGGGCGACTCGGCTGCCCCGGTCACCTGGCGGTACCGCGAAGGCACCTGCGAAACGGATGCACTGATCGGCGCGCTCTCGCAAATGCGCCGGGCCGGTATCGTCGACCCGGGACGCATTTCGGCTTTCCTGACGTCGGTGATCACCGAACCCGGGCTGATCGACCGGCTGGAACCCCCGCTGCGGCGGCTTTTTCAACCCTGATCAGGCAGGAAGTCCGCAAAATGGCCATGCGGAAACGCCGCTTCGTTCTGTGCCCCGGCATGGCCACACAGACCATGCGCCCAAGTCCAGCTTGGCGGGCAAAAGGGCACAAAGAGCAGATAACCGACCACCAGCCAGACCGACGCCAAGAGCACCAAGCGCCGCCACGGATGTGTGCGATAGTCCAGTTTCAGCATCCATCGGTCCATATGGCTGAACTCTTCTTCGCCGTGCGCCACCCTGAGATCCGCCAGACCCGCCTGTAGCCCGCGGTAGCTTTCCCACATGGCCGCCATGGCGATGGCCAGATTGACCGTGTAGAAGGCAAAGACCACAAGCCGGGTGACAAGATAGTCTTCCTCGGGCGTAAAGTTCTCCGACAGAAACGCCATGACGGTGGCAATTGCCGCATGGGTATAGACCAACCTCTCCCAAATGGAGTCGATACGCCCCTGAAGCACCATACAGACGTGAAACAACTCTCGTGTTTCAGGGGGAGGTTTCGGTGGTAACGTCATCTGGCCGCGAAGATCCTGTTGTTCTCCACAGACTTACCGCGCCCTCGCGCTTCGGCCAATACCATTCCCGGGCGACCGGCACGATCGCTCGGATCAGGCGCGCAAGGCGGCGACCACGGGCAGACGCATCAGCCTCCAGGCTGGCAACAGCGCCAGAGAGGTGGCCAGACTGAGCCCCGCGGCGGCCAGATGCAGATCCTGCCAGCCAAGCGACGGGCTGAGCGCGATGTCCATGCGTGCCGAAAGGATCTGGCTCAGGCCCCAGGCGCCGGCCCAGCCAAGCACCAGCCCCAAGAGGGTGCCACCCGCCAAAAGGCTGGTGGCGTAGCACCAGACCACCGCAAAGACAAAGCGTCTTGGCGCACCCAGGACCTGCAAGAGAGCGAGATGGCGCTGAAACAGTCGGATCAGCAGAAAGAGCCCGATGAGCACGCTGGCCGCGACAAGCCCCTGTGCCACACTGGCCAGGAGCGAGATCGCCTGACGCATATCGCCAAGAACCCGGTAGAGATCGGCCAGCACGGAACCGGGAAAGAAAGCCATCGTTTCGTCCCGGCGGGTGATGACCGTTTGCAAGGCATAGCGCGTCGCCAGAGCCTCGGCATGCAACACCACGGCTGGCGTTCCCGGAAAGTAGGCCGCATCAAAAGGCGGTCCGATCTGCGGGGCCTGCGCGGGGTCCTGGCCTTGCCGCACAGGCGCGTGGCCATCGGCGAGGCCGTGCACCGACCATACGGCCTCGATAGGCACGATCACAGCGCGATCCCAGGGCGTGCCGGT
>JBCDEC010000110.1:0-14575 GCA_039179965.1 Pseudomonadota bacterium
CCACAAAAGAACATCATCGACCCCGTCGCCATTGACATCGCCCAAGGCTCTGGTGGCGGCCGGATAGGTTTCAATCCCTTCGCCGGTCAGCACAGTGACCCCGTCTTCCAGGTCCGGTGCGAACGACGCGGGAAATGGGTGTCCGGCGGCCAGATCCCGACCTGAAACCAAGACTTCGGAAAACGCTTCAACGATCTGACCGGAAACGCCTTTTTCCTGTGAGAAGCCGGCAAAAAAATCAACAATCCCATCTGCATTCACATCGCCGGCGACGTTGTAAGTATCGCCTCCGTGGGTGCCTTGAAGTGCAAACCCCACCCCTGGAATAGACTCTGTCTCGCCGCCGACCATCCGCAATTCCAGCCGCTTGGTGGGCGATGGCCCGGTGCCGTCTTTTGCCCGCACATCCACAAAAACACTGCGCGTTTCGCCATCCGCCAAATCGTCAAAGTCAGAACCCGGGAGGAATGTCAGCACCGAGCCGTCTCTTGTGATTCGTCCAGCCTCGGGACGTGTGACCACGGAATAGCTGAGCGGCCCGCTGTCGGGGTCAAAGAATGCGGGCGCTATGTCAATCTCGGTGGCGCTGCCATCCTTGACATAATGTATGTCCCAGCCGTCCACGGGCCGGGGCGCCACGTCCCTGCCGACGACGTTGAGATCGTACTGACCATAACCCGTCGCGCCATGAACATCGGTGATCTCAAAGACAAGGCTGTGATACTCTCGTTCGCCGCCGGGGAGGTAGTCATAATGGTCGGCGCGATCAAAATAGAAAACGCCATCCTCAATGCGTGAAATGCCGTTCCAGGGGGCGGTGAGCAGTTCGAAAGAAAAGCCCCCTTGCGCATCCAATCGATCCACATCGCTTGCTATGGCCGCCAAATCCAAAGAGAGGGTCTGTTCGGTCTCGTCAAGAACAAGACCCCCGTTCTTCAGGGTCGGCGCGTCGTTCCTGCCGGTGACTTTGACCGTCACGGTACTGACCGAGACGACAGTGCCATCCAGATAAGCGATCACCGGGACGTCGATCTCGCGCTTTTCGCCCTTGGCGAGGTCTTGAAACCCATCGCCCGGGTCAAAAACCAATTGATTGCTTGCATTGATCCACGCCGACCCTTCTGGCAGGGCCCCGGCGACCGCAAAGCTCACAGGCGAAGTTGCGTCCGGATCGTGTATTATGGAGCCCAGATCAAGCGTCACCTGCGGTCCGTCCTCTGTGGCGCGTAAAACGCCGTCCTGCAGAACCGGTTGATCGTCCTGGCCGGTGACCGTGACAGTGATCGTGCGGGTGACACTTGCCCCGTCGCTGTCCGTCGCCGTCACGCGGATTTTAACGTCGCGTGTTTCGCCCTCACCCAAGTCCTGAAAGTCATCCGCCGGGTTGAAGCGCAATGTGCTGCCCCGGATCGAGGCGATCCCTTCACTGGGCGCACGGTGAATCGCATACACCAAAGCGCCGCCATCGGGATCGCCGCTCAATTCGCTCAGATCAAGCCTGAAGACCGGGCCGTCTTCGGTCGTGCGCAGGGCCGAAGCCGAAAAGGTCGGCGCCTCGTTGGTCCCGGTGACGCGCACGACAACGACGGCCTGATCGACGGCCCCCTGTGCGTCCGTGACCTCGATCCGGATCTTGACGTCCCGGCTCTGTCCTGATCCCAGGTCCAGAAAATCCGCCTTCGGGTTGAACCGCAGGATCGACCCGTTCAGCGTGGCCACACCCTCGGCAGGTTTTCCGGCAATCGCAAACCGGAGCGCGTCGCCGTCGACATCCTCCGTGATCGCGGCCAGATCCAGGCGAACCATGGGCCCGTCCCCGTCCGCTTCCATCTTTCCGCGCGCCATGTCCGGGGCGTCGTTTTCTCCAACCACACGCAAGGTGATCTTGCTGATCGTACTGTCGCCATGCGCGTCGGTCACCCGCACTTTGACCGTCACGGTCTGGCTTTCACCTTCGCCAAGCTGCTGAAAGGCCGCGCCCGGCTTGAAGATCAGGTTGGACCCGTTGATGCGGGCCGTACCGGCTTGCGGCGCGCGCAGGATTTCGTAGCTGTGCTGGCCTGCGTCGTCCAGATCCGGGTCTTGTGTTAGGTCGGCCAGGTCAACCATCTGGCGGCCGTCATCTTCGGCCAGAGTGACGCGCGCCTGTGCCAGAACCGGCGCGTCGTTTCGTCCCGTGACGCTCAACTGGATGGACGTCACCAGCCGCGTGCCTGAGGCGGAGACCGCTTCGACCCGGATGACCTCCGAATGGGTTTCGCCTGCGGACAACGACTGAAAGGCTGACCCGGGATTGAACCGAAGCACTTGTCCCTTGATGGAGGCCGTGCCGTGAACAGGCGGGCGCAGGATCGAAAATGTGAAGTCCGACGCCTCTGCACCGCTGATCAGTGCGGCCAGATCCAGACGCGCCCGGTCTCCATCCTCGACCGCCTCCAGCGCGGCGCGCGACAAGGCGGCCTCTGGTGCGGAGCTTTTCGCCACAGTCTTCGCCATCAAGAGAGTCTCGCGGCCGGCATGACAGGACATGACCGTACCCGGTTCAGTTGCGGGTCTGCGGTCAGGTCGCTTGGGGCTCTGCGACTCACGGACGAATGACTCACCGCCGGGGGGCTCAGCACTGAGCGTTGCAGCGGCACAAAAGCGGAGCAGTCAATGCCCGTAGACACGCCGCAATCTGGCGCGAGACAAAACGTCATAGGTCAAATCCACGTTCAAATCCGCGTAATCCAAGGCGGGTGCACCGATCCGGTTCACCCCTCAGAGCCCTGCCTTCTGCAGGTCCTGAATGCTGCGGCTAACGTACAGAGTTTCTGATAAATCCGCTGCAAACTCAAGTGCGCGTTAAGCAAATGTTTACCATTTGGTGTATTTTTCCCGAGGCCGTGGATCATCTGCGCCACTCGGCCGGGTTGCATCGGGCGCCGCCAGCCAGGCCGCGTATCAACCGTAGCAGACCCCGTTGCCTGCCGGATCCCGCGCGGTAGGGGATACCTGCCTCTGGCCCAAAGCGCGGTTCTGTTACCCTCACCGGACCTGCGAAGACCATGTGTTTTGTAACCTGTGTTGGTGGTGATTATGGTCCGACCTCTGGCATTCGGCCTGTTGCTGGCCGCATTTGGCACCTTATGTGCCGCAGATCCCTGCACGTCTGCGCAATCTACGCTGACGCAGGCGGTTCAGGCCAAGCTGAGCGCCGATCTTGAAGTTCAAACATTGCAGTTCCGCCGAAAGACAATTCTGGACTGGCGTTCGGAATTTGGCATTCCCGGCTTTTTGAAAGACGAACTGGTTGCGGTGCGCACCCGCCTCGACACTGCGCTGCCGCTGGCGGAACAGGCGGACAACAACTTTGAGGAAGCGCGCTACTGGAAAGACGAAAGCTGTCCCGATGCCGAATGACGATGCGCTGGAAAACCCGGGCGACCAGCAGGCCAGCCGTCGCCTGGCTTATTGGTCCATGGCCCTGCCGGCGGTCCTTGGGCTGATCGGTGGCGGCCTGTCGGGATGGTTTTCATCCTATGTCACGCTCAGCACCAAGCGTGAGGAACATTCGATCGAACGCGCCAGGGCCTTTCGCGAATTGATGCGGGAACTGGGGGATGAAAAGACCTCCCGGCTGGCCGTGCTGAACCTCTGGCAGCTGTATCCCGAAGAGCGGGACAGGCGGGTGATCACCGCCGCTGCCTTTGCCGTCAATCAGCCGGATTTGGTCGAACTGGTCTCGGGCATCGATGCCAAGGTCAATCCGGTTGCCGATATGCTCCATGTCCGAGCGCTTTCGGACAATCCCGATATCCAGATCCCGGCCCTGCGCACGCTGATCAACGTGCACCCCGCGCGGGCGGCGGGGGTTCTGATCGACGGGCTCTCGCAAGAGCTTGAGGGGCTCAACGGCAAGCTTCCCCATACGCCCAGCGGCTTTAACCCGGAACTGGAACTGGTGCGCCTGACCACCCATGATGACACCGTGGCGGCGATGGTGGCGGACAAGACCGAAGGGCAGTGGTCGCTGTTCTTCGACTACATGTTATACAGGGCCGGGCGCCCGTCGGCGTTCATCGAAACACTTGTGGCCGGCTACGAGGGCGGCGCGGCGCTGGATCTGATGAACGACTACCTGCACCGGGGACGGTTCAAGGCCCAGGACCGTGCGGTGGTCATCGCTGCGGCGGGCGGCTATGTCGCCACTTCTTTCGCGCGGGAGGACCGCGATGACTTCGCGCTGGTGGATGTCCTCTCGGCACTCAAGAACGGTGACTTCTACGGACAGCTAGGGACTGCACTGCCGGTTGAGGTGACCGAGGCCCTGGCCGCGGCGGTGAGCCGGCCAGACGAGATTGGCATTCTGCGCAAACGGGCGCTGGAACTGCTCGACCTGATCGCGCCCAAGGAGGCCGTGCTCTCGCTGACCATGGCGCTGCTGGACGAAGGGCAGGGCAGTGCCCTGTCTGGCGCGGCCGAGCGTATGCTGAGCCCGCGCAATCTGACGCTTGTAAGCAATGGCACAACCGGCGCGCCACCACCGGATTGCGGAGAGATGGCGTCGCCGGATTGCCTGTCGGCCAAGCCGGCGGTTTGGCAGGCCTGGCTGGCGCAACACCAGCGAGTGGGGGAGACGGAATGACCAGAATATCAAGATACCTTGCAACCGCCCTGCTGCTGTTTTGGACCGCCTGCGTCGCGGCCCATGCCGGCAGCCCGTTGGGCGAAATCGAGTACCGTTATCCCTGTCAGGCCGGATCATCCGGGCGCACGCTCGAAATTGAATACGGTGGATTCGCCGAAGCGGCGGTGTCGCTCCAGTTTTGGGGCGGGGACCCTGTCCTGAGCGTCAACGAGGACCTCGCCTTTGAACAGCCCGCTGTCACTGTTGCCTTTGACTACCTCGTGGCCTGCGAAATGGCCAAACGGATGCAGGAAGACGATCTGGACCGGGCGGTGCGTGACAAGGCCTTTGCCCAACGCGTCTTTCACACCACCGATTGCGCGGCGCTGACACTTTTGAATCGGCTGGGTGTGGCGCGCCGCTATGATGACATCGCCAGCCTGCTGGACTATTTCAGCTACCGCAAAGGCGATGCCGGTTATCTGGGCGTGCCCTATTGGCAGCGTGTCGAGGCGATGCAGCGCAATTGCCCGCCATGACGGGTCAAAGGGCCCCCGGCAGATGGGGTATTCAGATACCTATATTTTAATTAACTGGTTTCATTAGATTTATTCCGCCCAAACGCGCTTGACCGCGTTTGGGCTATTCCATATACCCCGTCCATCAATTTTCGGCGGGTGCGGACTGCGCCCGCCTTTCACGTCAAACTGGACTGGTCCGATGAAAACCTACTCTGCCTCCCACGCAGACATCGACAAGAAGTGGATCCTGATCGACGCCGAAGGCGTGGTCCTGGGCCGTCTTGCATCGATCGTCGCGATGCGCCTGCGTGGCAAACACAAAGCCACCTTCACACCGCATATGGATATGGGCGACAATGTCATCGTCATCAACGCCGAAAAGGTGCAGATGACCGGCAAGAAACGCGACGAGCATTTCTACTGGCACACCGGCCATCCCGGCGGGATCAAGAGCCGCACAAAGCAGCAGATCCTCGATGGCGCGCATCCCGAACGTGTGGTGTTTCAGGCCGTCAAGCGGATGCTGCCCGGCAATCGCCTCTCCCGCAAGCAAATGACCAACCTGCGTGTCTATGCAGGCGAAGAGCATCCCCATGAGGCGCAAAGCCCCGAAGTGCTCGACGTTAAGGTCATGAACAAGAAAAACACCCGGAGCTGACATGGCTGAGGAAATCAAGACACTCGAAGGCCTCGAAGCGGCCGTGACGGACGCGCCCGAAGGGGCCGCGGTCGTTGAAGACGCAATCCTGCATGAGCCTGTGCGCGACAGCCTGGGCCGGTCCTACGCCACCGGCAAGCGGAAGGATGCGGTGGCCCGCGTCTGGATCAAGCCGGGGTCCGGCAAGGTCACCGTCAATGGCAAGGAAATCCAGATCTACTTTGCCCGGCCTGTGCTGCAGATGATCCTGCGTCAGCCCTTCACGGTTGCTGGCGTCGAAGGCCAGTTTGACGTGTCGGCCACCGTCAAGGGCGGCGGTCTGTCCGGTCAGGCCGGTGCCGTCAAGCACGGTATCTCGAAGGCCCTGCAACTTTATGATCCGTCTCTGCGCCCTGCGCTGAAGGCCGCTGGCTTCCTGACCCGCGACAGCCGTGTCGTGGAACGCAAGAAGTACGGTCGCCGCAAAGCCCGCCGGAGCTTCCAGTTCTCGAAGCGTTAAGACTTCGGAAAATACCAAACTTGGAGGGTCGCCTTCGGGCGGCCCTTTTGCGTTCTGGCGTGTCGTCTGCTGCCGGGATACAAACGCGCAGCTTAAGACGGAAAAACGACATGGTCGCATGGCTCAAACGGCAGGTCGCGCCCTGGCCCGAGGTCACTCCCGAAACTTTTGTGCTGTGGGAACCCTGTTCCAAAAGCCATGGGGAGGTTGTGCCCGGCTTTGCCCGCTACCTGCGCGACCTCGGCTTTGAGGTGCTCGTGCTGATGACGCCGGCGCGGCTCGACGAAGGGCTCTTTGCCCGTTTTGATCCCGCTTGCATCCGTCACGGCAATCTCAGCCAAAGCCAGATCCGTCGCTTCGTGCAACACCCCGAATTGCGCAGGGCGGCCGGCGTGATGGTCTCGACGGCCGGTAAACTGCCCGACACGCGCGAGGGCGCGGTCGATCTGGACCGGGTCTTTGGCCCGGATCGCCCCGCGCGGCTCTTGCTGGTTGAGCATGACGCCCGCGCACGGGTGGACCGTGGGGTCTGGGATCCCGCCTCGATCACGCTGAGACGGCTGAATTACAAAGGGGCCACCTCGCATGTGGTGAACCCCCATGATTTCGGCGCGGTGAACCCGACCCCGAAGTCGGACAAGGCCACTGTCTTCGTCATGGTCGGCGCGGTCCGTTCAAAACGTGGCAATGCACCCCTGGTCTATGAGAGCGCCGAACGGCTCCTTGACGCGGGCGAGACGCGCTTTGAAATCCGCATCATCGGCAAACCCGGGAAAGACCCGGTGCCGGAGCGTCTGCGCGATCACGTCAGGACGCTGGGCCGGCTGACCTTTGACCGGATGTATGATGAAATCGAAGCCGCCGATTTCCTGCTCACCTCGTTTCAGGCTGACAATCCTGATCATGCGTTTTACCTGACCGGCGGCACCAGCGGTGCGTTCCAGCTGGCCTATGGATTTTGCAAACCGATCGTGGTGCAGGAGGCATTCGCGCGCCTGACGTTGTTCAACCTGACCAATGCGCTGCTGTATCAGGATGAGGATGGGTTCTTTTCGGCCATGGCCCGCGCCATCGCGATGGATGCGGCCAATTACGCCGCCTTGCAGGCGGGAATGGAGGCCGCGGCCACCACGCTTTATCAGGACTCACTCTCCACCCTGAGGAGCCTGGCCTGTGAGTGATGTCTCCGTTCTCTTCTGCTTTGACGACCGCATCCTGCTGGGCGCGGGGGTCAGTATCGCTTCCATGCTCGCCGCCGCCGCACCAGAGACAACGTATGACGTTCATATCTTTCAACCCGGCTTCTCGGCCGCGCAACGCGCTGGCTTTGAGGACCTCGTTGCAGGCTCCCGCCACCGCCTGACGTTTCACGATATCGCACCGGAGCGGTTTGAGGGCGTTCCCAAAAACAAGGGCAGCTGGACCGAAATTGTCTATTTTCGCCTGCTCGCGCCCGAAGTGCTGAACGATCTGGATCGCGTGATCTACTCCGACGTGGATGTGTTTATTCGCAAAGACTTGAGCCACGTATTTGATGTTGATCTGGAGGGCTATGACTGGGCCGGAACCGCCGCTGAGGGCAATACACCAGACAACGTCACGCACCGGCATTTTCCCGAAAATCCCAAGGACCGCATCTATTTCTCGGGCTTCATGGTGATGAACCTGGCCAGGATGCGGGACCGCGAGGCGGTGTCACGATACTTCGAGGTGATCGAGGCGGTGGGCGACCGGCTGAAGTTCTTCGATCTCGATGTGCTCAATATCGCATCCCAAACGATCCGGCCGTTGCCCTTCGACTATGTCGTGCTTGAGGACATCTACGAGACCGAAGATGTCACCCAATCCCGCGATTGGGCCTATCTGAAATCGGTCTACAGCCGCGCTGATCTTGAAGCCGCGCGGTCTGACCCGGCGATCGTGCATTTCGCGGGTCGACGTGGCAAACCGTGGCAACGCCGGGTCGTGCCCGCCTATTACCGCGCGGTGGTCGATGCCTTGCCGTCGGGCCTGCGAAAGACCACCTTTCGCGACTGGCGCAAACGCTGGATTGGCGCCAAGGGCCGGCGGGTCTATCCGTGGCGCTCAGAGATCTGATCGCGCCTCGCGTACAGACGACGTCTGCGGTGTGACGTGCGCTCCGCGTCGGATGCTTTAGCCATCCGGCGGGATCAATCCGAGCCCGCGCAGGTAGATCCCGATGCCGCTTTCCAGCAGATCCTCGGGCGGAAACGGCGACTGATTGCCTGGACCCCTGGCATAGAGCTCCACCACGCCGTGGCTCATCGCCCAGATATGGGCGGAAAACATCGACGGGGGCGGACGTCGATCCGGCGGGATATGTTGCGACAGATCCTGTGCGGCCTGTTCCAGCACCGAGCGGGCCCGCGCGGCCGCAGCGGCGAGCCCCGGCGTCTGGTTGGTGGACAGCCCGCTTTCAAACATCGCGATGTAGTGGCCCGGGTACTTGCGCGCAAAGGCCAGGTAGGCGCGCCCTGTGGCCTCAAAGGCGGCCAGCGCGGACGGCTGGCCCTTGTCATAGGCAAACTGCATCACGTCGGCAAAGATCTCGTAGCCCTGCCGGGCCACTTCGCCGATCAGATCCTCCCGGCCTTCGAAATGACGGTAGACCGCGGCCGGAGTGACGCCCGCCGCCTTGGCGGCCATGGACAGCGTGAACCCGGACGGCCCGTTTTCTTCGATCAGACCGGTTGCGGCTTCGACCAGGGCCTGGCGCAAATTGCCGTGGTGATAGCCGCGTTTAGGCATCCCAAAGGTCCGGGCCTCCGCAGATGCCGGGATCGGGGCTGCCCAGAGCATGGGCATCCTTGCCGGTGTAGTCCAGTTCGCTCAGCACATGCTGAATCGCGGCGAGCCGCGCGCGGCGCTTGTCATCGCTGCGAATGACCGTCCAGGGCGTGGCGGCGGCATGGCTGCGGGTCAGCGTCTCCAGAATGGCGGCAGAATACTCATCCCACTTGGCCAGCCCATCAACATCGATCTGGCTGAGCTTCCATTGCTTGAGCGGATCGTCTTCGCGCGCCAGAAACCGGCGCAGCTGCTCGGCCCGGCCCACGTTGAGCCACAGCTTGAACAGCCGCACGCCATCGTCGATCAGGGCCTGTTCAAAGGGCAGGACCTGACGGAAAAAGCGTTCCCGTTCGATGTCGTCACAAAAGCCGAAGACATGTTCGACAACACCCCGGTTGTACCAGGAGCGATCATAGAACACGATCTCGCCGCCTGAAGGCAACAGGCTGATATAGCGCTGGAAATACCACTGGGTGGCTTCCGCGCTCGAGGGTTTGGACAAGGCGACAACCCGCGCGCCACGCGGATTCAGGTTTTCGCGGAACCGCTTGATCGTGCCGCCCTTGCCGGCGGCGTCGCGGCCTTCAAAGACAAGGGCGATGCGCTGGCCCGTCGCTTTGCTCCAGGCCTGCATTTTGCCAAGCTCGATCTGCAGCTTGTAATACTGGGCGTCGTAGTCGTCACTGCTGAGCCGACGGTCATAGGGGTAATTGGGGTCTATGACATCCTTTGACTTTCCGTCCTTGATGGCCTTGCGAATGTGCTCGGGTGCATCGTTTTTGTAATAGGCGCTGATGGCACCATCGAAGGGCTTGGCCATGGAGGGCTCCTCACAACGGGTCGTCCTGCCTTATATGGATGGGGAATGCGTTTAACGCAAACCCGCCCGCTCTGCCGCGCGGTCGATGGCGGCAACCACTGTGTCCTGTTCCACATGATGGGGCATATGTCCGATGCCCTCCAGCGGCGTGTAGTGGGCGCCCGGGATCTGCTCGGCCAGCGGGTCGGAGTGAATCGCGCAAGACACCACCTGATCCTCGCGCCCGTGCACAATTTCCACCGGCAGATCGAGCGTATTGTAGTGCGCCGCCATGGCTGTGATCTCGTCCAGCAGATGCGCACGCTGAAGCGCCGTGGATCTCAGGCAGGTGCGCCGCAATGTCAGCGGCACGCCGGTCGCCTCGGCAAAACCATCCGGGGCGGGCTGCGGGGCGAAGATGCCGGTGATCGCATCGGTGATCCGGTCCTGCGGGGTGTGGGCGGTCATCAGCGGCACCAGAAAGACCGATCCGACCCAACTGGAGTTCAAGGCATAAATCCGGTCGAGCGGCGTCGTCCACGGGTTGGACGCCGCTGCAAGCGGAACCAGTGCAGAGATCTGGTCAGGCACGTAAACGGCCCAGGCCAGTGCGACGGAACCGCCATAGGAATGGCCCAGCACAATCGGACGGTCTGCGCCAAGCGCCGTCGCGGCCCTGGCCAAGAGCCGTGCCTGATCCTCGATCGTATCGCCGCGCGTCCGGATCATATCCGTGTAGCCATTGCCGGGCCGGTCCAGAACGATCACCCGATAGCGTTCGGCCAGCCGAGGGGCCAGCGACAGGGTCATGTCGCGGGTGTTCCCGCCGGTGCCGTGGATCAGGACCAGATCCGGCCCGTCCCCCATCACCACGGCGTGGACCTTCACGCCGTCAATGTTCAGGATCTGGCCCTCGGGGGGATAGGCGGCCTCATAGACCGCCTCCTTCCGCGCCGCGCGCCGCCACGCCAGCGCGGTGACCAGCGCCAAAGCCAATAGAATAAGGATCAGCGCTGTTATCATGTCACATCCACCGTCGCTAAAGTCTCAGATCCACCATATGCGTGCCGATCTGGGAAACATCGTACGGCGTGGTCAGGTAAATCTCTGAGATCCAGTTTCCATATAGCAGGTGGGCGTGACTGCGCCACCGATTGAGCGGCGGCAGGCTGGGATCGTCATCGGGGTAGTAGTTTGCTGGTACATTTATGGGCTCTCCCGCGGCGACGTCGCGGTCATATTCCTGCTTCAGCGTATCGCTGTCATATTCCAGGTGGTTGAAAATGTAGAGCGCGCGCCGTCCCGGGTCCTGCACCAGACAGGGCCCGACCTCGTCCGAGCCCAGAAGCGTGATCAGGCCTTCGCCGCGATCGATCTCATCCTGGCGCAGTTCCGTCCAGCGGCTGACAGGCACCACGAAGTCATCGGAAAACCCGCGAAGATAGGGCGAGGCCGGAGCCAGGTTCTGATGGCGGAAGCAGCCAAACGCCTTGGCCTCCAGCATGTGTTTGTCGATGCCGTGAAAGTGCCGGATCATTGCCATCGCCCCCCAGCACACGCCAAACGTGGAATGCACATGGCTCTGGGACCAGTCAAACACCTGGGCGAGTTCCGCCCAGTAGGTGACATCTTCATAGGGCAGATGTTCGATGGGCGCGCCGGTGATGATCAGACCGTCAAACTTGTCGCCGCTGGCCACCACGCTTTCGAAGTCTCTGTAAAAGCTATCCATATGTGCGGCCGAGACATTGCGCGAGCGGTGCTCGGTCATCTTGATCAGCGTCAGTTCGACCTGAAGCGGCGTGGTCCCCAGCAACCGGGAGAACTGCGTTTCGGTCTGGATCTTCTTGGGCATCAGGTTCAAGAGCGCAATCCGAAGCGGCCGGATATCCTGCTGGACCGCCTTGGCCTCGGGCATGACCATGACGCCCTCGTTCTGCAAAACGCGGTAGGCGGGCAGGTCTGAGGGCAGTTTTATGGGCATCGCAAGGGATCCTTGGCCAGGACAAAATGTCGGGCGTTCGGCTTAGCCGTGCTGGGCGCGGGTCTCAAGGGCGTCTGCAATCAACTCCTCGAAATGAGACGCCCCGCCCAGGCCAGCCAGATCATCGGCGCTGAGCGTCACGCCCCATTTGGCCATCGCCGCATAGCGCGGCTGGCGATGGGCCAGCGCCCGCGCATATGTCCACCGGATGAAGTCGTCCGGATCGACCGCATCAGAGCCCGCGCCGGTTTCAGCCAGATAGCTGTCCCACATGCGGGTGAGAAAGGCGGGTTGATAGGCCATCGGCTTGGGCGCCTTTGAGAAGCGGCGAATGAGCTCTTCGGTATGCGCCTCAGAGCCCTCAAGCCAGATCATCAGACAGTGGCGCGACAATTCGGTGAGCAGCGGGTCGTCGGGATTGTCGGGATCGACCCATTCACAGATCGACCCGCCAGTGTCGCAGATGAAATTCGGATATCCGTACAGCCGCTCGGCCCGTTCGATGAAATAGCCGGTGTCCATCAGGGCCTTGATTTCGGCCTGCTCGAACTGGCTTTGGCGCCGGCGGTATTCGTCGATGCCAAGACCGCCGATCTCAGGATTGCCCGGCTTGCCAAGGTAGGCCGAGACCGGCGTCAGATTGTCGAAGGTGATATTGGACCCGATATGGATGGAGTCGCTCAGCAGCAGATCGCGCAGGAACGGAACCTTCATTGCCTCGGCCTTGGCGTTGTCCGCGATGTATTCGCCCATGTAGCGGGTGCCGATGCGGTAATCGATCGAGTAGTGAAACCAGGATCCTTCGTCCCGCAGGATCTGGCTGACATGGGTCTTGCCCAGCCCGGACATGCCAAAGAACAGGATGCGTTTGTGGCTGGCCCGACGCCAGTCATCGGCCGTGGAGTAGATCATCGGAAGGTGGCATCCCGCGTTCAGTTTCGGTCTTGTCTCCTTACTGCGCAGGCGCGCCCGTGCAAATGGGTCACGTCCGGCGTGCGGGCAGGATCTGTTGCAGGATCCCCGCGCTCAGCAGGTAGACAGAGGTCAGCAACAGCCCCCAATGCGCCCAGCTTTGCGGATCGAAATCGACCCAGGCCGCCCAGCCGGCGAAAAAGGTCCACCCCAGGGCCATGGCCAGCGACAGCCCCCGCCAGCGCTCGGTCCGGGTGGGATGAACGAACTTGAGCGGCAGGAACATGGCGATGGCCAACACAACCACAAGGCTCAGAACCACCCAGAAATCAGGTTTCAGCGCAAACAGCACGATCACCACCATGTTCCAGCAGCCGGGAAAGCCCTGGAAGGAATTATCCTCTGTTTTCATGCGTGTATCGGCAAAATACATGGCCGAGGCAAAGGTCACGACGATGATGGCCACCCAGCCGGTCCAGCCCGGCAGCAGCCCCGACTTGAACAGCGCAAAGGCCGGGATGAAGACATAGGTGAGATAGTCGATGATCAGATCGAGCAGCACCCCGTCAAAGCGCGGCGCGTTGGTTTTGACATCGTATTTGCGCGCCAGAGGGCCATCGACGCCATCTACGGCAAAGGCCACGACCAACCATAAAAACATGATCGACCATTGCTCTTGCACCGCCGCGAGCATGGCGAGCATGGCAAACACCGCTCCACTGGCGGTCAGCAAATGAACACAGAGCGCGCGCTTGCGCGGTCGTTCGGGCAGGTCGGTGATTGTCATAGAAGTGTCATGCGCGATTCTGAGGCAAATCGCAAACGCTGCCGCTCGCAGCTAGCGCGCGGACCGCCGCCCCCAGGACAGGGTGCCATTGAGTGTCAGCAGGCCGACAGCGAGCAGGGCAAAGCCGACGAGGCTTTCCGCGGTCAGGGTTTCGCCCAGAACCAGCGCACCAAGAACAATCGCGACAGGCGGGATCACCAGTGTCACGATCATGAGATTGCCCGCACCCGCCGCCGCCAGCACGCGGTAATAAAGCAGATAGGCCCCGGCGGTGGCGACCAGCGCGGCGTAGCCGATGGCGCTCCAGGTGGTCAGGCTCAGATCCAGTGAAGGGACGCCATCGACCCAAAGTGCGACAGGGGCCAGCAGGAGCGTGGCGCCCGTCAGCATGCCCGCGGCCGCGACCTCTGGCGACAAACCGGTCAGGGTCAACCGCCCCCATGTGCTCGCCAAAGCATAAGACACGGTTCCGGCCAGCACGGCCAGTTGCGCCAGGGAGCGCGGATCAAGTTGCAAGACTGCGGCCGGTCCGATCGCCACGACCACGCCTGCCAGCCCGACAAGCACCCCCAGGACCTTCGCGCGGGTCAGACGTTCGTCGCGAAACACCACCGCCGCGACCAGCACGCCGAACAATGCAGTGGTGGCGTTCAAGATGGCTGTCAGCCCGCTTTCGATGGTGAGCTGGCCCCAGGCCAGCAGCGCGAAGGGCAGGGCGTTGTTGAGAAACCCCATGGTCAGCAGAGCGCCCAAGGTCCGCAGGTCGCGCGGCACCGAAAGCCCTTTGATCGCCACCCAGATCCACAGCGCCAGCGCCGCCCAGAAGACCCGGTGCAGCACCAGCGTGAGCACCGGCACCTCGTCGAGCGCCAGCCGGGTGGCCAGAAACACGCCACCCCAGATGAGGCCAAGAAGCCCGAGGTCTGCCCAGGCGCGCGACGAAAAGGATATCTGATCGGTTGGTGTCGAAGGGTGTGTCATGCCCCCGGATAATC
>JBCDEC010000111.1:0-14451 GCA_039179965.1 Pseudomonadota bacterium
CAGCAGAAGGCGCTGTTCCTTGATATGGTCTACCTGCAGCAGGATGCCTTTGATGCCGTGGACGCCACTGTGCCGCTCGAACGGCAAAAGCTGACCTTTCATCTGGTCCGTCAGGTCATCGACACGACATTCGACTTCGAAAGCAAGGCGGCCGCGCGTGGTTTTTTCACGCGCCTGACCAGTGATTTCAAGAACTTCCACTATGCGGCGGACGGCACGCCGGACTACGGCAGCTATCTTGACCGGATCAAAGCTACCTTGAAGGTACCCGAACCCTCGTAGGCCTTCAGGCTGCGCTGGAGTTGCCGACCCGACCGAGCGGGGGTTTGACGCCCGTGCTTGCCGACCTGCGCTGTTCCTTGATCAGTATGCCACGGTTGGCGTTCATGGTGGTTTGCCGGGCCTGGCTTGCCGGTGTGCCGCCGGGTGAAAACTGGCCGAAATCCGACCAGGCCTGCGACACCGTATTGGCGCAGTGAACAACCGGGTTCTTGATCGCCGGCGCGTTTTGATAGAGCGCCCAGTCGCTGGTTTTCAGCATGTCCATCGTGCCCGACCAGCCCTTGGCGGCGGCGAGCCAGACAAAATCGGCGAGCTTCGCGTCAAGAACCTTGCGGGCCACCGCGCCCGATGCGAAAACGCCCAGCCGATAGCGCCCGTCGAGGACATTGGACACCGCCGCGAAGTAATCCGTGATGGCCGCCATGTCTTCGGGCTTGGTGTAGTCAAAGCCCACCGCAAAGTAGATTGCAGATTGCTCCGGCTGCTCGATCCAATCCGCAAGGTCGACGGCACGTTGGGCATCCTTGTGCCCGGTGGCCGCGCTCAGATCGCGAATGTGTCCGAAGGCACCGCTGCGTTGCTGGAACACGGTGCACAGCGACAGACCCGCATGACCGATGGCCAGCGCCTCATCGCGTGTGATGCCCTTTTCCGGCAGTTTTTTCGAATTCCGGTGATTAAAGAACCGGATCAGAGTTTTTACACCCGATGTGGCCAGTTGCGGCAAATGATGCGCCGTATTCCAGGGGGTATCTATTACGCGGTGCATAGTCTTCCCTTTCTTCCAGTCAGCCGAATTCAATTTCGAAACCCGGCCTTAAATTTCGTTGATGACCGGTTATTCAGAGGCCCGGTACATGTATTCCCAGCAATAGGTGTCGATGGTTCTTGTCGAAATGATGCCATAGCCGACAGCCGGCGCGCGGGGGTGATCGAGCGGGCAACCTCGTTCGAGATGTGTCGCAAACTGCTGGCCCCGGCTGTTTTTGAACATGAACCATCCCCTTGCGGGGTTGTCCTGCGACGGGATGTATCCGGTGATACAAACGGCATGACCATCGACGGGGGTTCGGTCGTACAGCGCGTCCTGGGAGGGGTACAAGACCTTGCCGCAGCGAATGGCATGCACCCCGTCCCAGCCGTTCAGAAGGCTGCCACGCACGATCATGACCGAGGCCACCACCGGCAGTCCAACGGCCAGTTGCGCCCGAAAGATCTCGGACACCGTTTGTGACCCTATATCGTCATCCCATGGTTTTTCTTTTCCCAACCCGTCCGGATTGGCCCACACGTTGTGCTCAAAGACGGCTTTGCGGGACGCGGCGTCCTGAAGCGCCGCGGTCTCGGTTTCCGCATCCAGATCAACGGTGTAGTCACTTGGAAGCAGTGGGTGGCTGCGATAGGGAATGAGCGCGCGACGACACAGCCCTTCTTCCTGCAGCACCTGACGCGCCTGATCGAGGAACGTCGCGCCAGTTTCCTTCAGATAGTCCAGAACCTCTTGTTCAAGACCCAGCTCGGGCAAAAACTGCTCCAAGCGCATCCGCTGATAAAGGAACTCTTCGGACAGGGGGACGATGGATTGGGTCCCGCTCTGGCGCGCATGGTAGAGCTCTTCGGCGGCGACGACTGCAAAAGCCGTGCAGGTGCCGCGCCGACCTTGGCTGCGCGGCGTCCAGTCCGCCAGGTACGGGGCGGCAAGGTCAATGACTGCGCGAGCGGGCGCGGCCGTCACTTCGGTCAATTTCCCCTTCTCGCGGGGAGCAGCTGTCCACCCTTTGGGCACGCCGCAGCCTGATTTTCTTTTTCTCATTGACGCTCAAATCCTTTGTGCGCAGGGGAAACGACAGGTCTCCGATATTCTCAGAGAATTGGGAATTGGACCTTTCACACCCCAGGTCGAGAGTTTTCCGTCTTTCCCTAGGGCGCTTCTGTTGAGAAATCGATTTGGCCGTCGCCATTCTTGTAATGGGCCAATTCTTCTCTTGCCTTGTTCAGAACGCTGTCACGATCGCACAGGGCCGCTTCCAGTTTCTTGGCAAGCGCCCGTCCCAGCCGTTTCCCGGCATCGGAATCAGACTTGTAGTGCAGCCCGGCCCGCTCGCGGTTTTCCGCAATGCGATCGCCCAGCGTTTCGAGCGTCAGGCACAGCCCGGAGTTCTGATCGTGGCGCAACACGGCCTTGAGCATCTCTGTGGTCAGGGCCGACTGCGTCGCATGGTTGCTGGGATAGGCCGGATGGGCCGGGACCGGAATGATCGGCACCAAAGCGGGGCAGATCTGCGAAGGGCGCGGGCGCATGTAAAGCAGCTTGTAGCGCAGCCCCACGGTGCCGGCCAATTGCATGCACAACGCGATCAACCGGGCGCAATTGGGCTGACTGCGCGGATTGATGTTGAGAATGTGGTAGAAGTAGTGGCTGAACGATCCGGCCTGGTCCCCGATTTCGGGCAGGTAGTCGTCGAACAGCTCGTTGGTGCGCAGCTCGAACAGATCTTTGATTTCTTCCGAGAAATCAGTGATCGGCGTATCTGTGGGTTTGCCCGCATCGGTGTCGTATTCCATCCGCCAGTCGCCGACGGCGTCGTCAAGCAGACCATCGTTGACGTCCAGCTTTTCGAAAATCGTCGGCAGATGCGCCGTCGCCCACAGACTGGGGTCGACATCGCTATCCCGAAACGGCCCGACATCGACCATTTGCAATGGGGTCAGCGGAATGATCGGAATGCTGGACGGGAACCAGGTGCCGCCACCCGGCCCCAGATTATGGTAGGACGAGCCGTGCGATGATCCATGTGAGGACCCGTGCGATGATCCGTGCGAGGACCCGTGGGATGAGCCGTGCGAAGACCCATGCTGACTGCCGAAAACGTTCATATCCACCCCCGTTCTGTTGGCTAGAATCAGCCTACACGTGGAGCGTCATTGCGTCGTTAACGTAGCGTTAACACTATTTCGGAAGCCCGGCCTCGATCAAGCGATCACCGAACTTGCGGCGTTCCAGTGGGTCACGAATTCCATGGTAAGGAATGAATTTCTCTACGGAAAACTCGGGCTCCACGCCGCCGTGTTGCACGACCAGTTCGGGCGTCTCATCGATCCGTCCGGCCGAGACAAGAGCCGCAATCGTTGCGCGCAGATTTGACCCGTAATCCGGGGCCTGCCGGAAGCTGGCGAGCCCAAGATCCGCGGCCTGGTCAAAGTCGCCATCCAGGTAGCAGGCAAGGGACAGGAAGTGTTCGTTGCGAAAGCGGAAGGGATCGAGCGGCGACAGATCCATCGCCTTGCGGCCGCGCTCAATCGCCGCTTTGGCCCGTCCGTTCATCGCGGTGCCGGGGACCGTCCAGATCAAAGTCTCGGAATCATTCGGACAGAGCGCGACGGCCCGTTCAAAGAGATCCAGCGGCCCGGCAATCTCACGGTCGAACATATGGCGGCTGTGACCCCACAGCGCCAGGGCCCGGCCGTCGTCCGGAGACAGTGAAATCGCCCGCCGCAGGTGATCGTCCATACGGGTGCGGTCCGACTTGGGATCGGTTGACCAGCCCTGCCACATCGCGATCGAATACCATTCGGCCATCAGAGTATGAGCGGGCGAAAAGAACGGATTGATCTCGACGGCGCGTTCAATCAAACCGCCCGCTTCGTGAATTGACGGCTTGTTGAAGCGAAAGATCAGCTCCTTGGCGCGCAGGATCAGATGGTAGGGTTCAAGCTCTGATGTCTTGCTTTCTTTCGTCGCGTCCAGTTCCGAGACATTCACCGACGGTACGATGGCCCCGGCAATATGCTCGGCCAGCCTTTGGTCAAACCCGAAAAGATAGGCCGTGTCGATTTCCTGTGAAAAGGCCCACACGACCCGGGCGCCGGAAGTTTCCACAAGTTGTACGGAGACCAGAGACCGGTCCTGACCGGTGCGCACCATCCCGGATACAACATAGTTGACCCCCAACTCTGCGCCGATTTGCATCGGATCGGGGATCGCGCCCAGATATCGCCGGGTGGAGTTGCTGGAGATCACCGCCGGCGCTTTGAACGACGACAAGTGACTGGTGATCTGGTCGAGGACCCCAATCAGAACATAGTCTGGGATCTCGACGGGCCCGAGGCATTCAAACGGCAGCACGGCGATGGTGGTGGACACGAACGGACTCGCCTGCACCTGCGCCGGCATCGTGGTTGTGACGGCCGTGGGCACCTGCGGTGGCGCTTCGTTGGAGAGCTTGATTTGTACCGCCAGATCCTGAGTTTCCATCGACGGCTCGGCGTCCAGTTCCCGCTCCAGCTTTTCGAAAAACTCGCCATACAGCCGCAAAGCCGCGCCGGGCGCGTTCATTCCCATCTGGCACAGCATCATCGTGCGCACCGCGTCTTCGTCATATTCGTCGAACGCCAGCGCCATCTGGGCCTTTTTGAACCGGGTTTCAAAGTCCTGGCTGGTATCGGAATAGGTCGATTTGAGATAGGCCGCCGCCGTTTGCGTGGCTTGGTCCCTGACGGCGGCCAGCCAGTCGTCCAGGTCCGGGCTCAGCCCTTCGAAGTCCCGCATCGCCTGTTCGAAGGTGAGCCGCGGCGCGGCGTCCCTTGAGGCCATCTCTTCCAGAAGGACAGGGATGATGGAAAAGTCGCTCTCCATCGCCGGCGCGACAACAGTGATCTGGTCCGAGGTGGCGTCCAGTTCACAGGGCGTGTCGGCGAGGGCCTTCTTCAGCAGGAAATGCGCCTGACGCAGAGACGCCTTGGATTTGCGGGCGTCGCCTTCGGGCCAGAAGAGTTCGGCCAGAACATCCCGGCTGTAGTGGCCGCGGCTTTCAAGGATCAGATAGGACAGCAGCGCACGGTTCTTCACGCCGCTGATCGGAATCGGCGTTCCGTCCATGGTGAGTTGCCAACCGTGGATCAGGCTGAGGTGGAAACGCCCAGCCGGTTCCTCCGCCGATCTCGCCTTGTCCACCGCCTTTGCTCCTCACTCACAGCCGTCTCACCCAAGTCTGGGCCTGTCGCCCTCCGTTGCACTGGTACGAAACATCACTCAAAACATCCCACTCCATGGGTCTCAAAACCTGAGACGTATGACAAGTGTTAGACGTCGTTAAGAGGGCAAGCCGGGCAAAACCGCTTAGAAGTCCAGGTTCTCGACGCTCAAAGCATTGGCTTGAATGAACTCACGGCGCGGTTCAACGATATCGCCCATGAGTTTGGTGAAGAGGTCGTCGGCCTCGATCATGTCGTCCACCTTGACCTGCAAAAACGTGCGCGCATCCGGGTCGAGCGTGGTTTCCCAAAGCTGATCGGGGTTCATTTCGCCCAGGCCCTTGTAGCGCTGCAGGCCGAGGCCTTTCTCGCCCTCCTCCAGGATGGCCTTCAAAAGCCCGAGCGGCCCATGGATCACCTGAGACCGTTCCTTGCGGTGCAGCATGGCCGGCGTGCTGTAGACTTCCTGCAGGGATTGCGTGAACGTGCCGGAGCGGCGCGCTTCGCCCGAACGCAGCATCGGCCCGTCCAAAGTCCGGACCTCTTCCACACCGCGCAGGATGCGCGCCAGGCGAATGCCCTTGTCTTGCGTGATGCGCCCGCGCCAGCCGCGTTCGTATTCCAGCGCGATGAGGTCGAGCCGCGCCGCGACCCGATCGGCAACACCCTGCAGATCGGCATCCACGGCGCCGGGCACAAAGGCGCCCGCAATGGCCGCCTGTTCCAGAATGTGGCGCTGGTACTGGGTCGGGAAGGCGTCGAGCACGCGTTTGAGCTGCCGGGCTTCGTCGATCAGGCGGATCAGATCCTGGCCGACAATCTCCTCGCCCGAGCCAAGCCGCAGGATTGCGCCTTCGACCCCCTGTTCGACAAGGTATTCGTCCAAGGCGGCTTGGTCCTTGAGATAGACTTCGGATTTGCCGCGCGACACCTTGTAGAGCGGCGGTTGCGCAATGTAGAGAAATCCGCCTTCGATCAACGCCGGCATCTGCCGGTAGAAAAAGGTCAGCAGCAGCGTCCGGATGTGGGCGCCGTCCACATCCGCATCCGTCATGATGACGATCTTGTGGTAGCGCAGCTTGTCGATGTTGAATTCGTCGCGTCCGATGCCTGTGCCAAGCGCCATGACCAGATTGCCGATTTCCTGGCTTGAGAGCATCCGGTCAAATCGCGCACGCTCGACATTCAGGATCTTGCCGCGCAATGGCAGGACCGCCTGGGTCAGCCGGTCGCGCCCGGTCTGCGCCGAGCCGCCGGCGCTGTCGCCCTCGACCAGGAAGAGTTCGGTCTTCGAAGGATCCTTCTCCGAGCAATCCTTGAGCTTGGAGGAGAGGTAATTGATATCCATTGCCGTCTTGCGCCGCGTCAGTTCGCGCGCCTTGCGCGCCGCCTCGCGGGCCAGGGCCGCCTCGACGATCTTGCCGACAATCTGTTTGGCGGGGCCGGGGTTTTCCTCAAACCATTCAGACAGCTTCTCGTTCACGAGGCTTTCGACCGCGGGCCGCACCTCGGAGGACACCAGCTTGTCCTTGGTCTGGCTGGAAAACTTCGGGTCAGGCACCTTGACCGACAAAACGCAGGTCAGCCCTTCTCGGGCATCGTCGCCGGTAAAGCTGACCTTCTCGCGTTTGGCCACGCCGCTTTCGGTGGCGTAGCGGGTCAGCGTGCGGGTCAAAGCGCCCCGAAAGCCTGCAAGGTGTGTGCCACCATCGCGCTGCGGGATGTTGTTGGTAAACGGCAGAACGGTCTCGTGGTAGCTGTCGTTCCACCACATGGCGATTTCCACGCTGATCCCGTCGCGGGCGCCTTCGATGAAGATCGGATCGGCCATGACCGGCGACTTGGACCGGTCGAGATAGCGGACAAACTCCCGCACACCACCGTCGTAATGCAGTTCACTCAGCACCGGTTCCGTGGGTCGTTCATCGCGCAGCACGATGCGCACACCGGAATTCAGAAACGCCAGTTCGCGCAGCCGCTTTTCCAGCGTGTGAAAATCGTAGTCGATGTTGGAAAACGTCGAGGTCGCGGCCATGAACCGCACTTCGGTTCCCGTCCGCGCACCGGCATCGCCCACCACCGTCAGGTGCTGCACTGTATCGCCGCCCTCAAACCGGGCCATATGCTCCTTGCCGTCCCGCCAGATCCGCAGCTCAAGCCAGTCGCTGAGCGCGTTGACAACCGAAACGCCCACGCCATGCAGGCCGCCGGAGACCTTGTAGGAATTCTGGTCGAACTTCCCGCCCGCATGGAGCTGGGTCATAATGACCTCCGCGGCCGAGACGCCTTCTTCCTCATGAATCCCCACCGGGATTCCGCGCCCATTGTCATGGACCGAAACCGAGTTGTCGGCATGCAACGTGACGGTCACGGCATCGGCATGACCGGCCAGCGCTTCATCGATGCCATTGTCGACCACCTCATAGACCATATGATGCAGGCCGGAGCCGTCATCCGTGTCGCCAATGTACATGCCAGGCCGTTTTCGAACAGCCTCTAAGCCTCTGAGAACCTTGATAGAATCGGCGCCGTAATTCTCGGGTGTCTGCTCTGAAGCCTGATTGTCTTCGGACATGCAGAAATTCCTTCATTATTTTGTCATGAACCTACAAAATCCGGGGGGGAATGTCACGCCTCGGCACCGTATTTTGTGCCGTGCCGACGGGGAACTCGGGCCGCATCCGACCGGCCTGTCGTTCAGGCGTAGGGCGGGACTTGTCCCGCCGTTCCTTGCCCCCTATAGCCAAGCCTGTTGCCCATCTCGGAGAGAGCCTGATGACCGCTCAAAGCACCCGTCCCTGGCTGCCCGCCACCGTGGCCGCGCGGATCGATCAGATCACGTCAGCTCTTGACGGGGCAGAGGCGGAAACGCTTGCGCGGCGGCTCGAGACGCTCGCACAGTCCAACCGCCAGATCCACGAACGCGATTGCTTCAATCTCAACCCGGCGACCAATGTGATGAACCCGAGGGCCGAGGCGCTTCTGGCCACCGGACTCGGCGCTCGCCCGTCGCTGGGCTATCCTGGCGACAAGTACGAAATGGGGCTTGAGGCCATCGAAGAGATCGAGGTCATCGCCGCCAATCTCGCCTGCGACGTCTTCCGGTCCCGCCACGCCGAAATTCGCGTCGGCTCGGGCGCACTGGCCAATCTCTATGCCTTCATGGCCACCACCAGACCCGGTCAGGCGATGATCGCGCCGCCCGCCTCGATTGGCGGCCACGTGACCCACCATGCGCCGGGATGTGCCGGTCTCTACGGGCTTGAAATTCACGAGGCGCCCGTGGATGCGGATGGCTACACGATGGATCTCGACGGGCTTCGCACCCTTGCCCACGCTGTGCGCCCCAAGCTGATCACGGCCGGTCAGAGCCTCAACCTGTTCCCGCATCCGGTGTCTGAGATTCGCGCAATTGCCGACGAGGTCGGCGCTCTGGTCCTGTTCGATGCGGCCCACCAATGTGGGATGATTGCCGGCGGTGTGTTTCCCGACCCGCTGGAAGAGGGTGCGCATGTGATGACGATGAGCACCTACAAGAGCCTCGGTGGCCCGGCAGGCGGGCTGATCGTGACCAATGATGACGCGCTGATGGAGCGGATCGAGCCGATCGCCTTTCCCGGGCTCACCGCCAATTTCGACGCCGCCAAATCGGCGGCGCTGGCCATGTCGCTTCTCGATTGGCGTGTCTATGGCGCGGCCTATGCCGCGACCATGGTCGAGACCGCGCAGGCGCTGGCCCATGCGCTCCTGGCCGAAGACATCCCGGTCTACGCCGCCGAAGACGGCTGCACCATATCGCATCAGTTCGCCGTCGAGGCCGCCCGGTTTGGCGGCGGCCAGACAGCCTCCAAGACCTTGCGCGAGGCCGGCATTCTCGCCTGTGGCATCGGCCTGCCCATCGACGCCGTGGAGGGTGACCTCAACGGAGTGCGCCTGGGCACGCCGGAAATCGTGCGCTGGGGCATGACCGCCGCCGACATGGCGCCCCTGGCCGGATTCATCGCCCGCGCCCTGCGCTCCAACGACCCCGCATCTCTGGCACCCGAGGTGTCCGCCTGGCGTCAGACCTTCGACCGGTTGCACTTCGTGCGGACCTGACGCCCCGCCCGCGCCGGAAGTGACGCAAGGTTCAGTGCATTCGCATCAGTTTGCCTTGCCTGCTTGTGAAAATGACCTCTAATGGCGTGCAGCCATGGGTCATCTGACGGGAGGAGATGATGTACGACGCACCAATCCGGGACATCATGTTCAATATCGAACACCTGAGCTTCTGGCCGGAGCTGCAGGCCGCGGGCCAGACCGATGTCGACCTCGACGACGCAACGGCCGTTCTGGAACAGTTCGGCCGGTTTTGCTCGGAAAAGATCGCGCCGCTCAGCCAGTCTGGCGACGAGGTCGGCGCCCGGTTCGATGGCGAGCGGGTTCATCTGCCCAATGCCTATGCCGATGCTTATGGGCAATTTGTCGAAATGGGCTGGCAGGGCCTTGCGCATCCCGTCGAGTATGGTGGCGCGGGTATGCCGCGCGCGCTCGGGGCCGCAGCCAGCGAGATCCTGAATTCCGCTGACATGAGCCTCGCCCTGTGCCCGCTGCTGACCGATGGCGCCATCGAGGCGCTTCTGACCTGCGGGAGCGAGGATCAAAAGGCGCTCTACCTGCCGAAACTGATCACCGGTCAATGGTCGGGTACAATGAACCTGACCGAGCCGCAGGCGGGCAGCGATCTCGGCCTGGTGCGCGCGCGCGCCGAACCCAATGGCGATGGCTCATACGCCGTGCATGGCACCAAGATCTACATCACCTTCGGTGAGCATGACTTGTCCGAGAACATCATCCACCTTGTGCTGGCCCGCGCCCCCGGCGCACCGGACGGACCCAAGGGACTCAGCCTCTTTTTGGTGCCCAAAATCAATGTGAAACCGGACGGGTCTCTGGGGGCGCGCAACGCCGTGCGCTGCGTGAGCATCGAACACAAGCTGGGCGTGCGCGCCAGCCCGACGGCCGTTCTGGAGTATGCCGGCGCCACCGGGTACCTGATCGGCGAAAAGCATCGCGGCCTCGATTATATGTTCGTGATGATGAATGCGGCGCGCTTTGCCGTAGGTGTTCAGGGCGTTGCCGTGGCCGAGCGCGCGACCCAACGCGCCGTCGCCTATGCCAAGGACAGAGTCCAAAGCCGGCCTGTCGACGGGTCGGCCAACGAGGCTGTGCCGATCGTTGTCCACCCGGACGTGCGGCGAATGCTGATGCGCATGCGCGCGTTGACCGATGGCGGGCGGGCGCTCGCGGCCACCACCGCCGCATGGCTCGACCGCGCACATCATCAAGGTGGCGCGACGCAGGGTGAGGCCCAGGGTGAAGCGCTGCGCATCGCGGAGTTTCTCGTGCCCCTGGTCAAAGGCTATTGCACCGAACGCGCCGTCGAGATCGCTTCGCTCGGGGTTCAGGTCCATGGCGGCATGGGATTCATTGAGGAAACCGGCGCCGCGCAGCATTTCCGCGACAGCCGCATTTTGCCGATCTACGAAGGCACGACCGCCATCCAGGCCAATGATCTCTTGGGTCGCAAAACTCTGCGCGACAGAGGCGCGACCGCCCACCGCTTTGCCGAGATGATCGCCGAGACGGAAACGCAATTGCGCGCAGGATCGCCGGTCGCCCAAAGGATCGCCGATCGTTTGGCGCAGGGTCGTTCTGCCTTTCTCGACAGCATGTCCTATCTGCTGGACACCGCCCCACAGGACCCAAACGCGGCCTTTGCGGGCAGTGTGCCCTACCTGATGCTGACCGGGAACCTCGCGATCGCCTGGCAATTTGGCCGCTCTGTCGTTGCTGCCGAAGCGGCGTTGGCATCAGGCGAAAACGCGGACTTCCTCAAGCGCAAGATCGAGACCGCCGCCTTTTACGCCGATCACATCCTGATCGAGACCGAGGTTGAACGGTCCCGCATCACCAGCGGCGCCGAAACGCTCCTGGCTGCCGCCATCTGACCCACTCCAAGATCAAAAAAGAAGAGAACGCGCCCATGACCTTCCAAATTCGCGCTGTCGAGTTCAACCACCTGCTGATTGAGCAGCGGGACAATGGTGTCCATGTGGTCACGCTCAACCGCCCGGAAAAACGCAATGCGCTCAACGTCGCGGCGATTGAGGAACTGGTGGCCTTTTTCAGCCATGCGCCCCGGATGAATGTGAAGGCCGTGGTGCTGACCGGGGCGGGGGATCATTTCTCCGCCGGTCTCGATCTGGTCGAACACCACCGTGAAGACCGCGCCGCCGAGGATTTCATGCATTTCTGCCTGCGTTGGCATGAGGCCTTCAACAAAATGGAATATGGCGGCGTGCCGGTGATTGCGGCGCTGCATGGTGCGGTCGTTGGCGGCGGCCTGGAACTGGCAAGTTCGGCGCATGTCCGGGTCATGGACCAGACCACCTATTTCGCCTTGCCCGAAGGCCAGCGCGGCCTGTTCACCGGCGGAGGCGCCACGATCCGCGTGGCCGATCTGGTCGGCAAGGCGCGCATGATCGACATGATGCTGACGGGGCGGGTCTATCAGGGACAAGAGGCCGTCAACCTGGGGTTGGCGCAATACCTCGTGGAAGGCTCCAGTTTCGACAAGGCGCTCGAACTCGCCGACCGTGCCGCCGAAAACCTGCCGCTGACCAACTTCGCGATTTGCTCGGCGATCAGCCATATTCAGAACATGTCGGCCCTGGACGCGGCCTATACCGAGGCGGTGGTGGCCGGTGTCGTCAACACCCAGCAACCCGCCCGCGAACGCCTCGAAGCCTTCGCCAACAAGACCGCTGCCCGCGTCCGCCCAAATCAGGCCTGACGATTCGGGGGTCGCGGCGGGTTTCCCGCCGTGGCCGCGTCTTCACTGGCAAAACACCGGCAAAACACAGGGCTTTGCGCGGAATTTGACCGGGTGTGCCTGCTTCGTGGGCGGTTTGCGAACTCCATGTCGCAGTCTGACAAGAAGAGAGCCAGCCTGGACCGGTTAATTCGGGGCCATGGCACATGATCACCTCTATGACAGTCTTCTTTGCCAGTCGCGCGATGCCTATTCCGCGCATCCCGACCTGGCCGCCTTTGCGCCGTTCCCGGACGATATCGTCAGGTGCCCGATCACGCCGTATGAGGCCCTGTGCGGCAATGTCCTGCGCGACGGGCTCGGACGGGTGTCGCGGTTCTACCCCGACTTGCAAGCGGCAATCTGTGCGGCTGGATCTGCCGCGATCTGGCGCGAGACCTACAAGGGCACCGACATCGGCGATCAGTTCCTGACTCAATTCGGGTGCTATGCGATCATTGGGGATGCAGCGCCCTTCTTCTCGCACAACTTCAGGCTTTTTGTCGTCTACATGCCGCCCGGTCTCAACTACCCTTGGCATCATCACCCGGCGGAAGAGATCTATCTGGTGGTCTCTGGCCGCGCGGTGTTTCGCACACGCAACCGACCCGATGAACTGCTCCACGAAGGCCACACAATGTTCCATGCCAGCAATGAGCCCCACGCCATGGAAACGCTGGACGACCCCGTGCTGTGCCTGGTTGCCTGGCGCAATGAGTTTGAGACGAGGCCGGTGTTCAGTTCGCTCAACTGAACGCCTGCGCGGACGGACTGGTTCGTTTGCGACAGGGCGTCGAAAACGGGACAGACCGGCCGGGCATGATTCCCTTACACCCGTCCTGCGCGCCTAGGGCGCCTGCACCTACTGACACACTGGTTTGACGTCATGACTTCGGTAACCCCCGGGTTTCATCCGGTGCGTGCTGCTGCGCACCGTCAAAAGCTTTTGTCCGGCAATGCGATGGCCGTGGGCTCCATGCTCTTTTGGGCAGCGGGGTTTCCTGCGGCCGAGATCCTGTTGGACAGCTGGCATCCGATTTCGCTGATGGTTTTGCGCCTGACGATGGCTCTGTCCGTGCTGGTGCCGCTTTGGATCTATGTCGACGGGCTGCACAAGGTCATGAATGCGCGCTGGGGCAAGGGGATCTGGATCGGGATGCTGGGCTTTGGGACCGGCGCCAACCTTCTGCTCTTTGCGCAATGGTTTACCGATCCTGTCACGGTGGCTCTGATCGTCACGACCACACCGATTTCCGCCACTCTGATCGAGGTTCTGGGGCGTCAACGCCGTCTCACGCGGCGCTTTGTTGTCGGTCTGGCGGCTTCGGTGCTGGGCGGCGCCATCGCGGTGGGCGGACGGGTTTCACCGGATCTCGGCTGGGGCTTGCTGATGGCGATTGCCTCGGGGATCTGTTTCGCCTGGGCCTCGAACGCTGCGGTGCGCGACTTCCCGTCGCTGTCGCCGGTCGGGCGCAGCACGATCACCTTCTGCGGCGCGGCGGTGTTCACCGGCTTGGTCTTTACGGTGATGTGGGCGGTTGGGATGGCCGAGATGCCCCGCCAGATCACCTCGCAGCAAATTGGACTGCTGGCGATCTATGCCGTGGCGGCGATGGCGCTGTCACAGATCCTGTTTATCGCCTCGGTCGGGCGTCTTGGCATCGCGCTCAGTTCGTTTCACATCAATATTGCGCCTTTCTACGTCATGGTGATCCTCATCGCCCTGGGCGGGGCGTGGGATTGGCGCGCCGGACTTGGAGCGGCCGTCGTCGGCTTGGGCGTTCCGATTTCCCAGCACCGCAGCGGGGGCTGACCTATTCGGCGGGCGCGAAGCCGGTGATCAATTGCCTCAGGCCAAGTGCCGCGCCAAGGAAGATCGCCACAAAAGCCACCGGTGCACTAAAGGCCAGGACGGAAAAGGCCGAGAGTCCCTGACCAACGCTGCAGCCCACCGCAAGGATGGCCCCCGGTCCCATGAGCGTCGCGCCAAGGATCTGGCGGCGCAACTCGCGCGGATCTTCGCAGGCCTCCCACCGGAAATGGCCCTTTGAATTGGATCCAATGGCCGCGCCGATCACCACGCCCAGAACCGAGCCGACGCTAAAGGACAATGCATTGCCCGAAGCGGTCATGCTGTAAAAGAGCGTATCGCCGATGGGCGCAGCGAAAGTATGTGTTTCGATTGGCTCGGCATCAAAGCCGGTCATGGAAATCCAGTAGGTGCCGAGCCAGCCCGAAACGATGGCAAGGCCCACGACCAGTGCCCAGACTATCTCGCGACGGGCGCGGCGCATCTCGGCCCGGGCAAAGGCCACGGCCAGCAGGGCGCCGCCCACCACAAG
>JBCDEC010000112.1:0-14433 GCA_039179965.1 Pseudomonadota bacterium
GCAAAGTTTTTGTTCGGGTTCGGTGACAAGTTCTAGTCAAGATGGAACAAATTTAGTACAAAATAGAAACATTTTGCTCAACTCACCCGAGTTTACACGCATAGCGGGATTTAAGCCAAGCTCAGCACTCTTCTCCGGTTAGGAACACTGCGTTGCCAGATTAGCGACAGCAGCAAAACCTGGCGGATATTCCTTTTTCTGCCCCATATCTACTACACTATTTGCGCATCATTTTGACAAGGAAAAGACACAATTCAATTCTTCAAATTGACTTGCAATGTTGGATCGAAACTTTCTATGAAGGAAAATTCTGCCCACCTGAATATGATGAAATTGCACCTCGCAAGGCTTGGGCAATTGAGACCTGCGGATCATGGTCTTCTGCGACCGCCGTCAGAGGCGGTCATCTGGATCAGCGACCCCCGTCAGGGAAGACAGGCAAGCCGCAAGTGTCTGGTCCAAGCTTCGGCGGAGTGACGTGCTGAATGGGCAGCGGGCAGCGATTGCCGACGCAGCGCTGCAGAACGGCGCAATCCGGCAGACATCTGAGCGATGGCACAAGGTGTATGGCGGGCTGCAACGATCTCAACGCACCAAGCCAAATGCCGCAGAAGAAAAACTGCGTCTGGCGGAATCGAAGGGACTCTGGACAAGCTCGTCCCAAGCGAAGCAGGGATGGGAACCTTCTGGGTCTTTTGCGTCGCCGGAAATGCACCGACGACCTGCGTCAGGAGGCTGATGTATCAGAGCACCGCGCCTTGTTGCCCATTTAGACCAGCGCCAATGCGCACAGACGAGGTCAAAGGCGCGGCGGTCTCAGTCTTTGCCCAGAAGGAACGGCAGAACCAAACTCATCACTTCCTCCGGTTTTTCGGCCACCAGGAAGTGACCAGCGTCAAGTTCGGCGAAGGACACGTCGTCGATTTCAGCGCGCCAGATCGTGGGGTAATCAAAGCCAGCCGCGTTCGACGCCTTGCCCCACAAGACCAGCGATGGCGCTGTTATCCGGTTTTCCCTGTCAGCGTGATCATGGGTGATGTCGATGCCAGCGGCCGCGCGGTAGTCTTCACACATCGCGTGGAACGCTGCGGCATTGCCATTCGTCAGCGCGTAGTCGTCGCCCAGGTCAACATTGCCGAAGGCGACCATTCTGGTGAACCATTCGGCCTGCGGGCCCATCACGTTCTCCGCAAGTGGTTCGGGCTGCGACCACAAAAACCACATCCAGAAGCGCTCTGCGACCTTGCGGGTGACGTGTTCGAAAATGTACGTCGACGGCGTGACATCCATGATGACCAGCTTTTCGACCTTGTCCGGCACGTCCTTGGCCATCCGCCTTGCGACATGCGATCCGCGGTCATGCGACACCACCGCAAAGCGATCAAAGCCCAGTTGCGCCATCAGCTCGACCTGATCCTGAGCCATGCGCCGCTTTGAATAGTCGCTGCGATGCGGTTTGCTGCTGCGCCCGTAGCCGCGCAAATCGGCTGCAACCACGGTGAAATGCTGCGCAAGCCCGGGCGCGATGCCGTGCCACATCACGTGCGATTCGGGTGCTCCATGCAACAACAGGAGCGGTGGGCCAGACCCGCCAACAACGGCATGGATTGTCACGTCGTCAATGGGCAGATCAACGTGCCGAAAGCCAGGAAAAAACCGCGCGACACTGTACGGCACGGCGGCGGGCGCGTCGGTCGGGCTTGTGTTGGGGGCCTCGGGCATATCGAACAATCTCCGTTGTGGGCAGAGCGCAGGACGGTTGCCGGCGAGCGGTGCCCGTCGGGGCGTCCCGGAGGTGTGCCGTGCACACCTACTCTTTGGCGGGCAGCATAGGAGATACGCGGCCGTTCCAACGCGCCAAACGTTCCGCGTCCGCATGGTGGACAGATCGATGGGGTGCGTTTTTGACCTCGGACGCTTGATCTAGGGTTTGAAACGGTCCGCCCGCCCGGCGCGCTGCAATGCAAGGAACCACCCCATGCCCAAGCTGTTTCACGCGCCCGGAAGCTGTTCGAACGGGATCCTTCTGCTTCTCGAAGAGACCGGCGTGACATACGAGATCGAGTCCATCGATCTGGCCAAGGGTGGGCAGCGCGCACCTGCCTACCTGGCGCAAAACCCGAAGGGCAAGGTGCCCGCTCTGCGGACCGAGGACGGGCAGATGGTGACCGAGTTTCCAGCCGTCGCCTATTGGATCGCAACCGCGTACCCGCAAGCGGGTCTCTGGCCCGATGATCCGTTGGGGCAGGTCAGGACACTGGAAATGCTCGATTTCATTGTCGGGTCGGTTCATATGCGAGGCTTCACCTTTCTGAAGATGCCGCAAAAGTTCCTGGGCGATCCGGAGGGTCAGGCGGCATTGCGCGCCCATGGACGACAAGAGATCGAAAAGGGGCTTGCCGTCATGGCGGACACGCTGGGCGCGCAAGAGTACATGTTGGGCCGCTTTGGTCCGGCCGACGCTGCCGCGTTCTATGTTTTGCGCTGGTGCGAGATGGACAACATCGCCATGCCGGACAATCTGGCAGCCCTGCATGCGCGGCTTGCCGACCGGCCCGCCGTGCACCATATCGCGCCAAAACTGACGCGTTCCGTTTGATCCGGGAGAGGCACGACTGATGCTCACACTCTACCACGATGGCAACACTGTCTGTTCAATCAAAGCGCGCGTGGCGCTTGCCGAAAAGGGATTGGAGTGGCAGAGCGCGCCGGTCGATCTGAAGTCTGGCGCCCAGTTTCAGGCCGAGTTCCTGCGCCTCAACCCTGAAGGCGTGGTGCCAGTGCTGGTGGACGGGGATTTCGTCTTAAGCGAATCCAGCGCGATTATCGAATACGTGGATCAGCTCACGCCCGAGAATCCGCTGATGCCACAGGGCGCACAGGCGCAGGCCGAAACACGGATGTGGCTGATCCGTTGCATCCCGATCCACGCGGCAATCAATACACTGAGCTTCGCATCCGTGTTTCGGGCGCGTCAACTGGCGATGCCGCGCGAAAAGGTCATGGCGATGTTCGCCGCCATGCCCAATCCGGAGATCACGGCCAAACGGATCGACATTTTTGAAAACGGCATGGCTTCGGTCTATGTAGACGGTGCGCTGGCGACACTGACGCGGACATTCGACTGGATGCAGGGCCAACTGGAACAGGGTGCCTGGCTGGGCGGACCGTCCTACGGATTGGCCGATGTCGCGCTTCTGGCCTATGTCGACCGGCTCGACAATCTCGCATTCTCTGGTCTCTGGACGCAGCGCTATTGCGCCATCGGCGACTGGCTCGCACGGGCGCGCGCCCGGCCCAGCTATGATGCCGCCACCGCCGAATACATCAATGCGGCGGAACGTGCGGACATGCGCAAGGCCGGCGAAGCCACGTGGCCGGATCTGGCCGCCAAATTGTAGCCAGCCGTTCAATCTGTCCTCATCGCGGCGCGCGCATTGCCAGGACCATCCGCAAAGGATCTGCAGATGCAACCCTATCCAGAGCATATCCCCGTTGTTGTTGTGGGTGCCGGACCAACGGGGCTGACGGTGGCAAGTCTGCTGGCCTCCTACGGGGTCGATTGTGTGGTGCTGGAGCGCGAAAGCGCGCCGCTCAATCTGCCTCGGGCCATTGTACTGGATGATGAAGGCGCGCGCACGTTGCAGGCGATTGGCCTGCAGCACAGCTATGTCGATCAGACGTCCGCGTCCGAAGGGGCGAAATACTACGATCAGGACGGGACCTGTTTCGCGACCGTCGGGGCCGGCCCGCGCAATTTTGGCTTTGCCAAAAAAAACTACATCCTCCAACCGGAACTGGAATCCGCGCTGCGCAAGCAGCTGGAAGACCGGGCGCCGGGCGCTCTGCGCTTTGAGGCCGAGGTCACGCAGATTGATCAACGCCCCGATGGCGCTGTGGTCACCGTCACCGACCGGAGCGGCGCGGCGCACCAAATCGACACGCGCTGGGTTCTGGCCTGCGACGGCGGGCGCAGCCCCATCCGCGAACGGCTTGGCCTGGCGATGGCGGGCGATACCTATGCAGAAGACTGGATAGTGGTCGACACGCTGGACGATCCCGATACCACCCTGTTCTCGAAATTCTTCTGCAACCCAGAGCGGCCGGCCGTCAGCATCCCCGCCCCGGGCGGCGGGCGGCGCTACGAATTCATGGTGCTGCCGGGCGAGACGCGCGCGGCGGTTCTGGAGGACGCCTTTCTGGCCGAACTGCTTGCCCCGCACAGGGTCTATGACACCGCCAAAGTGCTGCGCAAGACGGTCTACACCTTTCATGCCCGGCTGGTGGAGCGGTTCTGCGAAGGTCGGGTCGTGCTTTTGGGGGATGCTGCGCATCTGACGCCGCCGTTTGCCGGGCAAGGCATGAATGCCGGGCTTCGCGACACCCACAACGTGGCGTGGAAAGTCGCAGCCAACCTGCGCGGCGGGGCCGCCCCTGCGGTGCTTGACACCTATGAGACAGAGCGGCGCGACGCCGCCTGGGGAATGATCCAGCTCGCCGTTGCCATGGGCGACATCGTGATGCCGATCGCGCCTGATCAGCTGCGCTTTCGCGACTTGCTGCTTTCTGCGCTGGCGCCCTTTCCGGCGGTGCTCGACTACCTTGTTGAAATGCGCTTCAAACCCAAGCCGGAATACAAAGACGGTTTGTTTCTGGACCTCGATGCACCGCAGTTCGAGGCCGCCCTGCCCGGCGCAATGATCCCGCAACCGGAAGTCGGGCGGGAGGGGCAGTGGCAATTGCTGGATACGCTGATGGGCCCGGGCTTTGCGCTCATCGGGCAAGGGCCCGAAGCCGCGGCGGCCCTGGACCGGCTGGGTCGGCACGACCTGATGGGTCTGCCGCTGGCTTGTGTGCAGCTGGATCTGTCGCCGTCACCTGCACCGGGCGCGGACACCACACGGGATCCGGCAATCAGCCGGCCGCTGCGCACACATCGCGATCAGATCCTTCTGATCCGTCCGGACCGCTATTGCGCCGCCGCCTGCGCGCCCGAAGACCTCGATCACATGCTGGTCCGATATGAGGCACTTCTGACCGACGGTCCCACGGAATGACCGAACCGCAGCGGCGCCGGTCAGCGGGCGCCTTCGCCGTCAGGATTGATCACCGCAGAGATGTCCTGAGCGGTCTGCGTTAGAACATAGCCATAGAGCGCCAGCGCACGGTCGAACTTCAGCGCGCTGCTGGTCCATATGAGCGTGAGGCAGCCAACGACCCGCGCGTCTTGCAGGATCGGTGCGGACAGGCTCATGGTCGCGCTGCGAAACCCCTGCATACGGAACCCGAGGCCAAGCTGCCGGCTGCGCTCCAGGATCAGTTCAAGCGGGCCGTCTTCCAGGACGATCGCCTCATCCAGATCCTGCGCGATGCGCAGGCTCGCCAAGGTTCTGTCGCGTTCGGCGGGCGGTGAAAACGCCAGATAGGCCCGCCCGCTGGCGGTGCTCAAGATGGGCAGGCTTTGACCGACCATACCGTGATCTATGGAATAGGGGCTGTAGTGATGAGTCGACTCGCGGATCTCCATCTGGTGATCGTTGAACATCACAAGATCCAGCGGCCACAAGATGTCCCGCCCCAGCTGCATCATTCTGGGCACCGCATGGCGCTGGACCCAGTCCTCGTTCCGGTAGCCGGAGCTGAGTGTCTTGGTCTTTAGGGTCGCACGCCATTTGCCCGCGGTATGGTCGCGCGTGACAAAGTTATGCTCTTCCAGCGTTTCGATCAGACGGTAAACCGTCGGGCGCGGGATGTTTGCAATCCGCGCAATGTCACCGGGTTTGATCCCATTGTGCTGATTGATCACGGTCAGCACCTCAAGCCCGCGTTCCAACGACCGGACTGATCCTGCACGCGGCATCGCGGTCTCCTCCCCTAAAGCCCGACGATTTCACGAAACGCACAGTCTGTCCACCTCGCGGACACGCCGTGCGAGGGCCGCGACAGGCCGTCCGCCCGGCTGTTAGCGTTTCGTGAATTCGCAGGAAAGTGACCCATGACCCTCAAATCGCTTGGCTATATCGGCGTGAGATCAGCCCGGACCGAAGATTGGAGCAGCTTCGCCACCGATTTGCTTGGCATGCAACAGATTGACCGAGGCGGCCACGCCCGCGCGTTCCGGATGGATGACCGCAAGCAACGTCTGCTGGTCACGGGTGACGGCGACGAGGGCCTTGATTTCATGGGCTGGGAAGTGGACGGGCCCAGCGATCTGGATGACCTGGCCAGCCGCCTGGACAATGCGGGCGTCGCGGTGGCGGCCGGACCGGCGGCCCTTGCAGATCAACGACTGGTCGGCGGGCTGATTTCGTTCCAGGACCCGGATGGAAACCACATCGAAGTCTTCCATGGGCCGCAGATCGCGGACGACCCGTTTCGTCCCGGGCGCCCGATCCAGGGGTTCAAGACTGGCAGTCTCGGTATGGGCCACGCGGTGCTGCACGTTGCGAACATTGACGCGCTGGTGCCGTTTTACTGCGATCTGTTGGGCTTTTCGCTGACGGACTACGGCAAGACGCCCTACAAGCTCTATTTCTTTCACCTGAACGGACGCCACCACAGCTTTGCAATGGTCGGGTCGGGTCAGCGCGGTCTGCATCACTTCATGGTCGAACTGGAAACGCTCGATGACGTCGGCCAGGGCTACGATTTGGCGCAGCAGCAAACGGACCGTGTCGCCTACACGCTGGGCCGCCATACAAACGATCACATGCTGGGCTTTTACGCCAACTCTCCCTCCGGCTTTTTCGTGGAATATGGCTGGGGCGCGCGCGTGATCGAGCCGGACACCTGGGAACCGGTCGAAACCTTCGACGGCCCCAGCTTCTGGGGACACGACCGGCTGCATCTGCCAGAGGACTCGGGTGTGCGGGCCAAGTTGAAGAGCCTGACGCTCGATACGTCGAAACGGGGTCTGAAGGCACCCGACCCGGATCCAAATTGTATCTGGCTGGACAACGTAACGCGCAACTCCGGATGACGTCCGGGTCCGGTGCGGGCCATCGGCATGACTGCGGCGCACGACTTCTGCGAAAAGGAATTCTCTCACATGCGCATATCGTCTTACCTGAAACCCGATGGAACGGCCTCCTACGGCGTAATCGAGGACGCAGAGGTGCGCGACGTCGGTTCGCTCCGGTCCACCCACCCCGATCTGCGCGCCGCACTGACAGCAGATGCGCTGCCAGAGGTCGCCGCCGCCGCTGCCCGCACGGACAGCGTCTTTGATCTGACCGAGATCACCTTGCTGTCACCGATACCCAACCCCGACAAGATCATCTGCATCGGGCTCAACTATATGAGCCACATCATCGAAACCGGGCGCGAAAAGCCGGCCTACCCGTCCATCTTCACCCGGTATCCGGGGTCCGTTGTAGGCCATGACGTGCCCTTGATCGCGCCGAATGCCTCGGAGAGGTTCGATTTCGAAGGCGAGCTGGCCGTGGTCATCGGCACCCCGGGCCGCCACATCGCGCCTGACGATGCGATGGATTATGTGGCGGGTTACAGCTGCTTCAACGACGGCTCGATCCGTGACTACCAGCGGCATACGACACAGTTCTGGGCGGGCAAGAACTTTGATCGCAGCGGGTCGATGGGCCCGTGGCTGTTGACCTCCGATGCGATGGACGACCCCGGCGCGCAGGTAATGCAGACGCGGTTGAACAGCACCGTGATGCAATCGACGCCGATCTCCGATTTGGCCTTTGGCATCCCGGACCTCATTTCCTACCTCTCGACGGTCACGCTGCTGCTACCGGGTGACATCATCGCCACCGGCACACCCAGCGGGGTCGGCCTCTTCCGGGAGCCTCCGGTTTTCATGAAGCCTGGCGACATCGTCGAGATCGACATCTCGGGCATCGGGGTTTTGAGCAACAGGATCGAGGCAGAGGCATGACGGCGGGTCCATCCATAATAACCCGGCACTTTTGCGGTCAGCGCTCCGCCGCCTTCGCACCGGCCGAGACGGCAGAGCTGCCCGAATCCCAGGCCGCCTTGCGCCAAATGTCGATGGAACGGATCATGGCCTACGGCGTGCACCACCCCGATGCGGTTGAATTGCGCGCACGGGTCGCGACGGGCGAGATGTGGCAAGACGTGGCGACCGAACTTGCCGAGACCTGCCTCGCGCCGCCTGAGTTTCATGTGTCACCCGAAACCGATGCGACGCGGGCCAACCGGCTGTTTCGCGCCGCCGCGCTGATGCGGATGAGCCAGATGATGATGGTCGACAACACGCCGCAACGTTTCGAGATCTTCGCGGCCGCCGGGCGACTTTACGAGGAAGCCGCTGCCCTGACCGGTGATCGGCGCAGGTTGGACGTCGAAACCGTTGCAGGCACCGTCACCGGCTGGTTCTTTGACGCGGCCACACCTGTGATCGGTCGCGTGGTCATCATTGGCGGGATCGAAGGTTGGGCGATGGATTTCGACCATCTGGCCCTGCCGCTGGCGCAACGCGGTGTGGAAACGCTCTTGTTGGACGGGCCCGGCCAGGGCGAAAGCCGCATGGTCCACGGCACCTATCTCACGCCGGACTGGCCTGCCGTCTATGGCCGTGTTTTTGAAACGTTGGCGGCCATGTCCCCGCCGGCGCCGCTGGGGATGATTGGCAACAGCATGGGCGGATCCTTTGCGCTCCATCTGGCACGTACAGACCGCCGAATTTCTGCCGTGTGCAACAATGGTGGCTCCCCGGACCCCGGAGTGGATCTGGGCGAATCCACGATATCGCGCAAGATGCGGTCGCATACCGGATTAGAGTCCTTTGTTGCCTCGCGGCAGGTTTGGGCAAGCGCCGTTCCCATCGACCCGAGCGCGCCTGTTCCCTGCCCCATGCTCGTCTTGCAAGGCTCACAGGACCCGATCATCACCGCCGAGGCCGCGCGTGCGATGTTCGACGCGGGCATATCCGATGACCGGCATCTGGTGACCTTCGATGATGGGGATCACTGCATCTACAACCACGCTGATGACAAGACAGCCTTGATTGGCGACTGGATGGCGTCCCGGCTCAAGGCAGCACGCCATGCGGATCATTGATGCCCAGATCCACCTTTGGCAGGGCGCCGGCGCGCCGCCGCATCACTTTCGCGCGCCGTTCCTGATCGAAGATGCGCTGCGCGGCATGGATGCGGCCGGGGTCCATGGGGCCGTGAATTGCCCGGCGCTCTGGGACGCGGAGTCCAATGCCTATGCGGTCAAGGCCGCCGAGGCTCATCCGGACCGCTTCGCAACGCTGGGCTGGTTCGATCTTTCAAAGCCACCTGATGAGACCTTCGTGACCGACTTTCTGGCGCAGCCGGGGATGCTGGGTCTGCGCTTTGTATTGTTTGCTCCGCAGGATCAGGCGCGGCTGACAGACGGAGCACTCGACTGGATCTGGGCTTTGGCGGATCGGCTTGAGCGGCCCGTCGCTCTGATGGTGCCGCCGCCGCTCTATGGCGAGGTCGCGCGCATCGCGCAGGCCTATCCTGGCATGCGCCTCTTGCTCGATCACGTGGGCATGGGCCCGATGGACAAGCTGCCGGAGGCAGCGGCGCAACTGCCCGCGTTTCTGGCGCTGGCGGAGCATCCCAACATCGCGCTGAAAGCGACCGGGGTCCCTGCCATCGCAACCGATGCCTTTCCGTTTGCAAGCACACATGAGTTGCTGCGCAGCTGCTTTGACGCCTTTGGCCCGGCCCGCATGTTTTGGGGCACCGACATCACCCGCATGAAGCCCAGTTGGGACGAAAACCGGCGTTACTTCACTGACGAACTGCCATGGCTTGGGGGCGATGATCTGGAGGCGGTGATGGGCCGCAGTATCGCCCGATGGATTGGGTGGACCTGACCCAATGTCCGATGTCTGGGATTACATCATAGTGGGCGGCGGCACGGCGGGATGCGTCCTGGCCAACCGCTTGTCCGCGCGGTCTGCGAACCAAGTTCTGCTGATAGAGGCGGGACCGGACACACCGCCGGACAATATGCCCGCCGATATCGCCGATCCCTACCCGATGTCCTATGGCAACCCTGCCTATCGCTGGCCCCTGATGGGTCATGCCCTGACGGCTGAGACTTCCCCGGCCAAGCCGCTGCTGCACGCGCGGGTCATGGGGGGCGGTTCGTCCATCATGGGCATGATCATGCTGCGTGGCCTGCCGATGGACTATGACGGCTGGGCGGCACAGGGCGCGACCGGGTGGGACTGGAACAGCGTTCTGCCGGTCTTTCGCGCGCTGGAAAACGATCTGGACTTTGACGGACCGGGCCATGGCCAAACCGGACCCACGATCATTCGCCGCCACCGGCGCGACGGCTGGCCACAATTGGCACAGGCCAGCGGCGCCTATTACGACCGCAACAACACGCCGTTTCTGGCCGACATGAACACCGAGTTCGGGGATGGCTACGGCGCATTGCCCATCGCGGGATCGGTGCAGGCCCGGGCGTCCAGCGCCTCCGCCTATCTGACGTCGGACGTGCGCCAGCGCCCCAACCTGACCATCATCGCGCGGGGTATTGTGGAGAACCTGATCTGCGATGGCACACGGATCACCGGTGTGTCCGCCACGGTTGATGGCCAACCGCAGACCTTCATGGCACGCGAAACGGTCCTGACACTGGGCGCCCTGCTGACGCCCTTGATGCTGCAGACATCCGGGATCGGCGATGCTGCCATGCTGACCGACCACGAAATCGAAGTCTGCGCAGATCGCCCCGGTGTCGGGGCCAACTTGCAAAACCATGCGGCGCTGCCCGCTATTGCGCATCTCAAACGCCAGGCGGTCCAGAGAAACCCCGAACGCAATCACAACAACTCGACCCTGCGCTATTCGTCGGGCATCGGCCCCTCAGGCACCGGCGACATGTTCCTCATGATCGGTACGCGGGTCAGCTGGCATGCGTTGGCGCGACGCCTGGCGCATTTTTCGCCGATCCTGATGGCACCGGCCTCACGCGGGTCCGTGAGCCTGGGCGCCAACGGCGCGCCGCAGATTGAATACAACCTGCTGGGCGCGGACGACGATCGCTTGCGGCTGATGGATGGCATGGCCCGGGTTGCGGAATTGACCCGCGCGCCAGAACTCGCCTCCGTGATCGGCACGACCTTCGCGGCCCGCTACCTGGGCAAAGCCGCGCAGTTCAATGCGTTGACACGCTGGAATGCTCTGCGTACCCGCTGCATTGCGGGGGCGTTTGATCACGTGCCGGGCGTGGGCGAGGCGGCCGTGCGATCCCTTGCTGCGCCGCGCGAAGATGTCGGGCAGCTCATCGCGGAAGCTGCACAGCTGGAGGCCTATGTCCGCGATGCCGTGATTCCACTGGCACATCACAGTAGCACCTGCCGGATGGGCTCGGCCGAGGACCCAATGGCTGTAACGGATCCTGCGGGGCGGGTGTACGGCGTCGCGGGGCTGCGTGTGGCGGATGCGTCGGTGATGCCAACAGTGCCACGCGCGAACACCAATTTGCCCGTGCTGATGATCGCCGAAAAAATCGCAACTGAAATTCTGGAGGGCAACGACGCCTAGGGAACCGGCCAATAGTAGAGCCTATTGGTTACCCAATTAATGATTTTATTGTTAAAAATATGGAAATACTCGGCGAAAACTCGAATATTTCTTGACGAATTGGACCAATTATCAACTATGGTACGCAAATGGTCAAAATTGGCCAAGGAGCCCTCTCACTCGTAGCGCGCCACCTGAAACAGGCCACGCGCACCACACGACAGAGAGGGTTGGGAGGAAGACAATGTCATATACGGATGCCGGCACCGCCGCGCGGACCCAGTGTCGCCCGAATGGCGCGCACGTGGCATGCCCAGGTTGCGGCCGGGTGCTGGGATGAAAGCGCTTGAAAGACTTCTGATCCGGGTCACAAAAACCATGGATTTTGCCGCTGGCTACGTGCTCTTGCCGGTCATTTTTGTCACCGTCGTCACGGATGTGACGCTGCGATTTGTGTTCAATGAGCCGCTGACATGGGGACTGGAGCTGAACGAATTCCTGCTCTTCCCGCTTTTTGTGCTGGGCCTGCCGGAATGCAGCCGAACCAACGGCCACATCCGCATGGACCTGCTGGCTGCGAATGTGCCGGTGCGACTGCAGGGCATTTTCGACGCCTGTTACTCGGTCTGCGGCATCTTCATCTTCTACCTTCTGGCCAAGTCATCGCTGGACCGATTTCAGTTCGATTTCGGTTTGGGTCGGGTCTCTGACGAGTTGGCGCTGCCATTGTGGCTGCCGCATATGTTCATGCTGTTCATCTGCGGCCTGATGATCGTCTATTTCACGCTGCGCGCCATCGCCAACGTCCTTGGGTTCCAAGCCTTCTCAGGTCGCGCCTCGCTACCCGGGGAGGGCTGACTATGGATCCGATTACCGTTGGCGTTCTGGCGTTTGTCTTCCTGATGGTCCTGATCCTGATCGGGATCCCGATCGGATTCGCGATGCTGACCACGGCATCCCTGGGATACAAGGTCGTCGGCCGGCCCAGTTTCGCCGAAACCCAATTGTCGCTGACCTTCGTGGATCAAGGGCAAAACTTCATCCTGGTTGCGGTGCCGCTCTACTTCTTGATGGGCCAGCTGGTGCAGCGCACCAATATCGCGCAAGACCTCTATGAATGCGTTTATCGCTGGCTCGGGCGGTTGCCGGGCGGCATCGCCATCTCCACGGTCGTGGCCTGCGCCGGGTTCGGAGCAGTGTCCGGAGGTGCTGTGACCGCGATTGCTACAATCGGGCCGATGGCGATCCCGGCCATGCGCAAGTACAAATACGACGATGCCTTGGCCACCGGCTCCATCGCGGCGGCGGGCACTTTGGGAATTCTGATCCCGCCCAGTCTGGTGATGGTCGGCTATGGCATTCTGACCGAAACCTCTATTGGCGCGCTGTTCATTGCCGGGATCATCCCGGGGTTGCTGATGACGCTGGCCTATGCCGTCACCATCGCCGTGCGTTGCAGCGTGAACCCCGATCTTGGCCCGGTCGGCGAGCGCTTCTCCTGGCGCGAAAAGATCGTGTCGCTGTCAAAGGTGCTGCCCATCCTTCTGACCTTTGTCATTGTGGTCGGCGGTATCTATGCAGGCGTGTTTACGCCAACCGAAGCCGCAGGCTTTGGGGTGGCCGCGTTGCTGCTGATCTCCCTCTTTATGGGCCGCCTGACCTGGCGGATCCTGAGAGAGTCGCTTCTGCAGTCCACGCAAACCTCCGCGATGATCTTCATCATCCTTGTGGGCGGCTACATGATGGGCAAGTTCATCGCCACCACCGGCCTGTCGCAAATGATCGTCGATTCCATCCTGGGCGGCGGCTTTTCCCCGCTTGTGATCCTGCTGATGATCACCATCGTCTTTATCGTTTTGGGCATGGTGCTGGACGTGTGGGGCATGATGATCCTGACCGTGCCGTTCACGCTGCCGATTGTCATCGAGCTGGGCTACAGCCCGATCTGGTACGGTGTCTATGCCGTCATCATGAGCGAGCTGGCCCTGATCACACCACCCGTGGGGATCAATGTCTATGTTCTGGCGAAGGTCGTTCAGGACGTGCCGCTGATCAAGATTTTCCGCGGCGTGGCACCGTTCTTTGTCGCCACGCTCGCGCTTGTCGCGATGATCGTGTTCTTCCCTCAGATCGTGATGTGGCTGCCGGGCAGAGCGGGAATGCAATGATGATGGGGATGACGCCATGACAATCTCTCCCGAAATCCAAGGTGCCTTGGCTCAACGGGTACCAGCCGACATGCGGGCCTGGGTGTTGGATGCGCCCGACACCCTGCGACAGACCACCAAGCCGGTGCCATTGCCCGGCCGGGCCGAGGTGCTGGTGCGCATCGATGCCGTGGCCATTTGCGCCACGGATCTGGAAGTTATCCACTACGGCACGCCGGCGCTGATCGAGGGTGGTCCGCCCTTTGGCAAGAACTTCACCCCCGGTCACGAATACATGGGCACCGTAGCCGCCCTGGGCGACGGGGTGGATGAGTTTGCCATGGGCGAAAGAGTGACGGTCGAGATCCACGCCGGGTGCGGTCAGTGCAAACGCTGCCGCGCCGGGATGTACACGGCCTGCCTGAACTACGGGCTCAACTACGGGGATCGCAACAAGGGTCACCGGGCCAATGGGTTCACCACCGACGGCGGCTTTGCCGAATACGCGGTCAACCACATCAACACACTGGTGAAGGTTCCTGATTCAATGACGGATGAAGTGGCCACGTTGGTCGTAACGGCCGGCACTTCGATGTACGGGCTGACCGAACTCGGCGGGCTTGTGGCCGGCGAAAGCGTCGTCGTCAGCGGTCCCGGGCCCATCGGTCTGGTGGCTGTTGCTGTGGCCAAGGCGCTCGGTGCCGACCCGGTGATCCTGACGGGCACACGGAATGACCGCCTGGCGATTGGCACGGAGCTTGGGGCCGATCACGTGGTCAATGTGC
>JBCDEC010000113.1:0-14370 GCA_039179965.1 Pseudomonadota bacterium
CTGCCAGATATGTTGCAGGTTAAAGGCGGGGCGCTTTAGCGAGAGCTCTCAGAAGGCGCACATCAGTGCGGTCAGGTATCTCACCAAGTTCCTCGGGCGGTCGCCGGATACTGCAACTCCCTAGGACCTGCGCGCCTACCAACTTCATAGGGTGAACACCAACGTCTCCCCATCGACCTATAACGTGCGGCTTGTCGGGCTGCGGTTCTTCTTCGAGACGACTTGCAAGCGCTCGGAGATAAAGGACTGCATGTCCTTCCGTACGGAGCCGCGAAAGCTCCCGGTCGTGTTCAGTGCTGAGGAGGTATTCGAGCTTCTCAAAGTCGCACCGGGGCCGGGTCTGAAGTATCGCGCGGCGCTCGGCATTTCCCATCGCACCGGGCTGCTCGCGTCAGACGTCTGCAATCTCAAGGTCTGCGACATCGATAGCGACCGTATGCTGATCCATGTCGAACGCGGCAAAGGCGGCAAAGACCGCAAGGTGAGCGAAACATCACCTCATCAGATTACATCGGTGACTGGGCATCGTACGCTCTCAGAAGTACAGCGCTATAATCAGGACGCTGCGAAGAAAAAATTTCGGAGGGGGAGATTGCAAGCCGTGAGCGAGAGTACCAAAAAGTCCCACTTTCTGATGCTGAGCGCACAAGTTGGACCGAGAAATTGGATAACTCTCTGGAAACAAATATAACTATCGCAGAGATGGTAGCCCGTAGGGGAATCGAACCCCTCTTTCCAGGTTGAAAACCTGGCGTCCTAACCGATAGACGAACGGGCCATGCGCGCTGTGAGCGGGTGTCTAGGCAATCGGTTCGGGCCGTGCAAGCGAAAACGACAGGGCGCGGTCAAGAATTCCGGGCGCTTCGATGGCCCCCGACCGGGTCGGGCTAACCCACCATTGCGGCGTCATCGAGACGGAGCTGCACGGTTTGGCGCCCCCCCCAGGTGTTCAGCTCCAAGCGTCCTGCGACATGCAGCCGTGTACCATCTTTGCGCATCAGCGCGTCGCCCAAAGGGCCGTCCATGGCACCAAAGGCAATGGCGTCGAGAGAGGCGCCCATACCGTCGCTTAGACTGGCTTTGACATGTCCGGTGCCCACCTCCCGCGCATGGCGCACGGTCAGGTCCGGCACGGCAAAGCGGGGTGCGGCCGCGCCGGCACCGAATGGTCCGGCCTGTTCCAGGGCCGTGACGAGATCGACGCTGGCAGCGCCGGGCATGACCGCGCCGTCAAGGATCAGATCGCCGGGTCCACGGGCGCCTGCGCCCTGACGGGCGAGCAACTCAGACAGCCGGTCCATTGCCGGTTCAAGCAGGTCTTCGGCCACGGTCAGACCGGCGGCCATACGATGCCCGCCGCCCTTCAGCAAAAGCCCTTCCGCGGTGAGCCGCTGAACCGAAGCACCAAGATCCACGCCAGAGACCGACCGGCCAGATCCCTTGCCAAGGCCGTCTTCCAGACCGATCACCACCGCCGGTCTGTGGGTGGCGTCTTTCAGGCGCGAGGCGACAATCCCGACCACGCCCGGATGCCATCCCAGCTTGGCCGCCCAGACCAGAGGCGCATCCAGGCCTCGGCGCTCGGCCTGATCCAGCGCGGCCGCGCGCACCGCCTCCTCGATGGCCCGACGTTCCGTGTTGAGCGCATCAAGGCGTTCGGCCAGGGCACCGGCCTCATGCGGATCGATGGTGGACAGGAGGCGAGCGCCCAGATCCGCCTTGCCAATGCGTCCGCCCGCATTGATCCGCGGGCCCAGAAGATACCCCAGGCTGTGAGAGGTGGGCGCGCTGTCCATCCGCGCCAGATCCGCCAGCGCGACAAGCCCGGGGCGGTCGCGGCGTGCCATCACGCGCAGACCCTGGCGCACGAATGCACGGTTGACCCCCACAAGAGGTGCGACATCGGCCACTGTGGCCAGGGCCACCAGATCGAGAAGGCCCAGAAGGTCCGGACCGCTCTGGCCGTCCTCGCGCAACTGGCGCCCGGCCTCCACCAGAGTGAGAAAGACCACCGCCGCGGCGCACAGATGACCGAGTGCGCCGTCTTCATCCTGACGGTTGGGGTTCACCACCGCCAGCGCGGGTGGAAGGGTCTCGCCGCCCAGATGGTGATCGAGCACCACCACGTCGCACCCGTCCGCCGCCGCGATAGGCGCATGGCTGAGGGTGCCACAATCCACACAAATGATCAGGTCGTGCCGGGCCGCAAGTGCCTGCATTGCGGTCTCGTTGGGCCCGTACCCCTCGTCGATCCGGTCGGGCACATAAATCGTGGCCGCGCGGTCCAGTGCTCTCAGCCAGGAGACCAACAACGCAGCCGAAGACCCGCCGTCCACATCGTAATCGGCAAAAATCGCGATCCGCTCGCGGCTCTTTACGGCAGCGACGAGGCGGGAGGCGGCGGTTTCCATATCTCGCAGACTTCGAGGGTCAGGCAGCAGATCGCGCAACTGCGGCGCCAGAAAAGCGTCGGCCTCCGCGGCAGAGATCCCGCGGCGCGCCAGAACCTGACAGACCGGACGGGGCAAGGCGGTGCCTTGCTCCAGGGCGGCCGCGGCCCGGTCCTGATCCAGGCTGGGTCCGGTCCAGTGCCGTCCGGTTAGTGAGGCCTCGACCCCCAAAAACGCCATGAGCCCCTCAACCTGACCGGGATGCGCGGGCCAGCGCATGCGCATCCGATTGGGCGTGTGGGCCGTTTCTCACACGTCAACCGGCGAGCGGTATTGCACCCACCGCACCGAACCGGTCTTGGACCGCATCAGGATTGTTTCCGTTGTCAGCCAACCGACCTCGCGCTTGATCCCCGGCAGCAACGTGCCGCCGGTGACACCGGTGGCGGCGAAGATAACATCGCTGCGGACCATGTCGTCGCGATTATAGACGCGGTTGAGATCGGTGATACCGGCTTTTTCTGCGCGCCCGCGTTCTTCGTCGTTGCGAAAGAGCAGCCGTCCCTGGATCTGGCCGCCCATGCATTTGAGCGCCGAGGCGGCCAGAACCCCTTCGGGCGCACCGCCCGAGCCCATGTACATGTCGATCCCGGTTTTCTCAGGCTCGGCACAATGCATCACACCCGCAACATCGCCATCGGTGATCAGGCGGATCGCAGCGCCGGTTGCGCGCACTTCCTCGATCATCTCCTGATGCCGGGGCCGTTCCAGAATACACACAGTGATGTCGGCCGGCCGGCATCCTTTTTCTGACGCCAGCGCCGCCACCCGATCGGCCGGGGCCATGTCGAGGCTCAACAGGCCCTGAGTGAATCCCGGACCGATGGCCAGCTTGTCCATATACACATCTGGTGCATGAAGCATCGAGCCTCGCGGTCCCATGGCAATCACCGTCAGGGCATTGGGCATGTCCTTGGCGGTGAGCGTGGTGCCTTCCAGCGGGTCGAGCGCGATGTCCACACCGGGGCCCCGCCCGGAGCCGACCTCTTCACCGATGTAAAGCATCGGCGCCTCGTCTCGTTCGCCTTCGCCGATCACCACAACACCCTGAATGTCGAGCTTGTTCAACTGATCGCGCATCGCATTCACGGCGGCCTGGTCGGCGGATTTCTCGTCACCGCGTCCAACCCATGATGCAGAGGCAAGGGCCGCCTGTTCGGCCACACGGGCGAGGCCCAGGGACAACATGCGGTCGTGAAATTCGACGTTGGTGCTCATGGTCACATTCCTTCGAAGAGTAGTTGCGCCGGTCCTTGCCGGCGCCATGCAAAAAGCGATCAGAGATGTTCAATCCGCAAGGCGACAGGGGCGCCAACAAGCACATCTGTGCGTTGTATGGCGGCCAATGCGCTCTCCAGCGCGTCTTGTGTCGTTTTATGCGTCACGATGAGAACAGGGGCTGTCGGCTCGTCATGGCCGTATTGGCGCATCCGGTTGATCGAAATGCCGGCGCTGCCAAGGGCCGTCGCGATTTTGGCGAGCGCACCGGGTTTGTCGACGAGGCGCATGCGCAGGTAATAGGGCGCAGGCAGGGCCGCGCTTGCGGCCGGTGCCGGGTCAAGGGTGTCGGCCGGCTGGCCAAAGGTGGGCACGCGAAACCCCCGGGCGAGATCGCAGATGTCTCCCATCACGGCGCTGGCAGTCGGGCCTTCGCCTGCGCCGGGGCCCCGCAGAACGATCTGATCGACCGCGTCGCCTTCGATGACCACCATGTTCGTGCCACCCTCAAGCTGCCCGAGCGGCGACGTGGCCGGGACCAGACAGGGTTGCATGCGCTGCTCCAGCCCGCGCGGAGTCCTTTGCGCCACGCCCAGCAGCTTGATCCGGTACCCCATGTCGCGGGCCTGGTGGATGTCCTCCAATTCGATCCGCTGTATGCCTTCCAGCTTTACCCCGTCAAAATCGACACGGGTGCCAAAAGCGATGGATGACAGCAGGCTCAGCTTGTGGCCCGCGTCGATGCCGCCGACGTCAAGGTTGGGATCGGCCTCCAGAAACCCAAGTTCGGCGCATTCCTCAAAGAGTGTCTCGTATGGACGCTCCGTCGCTTCCATCTGCGTCAGGATGTAGTTGCAGGTTCCGTTCATCACGCCCATGACGCGGGTGACCTCGTTACCGGCCAGGCCTTCGGTCAGCGCCTTGATCACCGGAATGCCGCCGGCCACAGCCGCTTCGAACCGGATGGTGCGCCCGGCGCGCTCGGCCATTTTGGCAAGAGCCTGACCATGGTGGGCCAGCAAGGCTTTGTTGGCGCTCACCACGTCCTTGCCAGAGGCCAGAGCGGCTTCGGTCGATGCTTTGGCCGCACCTTCGTGCCCGCCCATCAATTCGACAAAGACGTCGATATCGTCGCGGCGGGCCAAGGCCACCGGGTCACTTTCCCAGGCATAGCCGCTCAGCGGAACGCCGCGGTCCCGGGTTGCATCGCGGGCAGATACGGCGACCAGGGTGATGGGGCGTCCTGTGCGTCGGCTCAAAAGATCCGCCTGTCGGCGCAAGATCTTCACCACACCCGCGCCCACTGTGCCCAAACCTGCAATTCCAAGGCGCAACGGTGGGGTCATCGGAAGATCCTCTGCTGGATGAGTCTTGCCCTGTCCTCTACCGGGTTCGCGGAAGTGGTGCAACGCGAGGCAGGGCCACCGGCGGCTAGCGGTCTACGCTTGCCTGCAAACGCGCCCGTTCCTCGGGGTCGAGCACGTCCGCCGCGCGCAACGTGTCGGCTTCGCGTTGCAGCCGGGCAGCCCGTCCCTGCAGGTCGGCCTGCAGATCATCTGCGCTTTGACCTGACGCTTGCGCTCCGTTCAGGACCCCATCCAATGGGATCAGGTCGGGATAGGCCGCGTTGGCAATGCCGGGATCGCCCACGTCATCCAGTTCGGGAACACTGATACACCCGCCCAGCCCCAGCAAGAGGCTGAGTGTCGGACCGGCCAGAAAGCCACGATGGGTGAGGCAGGGCATGAAGATCCCGAATGTCAGCTACACACCGGTGATGCACGATCCGGGCTCATGTCGCAACCGCGCGGTGATGACGCCAGCGCTCAGGGTGCGTTGGCCAGACCTCAGGAGGGCGCGGCGGTCGATTCGCGGGAGATCAGGTCGATCGGCAAGCGGATTGGTGCCGGGCGGACATCTTCGGTCAGCCACGTCAACACGGCTTCGGCCGCCTGTTCGCCCATTTCTTCAACGCTGAGCCGGACGCTGGTCAGGGTCGGATGGGTGAATTTCGATCCGGGCAGATCTTCCATGCCGATGACCGACATCTGATCGGGAACGGAAATGCCCAGGATCTGCAGTCGGCTCATGGCCCCGTGCGCGATCACGTCAGAGAAACAAAGCACCGCGCTGGGCCGCTGGCTGCGCTCCATCAGCGCGGCAATTCCCATGTGCCCACCTTCCGGCGACAAGGGCACTTCGAAGAAAGACAGATCCAGAGTACCGGACATGGCCTCCAGTGCGGCTTTCCGGCGGCGCATCCGATCGTTGGTTTCCACCGGGCCATGCAACACGGCAATCTTATGATGTCCCAGCGCCGACAGGTGGCGCGCGGCTGTTTCGGCCGCCGCCCAATTGTCATATCCGATGGTTGGCAGAACACAGGTTTCGTCGAAATAAGAGATGGCGACCACGGGGATCTGGGCGCGGTCCATCAAATCCAGCAGCCCGGGGTCATGAGTGACGCCCACAACAATCAGCGCTTCGACCCCGATATCCACCATCTGCTCTGCGCGGGTGAGTTCGGTCTGAAGATCGTCACCGGTCTGAGCGACGGTCAGGGACATCTGCCGTGCGGCCAGCCGGGTTTCCACCCCGTTCACCACCCGCGCATAGATCGCATTGTCCAGCGTCGGCAGCAGCGCGGCCACGAGGCCTGACCGGCCTCGGTTTATGGCCCGGGCCGCGGCGGAGGGGATGAAGCGCAACTCGCTTATGGCGCTTTCCACACGGCGGCGCGTGTCCTGAGCGACCTTGTCGGGGGCATTCAGAACCCGGCTAGCAGTTGCCACAGAAACGCCCGCGCGCGCGGCAACGTCGCGCAAGTTGGATCTTTTTTTGGCGGAACTGCGGAGCATAACGTCTCGACCCTAACAAATTATTGACAGAGGTAATCGCTTACATTCACGATGTAACTAGTTACACATGAGAAAAGAAGCCGCAAATGTCCATTCGGCATGCGTTGCACGATTTCACAAACGTCGGGTTACGCTCTCCTTTCAGGGCCTTTCCAGGGTTTCCCGACCCGGCCGGAGAACCGGTGGTCCGACTCGCGCCCAGGCGCGCGCTGCGGCTGTCGTTGCAGGCGGGTGATCTGATTTCACTGACCGGGGAAGGGGCAGACCTGAGGCTTCTTGTGCTCAGCGCCTCCGGTGCGCCGGATTCCGCCGCACTGGGGCTGGCGCTGGACACCTCCGCCCCGCCGACGGCTTTTGACCGTCAAGAACTGGATGGATGGGCGTCCAGCCGTGGCTTGGACGCTGCGCAGTTGACCCATTGGGTCAAGGTCACGCCTGCATCGCACGAACCGGTCATGCTGCGCGCCGCGCGGGCTTGCTGTGTTTGGCTCGTCCGCCCCATGGCGGCCAGCGCCGCCGTTGCCGGATCGGATGCGCAAGACGTTGAGATTTCGGTCCGCCGCACCGGTTTGGTCTCCGCGTTGCCGGAACCGCTTGGAGAGGTGGTCGATGCCTTTACCATCTCCAGAGGGACGGCCCGCGCCTACGACGTGCAGGCCGGTCAATATGTTCAGATCATCGATGTGGACGGTCAGCAGTGCTCTGATTTCATGGCCTTTCGCACCGATGCTCTGGACCGCGGGCAAGAGCAGATGATCGACAGCACCGCGACCCGTTCGATGGTGCGCCAAGCCTATCCTCAGCCCGGGCTTTTGGACAAATTCTTTGATCCCGAGATGCGTCCCATGCTGCAGGTGGTTCAGGATACCTGCGGGCGACATGACACCTTCGGTCTGGCCTGCACCGCGCGCGGATACGAAGAACGTGGTTTTCCGGGTCATCTCAACTGTTCGGACAACATATCCAACGCGATGGACCCGTTCGGAGTCGCGCGACGCTCCGCCTGGCCTGCGATCAACTTTTTCTGGAACACCTGGATCGATCCCGACACGCGTCATCTGCAAACAGAAGAAAGCCACTCGCGGCCTGGCGACTATGTCGCGATGCGCGCGCTGACCGATCTGGTCTGCGTGTCCACGGCCTGTCCGGATGACATCGATCCGATCAACGGGTGGAACCCGACAGACATTCACGTTCGAATATATGCGCCCGAGGCCCCCATCCGCCGCGCAGTGGCCTATCGACCAAAGGAAGACACGGCGATGACGATCTCTCGGGAAAGCGCGTTTCATGCGCGCACTTCGGCGCTGACCCAGGATCTGGCACCGGCGCGCGACCTCTGGGTCCCGCAATCGTTTCCGGCCACCGGTACTCTGGGGGAATACTGGGCCTGCCGCGAGGCGGTGACCCTGCAGGATATGAGCCCGCTGCGGAAGTACGATATCGTGGGCCCGGATGCGGAACACGTGCTGCAACGTCTTTTGACGCGGGACATGTCCCGCCTTGCGCTCTGGCGCGGCACCTATGCGCTGATGTGTGACGAGACGGGTGCGGTTGTTGACGATGGCACCCTGTTCCGGCTCGGCCCGCACCTCTTCCGCTGGTGTTGCGGCACCGAAGAGAGCGCCCGCAGGATCGAGGCGCTTGCCGAGCGCGACGGGCTCCAGATTCGCCTGACGGATATGAGCGACAGCCTGGCCAATCTCGCGCTGCAGGGGCCGCTCTCGCGCGAGGTCCTGTCGCAGATGGTCTTCACTCAGCCGCATGTGCCGGCGCTCTCTCAGATGAAGTGGTTCGGCGTCACCATCGGGCGGCTTGGCGATCGTGAAGGCGTGCCGTTTATGGTGTCACGTACCGGCTACACCGGAGAACTGGGATATGAGCTATTTTGCGCCCAGTCAGACGCCTTGCACCTTTGGGATGCCCTGATGGACACGGGCGCGCGCAGCGGCATTCAACCGATGGGCATGGCTGCGCTAGAGATCGTGCGCATCGAGGCGGGTCTTGCCGCGCCGGGCGCCGAGTTCGGGCCCGGTCACGACGCCTTGGAGGCCGGTCTGGGCTTTGCCGTTGATCTGCGCAAATCGGACTTTGTCGGACGAGAAGCGCTTGACCGCAATATGCGCGACCCCCGGCGATGCCTGAAAGGGCTTCGGTTTGCCGGTCACGACGTGCCGCGCCCCGGCGCGGGTGTCTACCACGGCGAGCGGCAGATCGGAGAAATCACCTCTGCAACCCAATCGCCGTCGCTGAACTGCGCCATCGCCATGGCCCGGCTCGCCGTCGAATTCGCCGAAACTGGCACCGCCCTGGACGTCGGCCAGATGGACGGTCGGATGAAGCGGCTCCCCGCAACGGTTGTGGAGGTTCCGTTCGTCGATCCAAAAAGAACCCGCGCAAGGGCCTGAGCCCGCGCGTGCAAACCCAAATACCAAACCGCTCAAACAGGGGCGGAGACCAACAGAAGGAGAAAACCATGACATTCACAAAATCATCCCTGAGCCTTGCGGCCGCGGTCAGCTTTTTGGCCATGCCCGCATTCGCGGCGGAAGAGGTCAAGATCGGCGTTCCGTCCTGGACGGGCGCACAAGCCATTGCCCATGTTCTGGGCGAAGTTGTGGCCACCCGGATCGGTGGCACGGTCGAATATGTCCCCGGCAACAATGCCACGATCTTCCAGGCCATGGACCAGGGCAAGGGCGACATCGACGTACACCCCGACGTCTGGCTCCCCAACCAGGAGAGTTTTACCACGAAGTACGTGGACGAAGCCGGCACCGTGTCGCTGTCGTCAAACCCCTACAAGGGCAACCAGGGCTTCTGCGTCACCAAGGATTTCGGTGAGGCCAACAACATCACGGACATCTTTGATCTGGGCCGCCCGGATGTCGCCGCTCTGATGGACAGCGATGGCAATGGCAAAGGCGAGATGTGGATCGGTGCGCCGGGCTGGGCCTCGGCCAACGTCAATGAGGTCAAGACGCGCGACTACGGACTGCTCGACTTCATTGAGCCGATCCGCGCCGAGGAAAGCGTGAAGACGGCACGGATCAAGGACAGCATCGCCAAGGGCGAAGGCTATGCCTTTTATTGCTACAAGCCCCATGCCGTCTGGTTCATGTTCGATGTGGAAATGCTGACTGAGCCGACATTTGACGCGGAAAAGTACGTCATGGTTCAGCCCTCCGACGATGCGGATTGGTATGACAAGTCCATGGTGGCCACCAAAGACGCCCTGAAGGACGTGCAGATCGCCTGGTCCAACTCCCTGGTGGACCGGTCGCCGGCCATTGCGGACTTCTTTCAGAACTTCGCGCTGACCGCCGATGATGTGAGCCAGCTTGCCTTTGAGATCAGCGCAAACGGCCGTGACGCGGCGGATGTGGCGGCCGAGTGGGTCAACGCCAATACCGATCGCGTCGACAGCTGGTTGGGGCTCTGATCCGACCTTGAGGGGCGGCGCGGCCTTTGCCGCGCGGCCCCCAACCGCCCCATTCCGCTCGTGTTCAGGAGGTTCGGACATGCTCGACGACACCGTCATAGAAATCTCCAACGTTTGGAAGATTTTCGGCGCGAATTCCCAGGCCGCCCTGTCGGCTATCCGCGATCGCGGGCTTGGCAAAGCGGATGTGCTTTCAGAGTTCAACGCCGTGGTCGGCGTGGCCGATGTCAGCCTGTCGGTCAACCGGGGCGAGATTTTCTGCATCATGGGGCTTTCGGGCAGTGGCAAGTCCACGCTGGTGCGCCATTTCAACCGCCTTCTGGAGCCCACGGATGGCAGGATTGCCATTGAAGGCACCGATGTCATGGCCTTGGGCACGCGCGAGTTGCAAAAGTTCCGCAACCGCAAAATAGGTATGGTTTTTCAGAACTTTGCGCTGATGCCGCATCGGTCTGTGCTCGACAACGTTGCGATGCCTCTTGAGATCCGCAAGGTCGCCAAGAACGAACGGATGCGCCAGGCGGCAGCCATTCTCGATATCGTTGAACTGGGCGCTTGGGGCGCGAAATTTGCCCACGAGCTTTCGGGCGGGATGCAGCAACGGGTGGGTCTGGCGCGGGCGCTGGCGGCCAACCCGGATGTGCTGTTGATGGACGAACCCTTTTCAGCGCTCGATCCGCTCATTCGGCGCCAGTTGCAGGACGAATTCATAAGGCTGAGCAAGATCCTGAAGAAGACGACGATCTTTATCACGCATGACCTCGACGAGGCGGTGCGGATCGGCGATCGCATCGCGATCATGCGCGACGGCAAGATGGTCCAGATCGGCACGGCCGAGGACATCGTGATGAACCCGGCCGACGACTACGTGGCCGATTTCGTCGCCGGTATATCGCGGCTCAAGGTCGTGCATGCTCATGCAGTGATGCAACCCATAGAGGCGCATATAGCCGCCAACGGGCCGTTGGCTGCGGACGCCCCCAGGGTCGACCAGGACGAGACTCTCAGCACTTTGATTAACCTGGCCATCGATGCCGACAATCCGATTGTCGTGCAATCCGAGGGCCGCGATTCAGGCATCATCACCCGCGCGGATCTCTTGCGCACGGTGATCGAAGGCACGGAGGTCTCCTGATGGATCAGACCGTCAATCCGCTCGAAGATACCAACACTGTTGCCGCCCTGGCCTATGCCGAAGAGCGGCGCAACAATATCCGCACCTTCGTGCGCACCGCGCCCGAGTATTACATCCAGATGTTCGACAAGATCGGGGCCTCGTCGAAGTTTACGCCGACCTTCAACTTGATGGCCGGACTTTTTGGTCCGATCTGGTTTGGCGCGCGCGGGCTTTGGAATTGGGCCTTGGCCTTCCTGATCGTCGAGGCGCTTGCCTTTGTGCAGATCGCGCGCGGGCTGTTTGGCGACCTCGCAGCAGATGCCATGGCACGCATTGCCTCGATCGAGGGCACCCTGGAACTGCGCCGCCAGCAACTGGCGGCCGCGATTGAAAGCAATTCCGACCGGGTCGACGCGTTCCGCCGCACAGTGGAGTCGCTGGAGGCCAATATCGGTGGCATCCGCGCCGAAGCCGAAGCGCTCGCGGCCCAGGGCCCGACGATTGCGCTGACAGGGCTGGGGCTTCTCATTCTGGTCAAACTGGTCGAAGCGGTGACCGCCAATACCGCGCTTGAAACACGCTTTTCCGAATGGCTGAGCGATCGCACCGTCCGCCACGGAATGCCGGTCCCGCAAATTGTTTTCAGCGCGGTCTTCATGATCCTGATCGTTCTGGCCGCCGTGTTGCATTACAGCTTTCCCGACCGATTCTCGCTGCTCTCGCAATTCCCGACCAATCCCAACATCCGGCTGGTCAGCATTGATGGGGTAGAGGCGTTTTTCAACTGGGCGGTGCTCAACGGAGAGGCGCTCTTTGACGGGATCACCTATTGTATCCGGCTGGTGTTGGACGCGCTTGAGGTGATCTTTGTCAGCACGCCCTGGATCGTGATTGCCTCGCTGATCATTCTGCTGACCTGGCTCACTGCCGGCGTGCGGATGGCGATCTACTCCGGTGCGTTCCTCGCCTACATGGGGCTTCTGGGCTTTTGGGAAAAAGCAATGACCACGCTGGCGTTGTTGGGCACGGCGGCGTGTCTGTCGATCCTGATTGGCATTCCGCTGGGCATGTTCGCGGCGCGCCGTCCGCGCTTTTACTCTTTCATCCAGCCGATCATGGACTTCATGCAGACCATGCCGGCCTTCGTCTTCATGATCCCGGTGATTGCCTTCTTTGGCACCGGCAAACCGGCAGCAGTTGTCACGACAATGATCTTTGGCGGCACGCCGGTTGTGCGTCTGACCGTGCTGGGCCTGCGCGGTGTGCCGGAAAGCGTGCGTGAAGCCGCAATCAGCTTTGGGGCCAACAAGTTCTATCTTCTGACAAAGGTCGATCTTCCGCTGGCTGGTCCGTCGATCCGGGCGGGCATCAACCAGACCATCATGCTATCGCTTGCCATGGTCGTTGTGGCTTCGCTTATCGGCGCGAAGGGGCTGGGCGAGGATGTGCTTGAAGCTCTGCAATATGCCAATGTGGGGCAGGGGATCCTGGCCGGATTTGCCATTCTCTTCTGTGCGATGATCCTGGATCGGATTGTTCAGGGCACCAACAAATAGGCGCGCAGACGAAGAGGCTGGGCCAGGTCTTGAAACGGGCAATCCGGCCCTTTCAAGGCCCGCTGGCGCGCGCATGTCCCCTTGACACTGCGCGCGCAAGGCGTTTCCACCGGAGCAGATCTTACCAGGCGCACGACATGGCACGAACAACCGGCTCACACTCCGACATCACCGGACCCAAGATCCGGGACGCCGCGCTGCGCCTCTTTGCCGAACATGGCTACGCGGCGGTGTCGATGCGCCAGATTGCGTCAGAGGTGGGGGTGCAGGCCGGGGCGCTCTACAATTACACCGCAGACAAGCAAAGCCTTCTGGCCGGGCTCATGCGTTCGCATCTCGAAGACCTGTTGGCTGAGCGCGCCGCACGTCCGGGCGAAGGCGATCCGCTGTCGCGTCTCGAAGCCTTCGTGCGCTTTCACATCCAGTATCACCTACAGCGGCCGGAGTCGGTCTTCATCGCTTATATGGAGTTGCGCAATCTCAGCCCGGAGAACTTTCGCGAGATCGAGGCATTGCGCAAAGCCTATGAGGATGAGCTGGAGGCCATCCTGCGCGACGGTGTGGCCGCACGTGTCTTTGATGTGCCCGATCTTAAGGTGGCCACGCTCGCCGTCATCGCGATGCTGACGGGTGTGAACAACTGGTATCGCGATTCCGGCCGTCTGACGCGCGAAGAGGTTCTCGTCACCTATTGCGATATGGTGCGCCGCCTGGTGGCAGGGTAGGCGGCGCAGGTTCCCTCGCGGGCGGTGATCAGCCCTCGTACACGATCTGGGGCGCGAAACGCGGTCGGGTCACGACGACGTTGTAAAGCTCTTTCTTTTTCATGCCGATGTCGAAGTCCGGGTAATAGTAACCCCGGGTCTCCATCATGATCACGCGGTCTCCATCGGAGAGCACGGGCAGGTGCTCCATGTATTCGCTGATCGTGCCATCGTTGATTTCATCACCGAGGCCGCGGCTGACGCTCCAGTCCACATAGTAGCGATCGTTGGCATCGTTCCAGTGCACCAGAGTCAGACGGATGTCGATTTCGTTGTCGGGGCGGGTCAGGAATTTCACCAGTTCCACTAGCGTCTCGACATAGGTGTCATCGATCACTTCTGTCTCACGGCTGAGCAGGTCCGATACGGTGTATGCGGCTTTCAGATTGGTCGAGCTCAGACGGTAGCCGTCGAAATAGACGTAGGATGCGGCAAAGGTCCAAAACAACAGCGGCATCATGAGCGCAAATTCCAGCGACACCACGCCTCGGGTGTCCTGTCCAAAGCGCGCGATTGCCGTTTTTAGTAATCTGCGCAGCATGCTCTTACCTCGGTTCCTGGACGAAGGCTGTCGAGGAGACCAGCGCGTATTGCCCCGCGCCATCCTTCACCAAATTTTCCCCCAACCCAAACGTCGCAAAGACCGGATCCACCTTGGCGCAGGCCCGCATGATCATAAGCTCGTTGTCGAGCCCATTCACAAAGGTGCGCACCGGAGACACTTCTTCGGACGTATCCGTGCAATCCGCACGGGCAGGCGGTGCCTGCCAGTTTTGCGGATCGACCTGGATCATTTCCAGTCGAAGTGAGGTACTACAGTCGTCAATGAAGCCTGCTAATTCGCAGATCTGTGCTTTTATTTCGTCATGTTGCGGCGCCGTGCCGGTGCCAAGGCGGATATCCCGCACCACCTGGTCCATGGCACTTTCCAGCATCCCGTGGCGAATCGAGACAAAACCGAGGTC
>JBCDEC010000114.1:0-14324 GCA_039179965.1 Pseudomonadota bacterium
ATCAGCGTCGGCGTTTGTCCCGACCGCTGGTGGCGGACGCATGCAGCGTATCAATCATTTGGAATAGAGCGCCCAAGGTTTCCATTTTCCGGTCCACCGGAGCAAACGCTACCTCGTCGCTTTCCGTGCCGCCGCCGTCGAGGGTTAACTGACGCACGTCCGCCGTCCGCCCGGTCGCAGTTTGCCAGACAAAGCCCACACCCATACCGTTCACCACGGCTTCATAGACGCCATCGCGGGTATCGAGGATCAAAAACGGTGTCGGCACAGCGTTGTGACGTCGAAAAAAACGATCGACAACCTTTTGCGTCGATGAGCCCTCTGACCGGAAAATGAGAGACTGCATCATGAGTTCCGCGCAACTCACCCGCCTGCGGCATGCGAGCGGGTGAGACAGGCCAACAATAGCCACCACATGGTTGGTTGTCAGTACTTTGCGGCGAAACCTCTTGTCCTTGGGGATTTCAGGCAGGATCCCGACGTCCAGGCGATGGGACAGGACATCCCGCATGATCTTGTCAAAGGATCCCGTCGAGACCCGCAAAGCGACGTCCGGATAGGCCTTGTTGAACGCTGCTATCACCGACATGCCGGGCATGGCATTGCCCAGTCCAATGGCCAATTCGCCATGCGAGAGCGTTCCGTGGCGCGTCAACATCTGCTCAACGGAACGGAACTCCACAAGGGCGCGTTCCGCCCCGTCGCAGAGGCGTTCGCAGAACGGTGTCGCCCGCAATTGTCCCTTGTCCCGTGTGAAGAGCACCACCCCATATTCGGTTTCAATGCTGCGAATCAGGTGCGACACGCCGGGCTGTGTGAGAGCGAGTCGCCGTGCGGCGCCTGCAAAGGACCCGGCCTCGGCAACCCGTTGCAGCACTTCTAATTTACGCAGAGACAGTGACATAGCCGGAGTCCAAAGGTGGCGCTTTGGTTCCGCCAAAGCCTAGCTTTGCTTTGTCACAGCCACGTCACAGCGGTCAGAAAACTTGGCGCCACTTCGGTCGGACCATGTGATCGACCCACAAGCGAACATCAGAGAAACCGCAATTCAGAGGCGTAAGCCTCTGAAGTGAAGGGAATTTTGTGACGTGAATTCCACACTGACTCCGGCTGTTACAGGCGTTTCCACCCTATCGGATATTGATGTGAGTCGATGCGATCTGGTGTTGAGCGACCTTGACGGATGTCTGGTGTCTGAGGGCCAGGCCTTTGCCGATGCGCAAACCTTTGTGCAGCGATGCGGCGCGCGGCTTTGGGTCGTGTCAAACAACTCCACCCACCGCGCGGCAGAGTTGAGTGCGTTTCTGAGCTCTTGCGGGCTCGAGATCGCGCCCGAGCGGATCCTGCTGGCCGGACAACAGGCCTTGCTCCATCTGGCGAAGACGCATCCCGGCGCACGGTTGGCTGTCTTTGCCAGCACCGCTGTGGTTCAGGATGCCCGGCTCCTGGGCTTTGATCTGGACAGCGGACGCCCGGACATCGTGCTGCTGTGTCGAGATCCGCAGTTTTCCCTCAACCGATTGGATTTGCTCACGGCTTACGTCCGTCAGGGCGCAACACTATGGGTGGCCAATATGGATGTCGCGCATCCCGGTCTGAGAGGGCAGCCCATCGCAGAGACAGGCGCCGTGCTCGCGGCGGTTCGTGCGATCCTTGGCGATGTCCCGGCCCGGAGCATTGGCAAACCGCAACCGCACATGATTCAGACCGCTTTGAAGCGCGCGGGCGTCTCTGCCGGGACCGCCGTCTTCGTCGGTGACAACGCCGCCACCGATGGCGCCGGGGCCCGAGCAGCGCAGGTGCCCTTCGTCCATCTTACACGCGCGGAGGGGCAGACGTGACGCTCTATATCCTGCGAACGCTGCTGAAGATGTGCGTGACCCTGTTTGTGATCATCACACTCGTCTTCTTTGCCACGCGCCTTTCGGGAAGCCCGCTCGAAACCTTCCTGGGCGAAGGTCTCACCGAGGAAGATCGCGAGCTGATGATCGAGTACTTCGGTCTCAACGGTTCGATCTGGCAGCAATACCTGAGCTACATGCGCGGTATCGTCGAAGGCAACTATGGCCTTTCGTTTTTGGAACGCCGTCCGGTCTCTGAAATCGTCGCCGAACGCATCGGCCCTTCGTTGCAGCTTTTGGCCTGTTCCCTTCTGTTGACCGTGGGCGTGGCGATCCCGCTGGGGGTTTTCGCGGCGCTCTACCGGGCGTCCTGGATTGGCAGCGCAATCATGGCCTTGGCGTTCGTGGGCTATGCTGTGCCCAACTTCGTAATCGCCACCTTCATGGTGTTGGTCTTCGCGTTCCTGTGGAATGTCCTGCCGGTTGTCGGCAACGGCACCTGGGCGCATTTCGTCATGCCGACCATCGCCATGTCGGGCGTTCTGATCGCTGCGCTGACGCGCTTTACCCGCAATGCGATGCTGGATGTTTTGGGGCAGGACTTCATGCGCACGGCTCGCGCCAAGGGCCTGCCGGAAACCGTGGTGATCGTGAAACATGGGCTGCGCAATGCCGGCGTCACCGTGCTCTCGGTTCTGGGCCTGCAGATCGCCGGCATGGCGGCGTCCGGCAATGTGGTGGTCGAGGCGATTTTCTCCTGGCCCGGGATCGGCGAGCTCTTGGTGCAATCGGCGATCACGCGGGACTACCCGGTCTTGCAGTTCGGTGTGATCTGCGTGGCCGTGGCTGTGGTTGTGATCAATGCGCTGACCGACATTGCCTATGCGTTTGCCGATCCACGCATCCGGCTTGCGAAAGGGTAGGCGGATGGTCGAGATCACCAGCCTTCCCACCGAGCGCGGCGCCCTTTTGACGATGTGGACCGAGGCAAATGTCATCCAGAAGATTGCCGCGGTGGTCGGGGTTGGCCTGATCCTGGTGGCTGTCATGGCGCCGCTGATCGCGCCATTCGATCCGCTCAAGCAGAGCCTGATCTCGCGCCTGCGCCCGCCCATCGGGTTTGAACGCTACAAAGACGGTTTCATTCTTGGCACGGATGAACTGGGTCGGGACGTGCTGTCGCGCAGCCTCTACGGTTTGCGATTGACGCTGATGCTGGCCGCCATCGGCGCCTGCATCGGGCTGATCGTCGGCGGCACTCTGGGGCTTCTGGCCGGTTTGCGCCGCGGATGGGCAGAAGATCTGATCATGGGGGCGGTCGATATTCAGATCGCCATTCCCTTCACGCTGATCGCCCTTTTGATCCTGGCGATCCTGGGCTCGTCGCTGCCGGTCATGATCGCCGTTCTTGGGATCGCCGGCTGGGAGCAATACGCCCGCATCGTGCGCGCCGAGGTCCGCCGGATCACCGAACTCCCCTTTATCGAGGCCGCCCGTGCCTCAGGTGGCGGGCCCCGCTACATCGCCCTGACACATGTGCTTCCCAATATCGTTTCGCCGCTCGTGGTGCAGTTCACTCTGGCGATCTCCAACATCGTGATCCTTGAGTCGACGCTCTCGTTCCTGGGCCTCGGCGTACAGCCCCCAACGGCCACGCTGGGCTCGATGGTGGGCTACGGGCGCGACTACATGCCGACCGCGCCCTGGATGGTGATCGCGCCCGCCGTGATGATCATCCTTTTGACGTTCTCCGTGCAGATCCTCGGCGACTGGTTGAGGGACCGCGCCGATGTCCGCTTGCGCGCCCGCTGACCCCCGACATCAAAGAGGCCGCCGATGCCCGTTCTATCGCAACCGAGGAGACCGAAGATGAGAGCGCTTCAGATGACCACGTCCGCTCTCCCGCCCGTTCGAAAGCCGGGCGATGTCCCGGTCGGTTCCCTTGGTTCCATGGCCGGGCCGCGTCCCCATGTGCTCGACTTGCCGGTTCTTTCTCGCCCACCCCGTAACCCTAACCCGGAGACTGAAGTATGAAAAAGCTTCTGATGACCACTGCCGCGGCGCTCTTGGCGACCACGGCCAATGCCCAGAGCATCACCGTTGGCGCAGCCAATGTGTCCAGCTATCTCGACCCTGGACGCGATCATTCCAACGTGGGCTCGCAGTTCTACTACAATGCGTTCGATACGCTGGTCGAAAAGAACCACGACACGATCGAAGCAGAGTGGGAACCCGGTCTGGCCACCGAATGGACCCTGATCGACCCCAAAACCATGGAGTTGAAACTGCGCGAGGGCGTCAAATTCCACAACGGCGAGGACATGACGGCCGATGATGTCGTCTTCTCGCTCAACCGCATGTATCAGGCGACCTTTCCGCCCTACGTGGTGCGGTCAAAGGACCGTCTGAGCAACTTCGCCGAGGCGGTCAAGATTGACGACTATACCGTGCAGGTGAAGGTCGAACGCGAAGAGCCGCTCTGGGAAACGCTGCTGAACCTGCAGCAGGTCATGATCATCCCCGAAGACTACACAAAGGCGCTGTCCGGCGATCCGGCGGTTGCCGAGGACGGCGATTTTGAAGCCTTCTCGCTGGCCCCCGTGGGCACCGGTCCCTACATGGTGTCCGAGTTCACCCCGGGCGAGAAAGTGGAATACTCCCGCTTCAACGACTTCTGGGGTGACAAGGCACCTTTGGCCAAAGCGACCGTGATCCGCATCCCGGAAACCGCCTCGCGTATCACCGCGCTCAAGACCGGCGAGGCCGATATCGTCACCAATATCGCGCCGGACCAGCTTGATCTGATCAATGCCGACCCGAACCTGAAGACCGAAGGCTCGGCCACCGCATTATTCCACGTCATGATCATGAACGTGAATCATCCCAATCTGGTCGATCCCAAGATTCGCCAGGCGATGTCGATGGCGATCGACCGCGACCTGCTGAACGAGGCGCTCTGGCTCGGCAAGGCGATTGTCCCTTCGACCCACACGATGGCCGAAATGGGCGATCTGCATCAGCCGGATCTGGTGACCTTTGAGTACAACCCCGAGATGGCCAAGCAACTGCTGTCCGAAAGCACGTACGACGGCGCTGAAATCGTCTTTGACGCCTTCCCGGTCTATTACACCAATGGTGTGCTGGCCGCGCAGGCGATCATGGAGATGTGGGCCGAGGTTGGCATCAACGGCAAGCTCAACGTCACCGACAAGTGGACCGGAAACGATCCCGAGATGATGTCGCGCAGTTGGTCGAACCCGATGTATTTCGCCGACCCGTTCGGATCGTTCGGCGTGATGTGGGCGCCAGAAGGTCCGTCGGAGGGTGCCGGGCGGTTCAACACCGACGCGGATTATGCTGCGAGCTGGGAAGAGTTCCGCTTTTCCAGCGATGTTGAACAGCGGAAGGCGGCCTATGCCAAGCTGATGGATCGCATCAAGGCGGACCCACCGGTGCTGCCGCTCTATCAGCCCTTCGAAAGCTGGGGCATGCGCAAGGGTGTGAGCTGGGCGCCAAAGCCGGGCCATATCCCCTACGTGCTCGACTTCCGCGCCGGCTCCATCGCGTTGGCCGATAGCTGATCCAGATCCAACGGACCCCGCCCGCCTGTAGGGCGGGGTTCACCCCGCCGCTTGCTCGAAGGTCCCCAATATGCCGCTCCGCATCGCCATTGTCACCGACATCCATCACGGAGCCCCGTCCAACACCAAACGCGGCGACGCTGCCCTGCCGTTGCTGGCGCGCTTTGTGGATGCCGTGGCGCAGGACAAACCTGATCTGGTGCTGGAGATGGGGGACCGGATCTCGGATGTGGATCGCGACTCGGACCTGACCTTGCAAAAGGAGGTCGCCGCGGCGCTTGCCGGGCTCGACACCCCCATCCATCACATTTGTGGAAACCATGACCGCGACCACCTCTCGGTGGCAGAAAACGAAGAGATCCTCGGCCAGGCCCTCGCACATGAGATCGTCGATCTGGGTGATTGGCAAATCGCCCTCTGGCGCGCGGATGCCAAGATTGCTCGCGGACCTGAGTATCGCGGGTTCACCCTGCCGGAAGCGGATCTGCTCTGGCTCTCCCGCATGGCTCAGGCGGCCGAGAAACCTACGCTGGTTGTAAGCCATGTGCCGGTCTCCGGTCACAGCCAGGTCGGAAATTACTATTTCCAGCGCAGCCCCCAATTCGCGACCTACCCCGAAGCCGAACGGGCCCGTGAGGCGCTGGCGCAGGCCCGCGCGCCCATGCTGTGTCTGGCCGGTCACGTCCACTGGAACACTGTCACCCAGATCGACGGCATCCCTCACCTGACCCTGCAATCGCTCACGGAAAGCTTCACAACCCAGGGGCATCCGGCCGCGGCCTGGGGGATGCTGACGCTCACCGACACGGCCCATTGGCAGGTCTTTGGCCGCGACCCGTTTGAAGCGCGAGTCACCCCGCAGGCCGGCCGCTGGACGCCGCCCCTCGCCCCGTTCTGAGGCTTTTCCATGCTCGATCTGCCGGTTCTCTCTGTCAAACATCTCTCCGTGGCCTTCGGATCCCACCCGGCGGTGCGCGATCTCAGCTTTGACATCCACGCGGGCGAAACCCTGGCTCTCGTCGGCGAAAGCGGTTCGGGCAAATCGGCTTCGGCGCTGTCCGTGATGCGCCTGATCGAGCGTGAAGGCGGTCAGATCACCGAAGGTCAAATTCGGCTGGGCCGCGAGACGCCCGTGGATCTCGCCGCCTTGCCCGACGCCCAGATGCAGCCTTTGCGTGGCAATCGCATTTCGATGATCTTTCAGGAACCCATGACCTCGCTCAACCCGGTCATGCGGATTGGGGCACAGCTGAGCGAGGTGTTGCGCCGCCATCAGGGCCTGGGCCGGGCCGAAGCGCTGGAGGCCGCCGAACAGGCGCTCGATCAGGTGCGCATTCCCGAGCCCGCGCGCCGGCTCCGGCAATATCCCCATGAGCTCTCGGGAGGCTTGCGTCAGCGTGTCATGATCGCCATAGCGCTGGCCTGTCGACCCGAAGTGCTGATCGCGGACGAACCCACCACCGCTCTTGACGTGACCACGCAGGCCGGCGTCCTGCGCTTGCTCAAGTCGCTTCAGGCTGAGCTTGGCATGGCGGTGCTCTTTATCACGCACGATATGGGTGTGGTGGCCGAGATTGCCGATCGCGTCACCGTCCTGCGCCATGGGCGCACCGAAGAGCAGGCCCATGTGCGCGACCTCTTCGCCGCCCCGAAGTCGGCCTATGCGCAAGAGCTTATGGCGGCGACCCCCAAGCTTGGCCAGTCCGAGATCCGCCCCCCCGTGCCGCGGGCAGCGCCGGTGCTTTCGGTGCGCGGGCTGTGCAAGGAATTCCACCTTGGCGGTGGCTGGATCACGCCGCGCCGGGTCACTCAGGCGGTGCGCGATGTGTCCTTTGAAATTGCACCGGGCGAGACACTGGGCCTCGTCGGAGAAAGCGGATGCGGAAAATCAACCCTCTCGCGCACGATCATGCGCCTGATCGAGCCGGATGCGGGTGAAGTCAGACTGGATGGCCGCGATTTCACCGGCCTGCAGGACGATGAACTGCGCCGGGAACGCAGCAACCTGCAGATGGTCTTTCAGGACCCGTTTGCTTCTCTCAATCCCCGCATGACCGTCCAGGATCTGATCACCGAACCGGCCTATCTGCATGACGGTATTGGCGCGCGCGATCGACAGGCTCTGGCCCGCGACCTGCTGGAGAAAGTCGCCCTGCCGGCGGATGCCGCGGCCCGCTACCCGCATCAGTTCTCCGGTGGTCAGCGCCAGCGGCTCTGCATTGCCCGCGCGCTCTCGGTCTCACCCAAGGTGATCATTGCGGATGAGGCCGTTTCGGCCCTTGATGTGTCAACCGCCGCACGAGTCACCAAACTGATGCGGCAGATCCAGGACGATCTGGGCATCGCGTTTCTGTTCATCTCTCACGATATCGCCGTTGTCGAACGGGTCAGTCACCGGATCGCGGTGATGTTTGAAGGCGAAATCGTAGAGATCGGGCCGACGGATCAGGTGCTTCGCAGTCCGCAGCATCCCTACACCTGCAAGCTTCTCGCGGCCGTCCCGGTGCCGGTGCCGGCGGCACCCCGCCCCGTGGGGCAGATGGCCGAGCCCGCTCACTAGACCGCCTCAGCTGAGGTCTAGGCTGCGCTTCTATCGCTTGATAGGGTTTGGTGCAGTGACCAAAGGCAGGGTGCGCCGACACATGAGACAGGCCAGGAACATTTTATTTATCATGTTCGACCAGCTCCGCTGGGACTACCTCAGCTGTTATGGCCACCCGCATCTGCACACGCCCCATATCGACGCCCTTGCCGCGCGCGGCATGCGCTTTGACAGAGCCTACATTCAGTCGCCGATTTGCGGCTCGTCCCGGATGTCCACCTACACGGGCCGCTATGTGCACAGTCACGGGGCGTCCAACAATGGCATCCCGCTGAAAGTCGGCGAGCGGACCATGGGGGATCATCTGCGCGACGTCGGCATGGACTGCTGGCTTGTCGGCAAGACCCATATGCGCGCAGATGCCGAAGGCATGGCGCGGCTGGGTCTGGCGCCAGACAGCCTGATTGGTGCGCGCGTCGCCGAGTGCGGCTTTGACGTCTTTGAACGCGATGACGGGATGCGCCCCGAAGGCCCCGACGGGCTTTATGACCCGGGTGGTGCACTGGCCTACAACGACCATCTGCGCGCCAAGGGCTATGAGAGCGACAATCCGTGGCACGACTTCGCGAATTCCGGGCTGGACGATGATGGCAACGTGATCTCGGGATGGTTTTTGAAGAACGCGTCGGCACCGGCAAACATCGCCGAAGCGGATAGCGAAACACCCTATCTCACAACACGCGGCATGGCGTTCATATCGCAGGCCAAGGCACCATGGTGCTGCCATCTGAGCTATATCAAGCCACACTGGCCCTACATTGTGCCTGAGCCCTATGCCTCGATGTATGGGCCGGACGACATTCTGCCGGTTGTCCGCTCAGACGCGGAGCGCGTGGATGCCCATCCGGTCTTTCAGGCCTTTATGGACACGCGGGTCGGTCAGGCCTTTTCCCGCGAAAACGTGCGCGACGCCGTGATCCCGGCTTACATGGGACTGATCAAACAGGCCGACGATCAGATCGGTCGGTTGATCGGCTGGCTCGAGGAGACCGGGCGCATGGACGATACCATGATCGTGGTGACCTCGGATCACGGAGATTTCCTGGGCGATCACTGGATGGGTGAAAAGACCTTCTTTCACGACGCGTCCGTAAAGGTGCCCTTGATCATCTATGACCCTTCCGAGGCCGCTGATGCGACGCGGGGCACGGTATCGGATGCCCTGGTGGAGTCCATCGACCTGGCCCCGACATTTGTCGAGACCGCTGGCGGCACACCGCCCTCCCACATTCTGGAAGGCGAAAGCCTGCGTCCGCTGTTGCACGGCGCGCGGTCCCAGACCCGGCGCGACCACGTGATCTGCGAATACGACTTCGCGACAACGGGTGTCGCGGACAGTCTGAATGCCTCGAACCGTGAAACGCTGATGTTCATGGTGGCCGACAAACGCTGGAAGCTGATGCATTTCGAAGGCGGGCATCGCCCGATGCTATTTGATCTGGAGGCCGATCCGCAGGAACTCACAGATCTTGGCGCCAGCCCGGCGCATCGCGAGGTCATCGCGGCACTGTACGACAAGCTCTTTGCCTGGGCGCGCCGTCCGTCTCAGCGCACGACCCGCTCTGATGATGCGCTCTTGAACATGCGCGGCAGGTCTGACGGCGTTGGTGTGCTGGTCGGGGTCTATGACGAAACGGATGCGGCACCAGAGCTCACGGTTCACTACCGCAACCGCAAGGCACGCCCAATGCACGACTGAACCGCGCGCCAGCGCGGTCGGTGCTGCCCCGCATGCCGGCAGACTCGCTTGTGCCAGTCGCCATTCCAGCCGGCCTTCTTGAGAATGAGTTGCAAGAACACACTTGACTTTTGAGAATGAGTTGCAAATACCTTCCAAGTGATCCCCCATGCGAAAGGCATTGGAATGACATTTCTCTCGCTCAGACGACACGGCGCAGGGCTGGCTTTCGCGCTTTGCGCGGGTTCCGCATTTGCGGACGAGGACCGGATGAAGGTGGTCACGACCTTTACGGTTCTCGCGGATATGGCGCAGAATGTGGCTGGCGACGCTGCGGATGTCGTGTCGGTCACCAAGCCAGGGGCCGAGATCCATGGCTATGAACCCACGCCGCGCGATCTTGTTGCCGCGCAGGGTGCGGATCTGATCTTGTGGAACGGCATGAACCTGGAGCTTTGGTTCGAACAATTCCTCTCCAACCTCAAGGACGTGCCCGCGGCCACCTTGAGCGACGGCATCGACCCGATTCCAATCGCGGCAGGCGCCTATGAAGGACTGCCCAACCCGCATGCCTGGATGGGGCTCGACAATGCTTTGATCTATATCGACAATATTGCCGCGGCCTTTGAGGCGCAGGACCCCGACAACGCCGATACCTATCGCGAAAACGCCGCGCGCTACAAAGACGAGTTGCGCGCGACATTGGAACCGTTGCGCGCCGCCGTGGCCAACGTTCCGGCGGCGCAGCGCTGGTTGGTGACCTGCGAAGGCGCCTTTAGCTACCTCGCACGGGACTTTCAGATGGAAGAGCTCTATCTTTGGCCTATGAATGCGGATCAGATGGGAACACCGCGCCAGGTGCGCAATGTGATCGACGGGGTGCGGGACAACGATATCCCGGTGGTCTTCTGTGAGAGTACGGTCAACACCGCACCGGCGGAACAGGTGGCCCGCGAAACCGGCGCCTCTTACGGCGGCGTGCTCTATGTCGACAGCCTTTCGGACGCCGGTGGACCTGTTCCCACTTACCTCGACCTCTTGACCGTGACATCTCAGACCATAGTAGACGGACTACAAAACTCAGATCCATAGCCCGGTCGCGCGACCCGCGCCCGACAAGACCGCGCTGCGCCAAAGGACGCTTGATGAAACGTGACGGCAGCCTGCATATGACGGAAACGTCCGGACCGCCGGATGCCCGGGCGACGGGCGGTGGCATCACCGCCCGATCTGTCACGGTGACCTATCGCAACGGGCTCACCGCCTTGCGGGATGCAAGTTTCCAGATCCCACGCGGGACAGTTGCGGCTTTGGTGGGCGTAAACGGGGCCGGCAAGTCGACGCTCTTCAAGGCGATCATGGGCTTTGTCCCGCTCGGGCAGGGCGACATCCAACTCCTGGGACTGGATGTCAAAGACGCGCTGAGCCAGAACCTCGTGGCCTATGTGCCGCAATCGGAAGAGGTCGACTGGAGTTTTCCTGTTCTGGTCGAAGACGTGGTCATGATGGGCCGCTACGGGCATATGGGATTTCTCCGCCGCGCGCGCCCCGACGATCATGCCGCCGTGGAGTCAGCGCTGGCGCGGGTGAGCATGTCAGACTACCGCCACCGCCAGATCGGAGAGCTTTCGGGCGGCCAGAAGAAACGCGTCTTCCTTGCCCGCGCCCTTGCGCAAGAGGGGCAGGTGATCCTGCTTGATGAGCCCTTCACCGGGGTCGATGTTAAGACCGAAGAGCAGATTATCGCATTGATGCGCGAATTGCGCGCCGAGGGGAGGGTGATGCTGGTCTCCACCCACAACCTTGGCACGGTGCCTGAGTTCTGCGACCGCACCGTTTTGGTCAAGGGCACGGTTCTGGCCTACGGCCCGACCGAAACGGTTTTCACCCGGGAAAACCTCGAACGCGCCTTTGGCGGCGTGTTGCGCCAATTCACACTGGGCGGCACCGATCTGCACGATGATGATGATGCGCGCCAGGTGTCGATCCTGACCGATGACGAGCGGCCCTTCGTCCACTATGGCGTTGGCAAATCTCAGGACGACGGATGAGCGTTTTGCTCGAACCCTTTGGCTACAACTACATGCTCAATGCGATCTGGGTGTCAGCCCTCGTGGGCGGCGTCTGCGCGTTTCTGTCCGCGTATCTCATGCTCAAGGGCTGGTCGCTGATCGGAGACGCGCTGGCCCATTCGGTTGTCCCCGGCGTGGCCGGCGCCTACCTGCTGGGCCTTCCCTTTGCCTTGGGCGCGTTTCTCTCCGGCGGGCTTGCGGCGGCCGCGATGCTCTTTCTGTCGGACCGCTCCGGGCTGAAGACGGATGTGATCATCGGACTGATTTTCACCTCCTTTTTTGGTCTTGGGCTGTTCATGTCCTCGATCAACCCGATCTCGGTATCGCTGCAGACGATCACAATGGGGAATATCCTAGCGATTTCGCCGTCGGACATTTTGCAATTGGCGCTGATCGGCGGGGTGTCTCTCGTTATCCTGATCGCCAAGTGGAAAGACCTGATGGTGGTGTTCTTCGATGAAAACCATGCGCGGTCGATCGGGCTTCGGCCCAATCTTCTGAAAGGGATTTTCTTTGTGCTGCTCTCGGCCTGCGTGGTCGCGGCGATGCAGACGGTCGGCGCGTTCCTCGTGGTGGCGATGGTCGTGACACCGGGTGCTACGGCCTATTTGCTTTGCGACCGGTTTGAGCGTCTGATCCTGACGTCGGTCGTCATCGGCACGCTGACCTGCGCCTTCGGCGCCTACATCAGCTATTTCCTCGATGGCGCAACCGGCGGCATCATCGTGGTCCTGCAGACGCTTGTTTTCCTGATGACCTTTGTCTTTGCCCCCAAGCACGGGCTGCGCGCGCAAAAGCGCCGGGCGGCCGACACGCGCTCCACCCAAGGCGTCATCTGATGGTGGACACGCTGATCATGCCGTTCCAGTTCCCGTTCATGCTGAACGCCTTCTGGATCGCTTTGATCGTATCGGTGCCCACAGCCCTTCTGTCCTGCTTTCTGGTGCTCAAAGGCTGGGCGTTGATGGGCGATGCGGTGAGCCACGCCGTTCTGCCCGGGATCGTCCTGGCCTACGTGCTGGGCTGGCCGCTGATCCTTGGCGCATTCGGGGCGGGCATGCTCACGGCGGTCGCGACCGGCTATCTTAGCGAAAACAGCCGGGTCAAGGAGGGCACCGTGATGGGGGTGGTCTTCTCCGGCATGTTTGGTCTGGGGATCGTGCTCTTTGTCGGTCTGCAGACCAACGTACATCTCGATCACATTCTTTTCGGCAATATGCTGGGCGTGGATGCCCAGGACCTCTGGACCGCCGGATCGATTGCCGTTGTGGTGTCGCTTGCGATGCTCATCAAGTGGCGCGACCTGGTTCTGCATGCGTTTGATCCGGTTCAGGCCCGCGCCTCGGGGTTGCCGGTCACTGTCCTGCATTATGGCTTGCTCACCCTTCTGTCGCTGACGATTGTCGCTACACTGTCGGCCACGGGGCTGATCCTGGCCGTCGGACTTCTGATCGCGCCGGGTGCCATCGCGTTCCTGCTGGTGCGTCAGTTTGGCTGGATGCTGGTCGTGGCGGTGGCGATCTGTGCCGGTTCGATGCTGACCGGTGTTTACCTCAGCTTCTTTATCGACAGCGCCCCGGCTCCGACGATCATTCTGGTGCTCACATTGCTTTTCATCGCCGCATTCCTGCGCCGCACAATCCAGATGCGCAACGTCACGTCGACGATATAAGGCCGGCCTCGACCGCCTCGACGGTGCAATCGCACATACTGTTCGAGAAACCTTTGATTTTCCGACTCCGCTTGGTGTAAGGACAAAAGTAGGGCGCATTTTGCGGTGCGCTCGAACGGACCGTCACGGGAGAACCAGCGTTGCTGGTGCCGAAGGAGCAAACGCCCCGGGAAACTCTCAGGCTTCAGGACCGGAGCGGACCAAGATAACTCTGGAGAGTGATGCTGCGTGCATCCGCCGAAGGGATAACGTTCTCAGGCACCAGGACAGAGGGGGGCATCACGCGCGCTGGTTTGGCGCGTATCCGTGATGCCGCGTGACGCAATCCGTGTCATCGGCCTAGAGAAAGGTGACGGGGAGAGGTGTCAGAAGATCTGTTGAAAACGCCGCTGTTTGATCTGCACAGCGCGCTTGGGGCAAAAATGGTCCCCTTTGCCGGCTATGAAATGCCGGTGCAATACGGTTTGGGCGTGATGAAAGAACATCTTCACACGCGCGCCCAGGCCGGGCTTTTCGATGTCAGCCATATGGGCCAGGTTCTGCTGGAGGGCGCGGATTATGAAGCTGCCGCGCTTGCGCTGGAACGTCTGGTGCCGGTTGATGTGCTGGGCCTCGGCGTGAACCGGCAACGCTATGGGCTGTTCACCCGCGACGATGGTGGCCTGAGTGACGACCTGATGATCGCCAATCGCGGCGACCATCTCTTCCTCGTGGTCAATGCCGCATGCAAAGCCGCAGACATCGCGTTGCTGAAGACCCTGGAGCCCGACGTCAAGGTGACCCCGGTCACCGGCCGGGCGCTCCTGGCGCTGCAGGGGCCTGCTGCGGAAGAGGTGCTGACGACGCTCAACCCGGCCGCGGCAGAGATGGCCTTTATG
>JBCDEC010000115.1:0-14277 GCA_039179965.1 Pseudomonadota bacterium
GCTCCTGGCAGATCCCCTGCCCTCCTGGACGGAAGGTGCGGCGCGCGATCGGATCGTCGCATTTGTCGAGGCGGTCACCGATCCGGCCTCCGACGACTTTGTGCCGGTCGCCGAGCGCATCGCCGTGTTTGACAATGACGGCACGCTTTGGGCCGAACAGCCGGTTTACTTCCAGCTCATCTATGCACTGGACGTGCTGACAGCGGCCGATCCCTCCACGCTGGACAGCGACCTTCTCAAATCCGCGGCAGCCGGGGATCTGGAAACGGTGCTGGATGGCGGCGAAGAGGCTTTGCTGGAAATTCTCAGCTACAGCCACACCGGTTTGACCGTCGAGGCGTTTCAGGCCGACGTGGCAGACTGGCTGGCCACGGCGCGCCATCCGACCACCGGACTGCCCTATGACCAGATGACCTATCAGCCGATGGTCGAATTGCTGGCCTATCTGCGCGATCAGGGCTTCAAGACCTACATCGTGTCGGGCGGCGGCATTCACTTCATGCGCGTCTTTGCCGAGGCCGCCTATAACATCCCGCCAGAGCAGGTGATCGGAAGTTACGGTGAAACAGAATACCGCCTGGTCGATGGCACGCCCGAAATCGAGAAGACCGCCAGCCTGGCCTTTCTGGACGACAAGGAAGGCAAAGCCATCAACATCGATCGCATCATCGGGCGGCGCCCGATTCTGGCGGGCGGCAATTCGGACGGCGATTTCGCGATGATCCAATGGACGACGGCGGGGGACGGCCCGCGCCTGGGGCTGCTGGTTCACCACACGGATGGGGACCGCGAATTCGCCTATGACCGGGACAGCCACATCGGGCGGCTCAATGACGGGCTCGATCAGGGCCCGGCGATGGGCTGGCTCATTGTCGACATGGCCCAGGACTGGGATCGCATCTACACCGGTGCACGCTGAGCACCCGGCGCTTGCGTCGCAGCCCGGCCCTCTTGAGGCCGGGTGTCGCGGCGCTAGGCTGTCTGACAGACGGCAAGTGAGGCGCACAGGTGCTTTTGGACATCAATAAGGTCAGCAAAACCTATTCCGGCGCGCCTCGCCCGGTTCTGGACGGGGTCGATCTGCACGTGCAGGCGGGCGAGACGCTGGCGCTGACCGGTGAGAGCGGGTCGGGCAAAAGCACGCTCTTGCATCTCGTTGGCGCGCTGGACAGTTTTGACAGCGGCGAAATCCGCATCAACGGGACGCCCCTGTCCGGCCTCGATGACCGGGACCGCGCCGCATTGCGCCGCGAAACCGTCGCCGTCGTGTTTCAGCAGTTCAACCTGATGCCGGCTTTGACCGTTGATCAGAATCTGGCCTTTCATGCCCGCCTGGCCGGACGGCTGGACCCGGTCTGGGTCGACACGATCCGCAACCGTCTGGGCCTGGATGGACTGGGCGCGCGCTACCCCGAGGCGCTGTCGGGCGGACAACAGCAGCGCGTGGCCATCGGGCGGGCGCTGGCAGTGCGCCCGGATCTGCTGCTGGCAGACGAGCCCACCGGTAATCTTGACGAAGCCACCGCTGACGACGTGCTGAACCTGATGCAGGATCTCGTCGCCGAGACCGGGTCAGCGCTCTTTTTCGTCACCCATTCCCCCGGCATTGCCGCCCGGCTGTCGCGCCGTGTGCATTTGCAGGCAGGCCACCTGACATGATCCGGGCGACGCTTCTGGCGCTGCTGTCGCACTGGCGCCGGCACCCGGGCCAGGCCCTGACGCTGATTCTAGGGCTGGCTCTGGCGACCGCTCTGTGGACGGCCGTGCAGGCCATCAACGCAGAGGCACGGGCCAGTTACGCCGCCGCCAACGCTGTGATCGCGCCGCAGCAGACCAGCACCCTTACAGCCGCGACCGGCAAGATCCCGACGCAGACCTATGTGGCCCTGCGCCGCGCTGGCTGGCAGGTCAGCCCGGTCATCGAAGGACGCCTGAGCGTCGGCGGGGCCCGCGTCACCCTGCTGGGCGTCGACCTTCTGACCTATCCGGCGCTGCCAATCCCGGACCGGCCACAGGAGACGGAAAACCCGGCCGATCTGCTGCTTGCACCCGGGCGGCTCTTTGCCGCGCCCGAGACTGCCCGGCGGATCACGCGCCCCGATCTGCCACCCGTTGTGGAAGCAGCCAATGTGCCCGCGGGACTGGTGATCACCGACATCGGCCTGGCCCTGCCGCTGCTCGAGTCGGACGGTGTCCTCACCCGTCTGCTGGTCGCGCCCGATCAGGCGCTGGGCCTGCCGCCGCTGTCCGAGATTGCCCCCGATCTGCGTCTGGAGGCACCCCGGACCCAGCCGGAAACCGAAGGCTTGACCCGCAGCTTCCACCTCAACCTCACCGCCTTCGGTTTCCTGTCCTTTGCCGTCGGGCTCTTTATCGTTCATGGCACCATCGGACTGGCCTTTGAACAGCGCCGCGGCATTATCCGGACATTGCGCGCACTCGGTGTGCCGGGTCAGACCCTGGGCCGCGCGATGTTCGCCGAACTGCTGGCAACGGGAAGTCTGGCCGGGCTTCTGGGAATTGCGATCGGCTATCTTTTGGCCGCAGCCCTTCTGCCCGGGGTCGCAGCCACGCTGGGCGGGCTTTACGGGGCGGAGGTCGCTGGCAGTCTCAGCCTGCGCGCGTCCTGGGTCATCGCAGGTCTGGCTATGGCGGTCGGCGGCGTATTGATCGCGGGCGCGCAAGTGCTGTGGCGTGCGCGGCGGCTGCCCGTGCTGGCTCTGGCGGGCGCCGAGGCCTGGCGCCATGCCAGCGCCCACGGCCTGCGCTGGCAGTTCGTCGCCGGTCTGGCCCTGATGGCCTGCGCCGCATTGGTGGTCTGGCTTTTCGACGGTCTCGTGGCCGGGTTTCTGTGCCAGGGCTGCCTTTTGCTGGGGGCGGCGTTGATGCTGGCACCGCTGGTGTCGCGGATCCTTGATCTGGGCGCCCGAACGGCAAAGGGTCCAGTCTCTGCCTGGCTTTGGGCCGATCTCCGGATGCAGTTGCCCGGGTTGTCGCTGGCGCTGATGGCGTTGATGCTGGCGCTGGCGACCAATATCGGCGTTGGCACCATGGTGTCGAGCTTCCGGCTGACCTTTACCGACTGGCTCGACCAGCGGCTTGGCGCGGATCTCTACATCACCACCACGGACGCGGCTCAGACCGAGGCGCTGCAGGCCTGGCTTGCGGCGCGCGCCACAACGGTGGTGCCGGTGCGCGCCACGGATTTGCGACTGGCCGATCGACCGGGCCGGGTCTACGGGATCATCGACGATCCGTTCTATCGCGAGACATGGCCGATGGTCGCCGAAACCCCCGGTCTTTGGGATGCGCTGGCCGAAGGCAAAGGCGTCATTATCAACGAACAGCTCCACTATGGCGCCGGACTGGATCTCGGCGACCCGCTGAGCCTGTTGCCCGGCTGGAGCCTGCCTGTCGTCGGGATCTACGCGGATTACGGCAATCCCAATGCGCAGGCCATAACCGGGCTCGACGCGCTTCTGGCATATGTGCCCGAGTTGCCCAATCGTCAGCTTGCCGTGCGCGGCGGGCAGGCCGATATGCTGGCCGCAGACCTGCGCGACACCTTTGATCTGCCAGCCACAGCCATTGTCCCGCAGGCGGCAGTCAAAGAGATGTCCCTGCAGGTGTTTGACCGGACATTCCTGATCACCGGGGCGCTCAACCTGCTGACGTTGGGTGTGGCGGGGTTCGCGATCCTGACGAGCTTGTTGACGCTGTGGACCATGCGCCTGCCGCAACTGGCGCCGGCATGGGCGATGGGGTTGACCCGCGCCGATCTGGCCCGGCTGGAGGTTCTGCGTGCCCTGGCGCTGGCGGCCTTGACCGCGCTTCTGGCGCTGCCGCTGGGCCTTCTCCTCGCCTGGACCCTGCTCGCGGTGGTCAACGTCGAAGCCTTCGGATGGCGCTTGCCGATGTATCTCTTCCCGCTGGACTGGATGCGCCTATTCGCGCTGGCCCTGCTGGCCGCCGGGCTGGCCGCGCTGATTCCGGCGCTGCGGTTGCGGCGACTGCCGCCCGCTGACCTTGTGAAAGTCTTTGCCAATGTTCGCTAGCCGCACGCTGCTCGCCATTCTCCTGCTCACCGGTCTTGTTGTCGGGCGCGCCGCGCCGCTTGCCGCCCAGGGTTTTGCCGGCCTCGGAACAACGGCAGAGGGGTTTGGCCTGCCGATACGCGGCACGGAACTGCGGTTTCCCGAGGACCATGGTCCGCACCCCGATTTCCGCATTGAATGGTGGTATCTGACGGCCAATCTCACCGGTGCGGACGGGCAGGACTACGGCGTGCAATGGACGCTCTTTCGCTCGGCGCTGCTGCCGGAACACGGCGGCCAAATGACCACGGGCTGGCAAAGCCCGCAAATCTGGATGGGCCATGCGGCCCTGACGGGGCGCGACTGGCACCTCTACGAGGAACGTTTTTCGCGCGGCGGGATCGGCACGGCGGGGGCCACGGCTGCGCCGTTTTCGGCCTGGATCGACGATTGGCAGATGACCAGCACCGCAAAAACCGGGGTGGATGCGCTCTCGGCCCTCACCTTGCAGGCGCGCGGCGCCGACTTCGCCTATGACCTGGCGCTTGCGGCGGACAGACCGCTGGTGTTGCATGGCGATGCCGGGTTTTCGGTGAAATCCCAGGACGGTCGCGCCAGCTATTATTATGCGCAGCCCCACTACCAGGTGCGCGGTGAGATCGAGACCAAGGCCGGACCCGTGGCCGTCACCGGAATTGCGTGGCTCGACCGGGAATGGTCATCCCAGCCTCTGGGCGACACGCAGGAGGGGTGGGACTGGACGGCCCTGACCTTGGACAGCGGCGACAAGGTGTTGGTGGCTCAGTTGCGCGACGGCGGGGATGGGTTTCGCTTCGGCACCTGGATCGGCGTCGATGGCCAGACCGAGCCGCTGGACGACACTGCCATACGCCTCACACCCCGCCGGACGCAGCGGCTGGGCGCGACAGCGGTGCCCACCCGATGGCGCGTCGAAGTACCGGCAAAAGGCGTTGATATCGAAATCGAGGCGCTCAACCCGGCGGCCTGGATGGGGACATCAACCGCCTATTGGGAAGGTCCTGTCTTTGCCACGGGCAGCCATACCGGACGAGGCTATCTGGAGATGACCGGCTATGACACCGGCCCCGCATTGGCAGGGAATTGACCATTGCGTGAAAGCGCCCGCAGACCCCTTTGACTCCGGTGGGAAATCTGTAGTTTGAGGCACATAGTCCATCTCGCTTTCAGGCTCTTCGTTTGCTCCGTCTCATCGCGCTCCTCACCTGGCTTGCCTTGCCCGCACTTGGCGCCGCTCAGCCCAGTTCGGAGATGAAGCTTGCGCGTGATCTGCTGAGCGACATGCAGGAACGTTCGATCCGGGAAAGCCGGGAATTCTGCGGCATGATCGGAGTTGATCGCGATGGCCGCTATGTCGTCGGGCCCATCGCACGCGGGACGGCTGCGCGCTGTACGTTCCGCCGCCCGCGCACCGCCGAGCGGATCGTTGCGAGCTTTCACACCCATGGCGGATTTCTGGCAGGCTACGACAATGAAGTGCCTTCGATCATCGATCTGGAGAGCGAGCGTGCACAGGGGTTGCGCGGCTATGTCGCCACGCCGGGGGGACGGTTCTGGCTGGTTGACGGCGTCAAATCCCAGGTGACGCTGATCTGCGGGCCCAAATGCCTGCCCTGGGATCCGCGCTTTGAAAAAGGGGAAATCGAGCGCATCCGCAAAAGCTATACCCGCCAGGAGTTGTTCGAACGGGCGCGATAGGTCAAAACGCCAGGCTGCCGTCGTATCGCTGTCACAGGCCTGCGCCATGGTCCGCGAAAAGACGTTCGACAAAGGATCTCTCCCATGCTTCCTCTCAAAGTTGGCGCCGCGCTCCGCGTGTCGGCGCTGGAGACGTATCGCGAGTGGTTGATCGACTCTCAGCGCGATCTGGAACTGCAGGATTTCATCTTCCACGATGTGCTTGAGGGCGACAGTTCAGGTCTGGTGGCCGAGGCCAAACGGCTCTTGGACGGACATACCGGCCGGCTTGGCATCCACGGGCCGTTCTGGGGATTCACATTGCATTCCCGCGATCCGGACGTGCGCAAGCTGGTCGCCAAACGCATGGATCAGGCGCTGGAGATCTGTATCGCCCTTGATGGCACCCACATGGTGATTCACTCGCCCTATTCGACCTGGGATCACAACAACCTCGACAATACACCGGGATCTCGTGAGACGGTGATCGGGCTCGTTCACGACACGCTCAGGGCCGCCGTGGCAAAGGCCGAGGCGCATGGCATCGTTCTGGTTATCGAGAACATCGAGGATGTGGACCCGACAGAGCGGCTGCGCCTTGCGCAGAGCTTTGACAGCGACGCGGTCCGGCTGTCGATTGACACCGGTCATGCCCACTACGCGCATTCCAGCACCGGGGCGCCGCCGGTCGACTACTTCGTGCGCTCGGCGGGCGCGATGCTGTCCCATGTGCACTTGCAGGATGCGGATGGGCACGCGGACCGGCACTGGGCCATCGGTGAGGGCACCATCCTGTGGCCACCGGTGTTCCGCGCACTGGCGGACGCCGCCCCAGAGGCCCGTCTTGTCCTGGAATTGCGCGACCCGGCCGGGATTCCCGCCTCGATGGCGTATCTGGAGGGTTTGGGGCTGGCCCGCTGAGCGCCGCTTAGCGCGCTTTCTTTTCCGGGATGGGGCCCGGCGTACACCAATGATCCGCCTGGTCGATTTGCGCGACCCAATGCACGTCGGCCGTTGCTGCATGTATGACAATGACACCCGGCTCGGTCGTGACCTTTTCAGGACCGATGATATTGAGAAACATCACCAGGGCTTGTGTGGTTAAGCACATCTTCAGCTCCTTTTCCTCGTCGGCGCCCTGCCCGGCGCCGTCAGATTTTGGTCCGCCGGCGAGCGCATTGTCACAATAACACCGCCCGCATCCGGGCGCCGAAACAAGAATGCTGCATCGCAGCAATTGTGAAGGCAGACGCGCCGGTCATGCCAAAACTTTCATCAATTCGCTGGCCGGGTGCAACCGGGCCGTCAGGGTCAACGGGTTCAGCGACGCCTGCTGCGTCAGCCATCCTTTTTGCCCCAGATCAGCGCCGGGGCGTAACCCGCAGTCTCCAGCAGGGTCCGTTTGGACGACCAGGCGTCCGGGCAGACCACAAGCGTTGTTTTATAGCCCCGCGCGACAAATGCGGACTCGGCCGCCGTCAGCAGATCCCGCGCATCGGAGCTGTCGGCAGACAAAGCCTCCGGGTCGGCAAACGCGTCATGGTAGAAGTCATCGAGAAAGCCGATATGCGCGCTTTCATGCGCTGGCGGGACATGCAGAGGACCGGCCGGCTGCGCTATGGCATAGCCCGTCCGCTGACCACCAACGCGGGGCACCATCATGTCGCGGTCGCTCAAAGTCAGGCTTTTGCACATCCAGGACTCAAAGCGGGCGTCCGCCTCGGGGTGTCTGTCCCAGAACGGGTTCAATGCCTCCAGAATGGCGCGGTTGCGGGCGCTGGCCGAGACGATGCCTGCAATGTCCTGAGGGCCGGCGGGCCGGACAGTCGCCGGGGCCGGCACGGGGGCGTCGAGATGCTTGCTGTAATAGAGTGTCAGGTCTTTGTATCCGGCGCTGCCAATTGCGCCGTGCCAGGGCCCGCCGGGCAAAGCTGCGGCCACGATCAGCTCTGCACCGTCGGACCGCAAGTCCGCCTCCAGCGCGCCCATCAGCGCGGCGGCGGTTTCAGGCGGCGCCTGAGCGGTCACCAGACTATCAGCCAGGATCAGGCCCGGCGCGCCAAAGGCGCCTTTGTAGATCGGCGGGACAGGGAGGCGCATCGCATGACCCAGCCCGCCCAATTGGCCCGCGACCTCGGCCAGTTGCCAGAACTGGCGCACCGGATGGCCAGCGTCCAGCGCCGCGCGCAGAGCGGTTTCCGTCCGCTGCGCCGCCACCGCAGAGACCGCCCAAAGGCGGCCATTGAGACCCGCGCGGCGCTGCGCCTCGGCCACCAGAACCGGGGCCACCGCAGGCACATCCGCTGGTTCGACCGGGCGCAGGGACAGGGACATCACAGGTGCTCCTAAGCTGTCGCCAGCCTAGATGGCCTAACCTGCCATGGCCAGATGCGCGGCGCAAATGTGAAGACCGCAAGGCCCGCGCCGGGAGTCAGACCCGGCGCGGGCACTGGTTCCTAGGTCAGCGGCGTCCAGGCACTGTTGTCGCGGCTCGAGGCAATGCAGGCCGCAATGAAGCGCATGCCATCAAGCCCGTCCTCGATATCCGGCGCATGGGCGTCAGCGGGTGCTGGCGTGCCGTTTTTGGCCGCGGCAATCAGATCGGCAGCCTCGGAATAGATCGTGGCAAAACCTTCCAGATAGCCTTCGGGATGGCCCGGCGGAATGCGCGCCACCCTTGCGCCCGCTTCCGTCGTGCCCGCGCCGCCTCGCGTCAGGATCTGCTTTGGAGCGCCAAACGGCGTGAAGGTCATCTGGTTCGGATTTTCCTGCGCCCATTCGAGACCGCCCTTGGTGCCATAGACCCTGAGCCGCAGGGCATTTTCATTGCCCACGGCGACCTGGCTTGACCAGATCATGCCTTTCACGCCGCTGCCAAAGCGCAGCATCACATGAACGTTGTCATCCAGGAGCCGGCCCTCGACAAAGGTGTCGAGATCCGCAGCCACGCTTTCGGCCCGAAGCCCGGTGACAAAGCAGGCGAGGTTGTAGGCATGGGTGCCGATGTCGCCCACACATCCGCCGGCGCCGGAGCGTTCTGGATCAGTGCGCCAGGCGGCCTGTTTGTTGTCCACCGGTTCAGCAAGCCAATCCTGCGGATATTCCGCCTGGACCACGCGGAGATCGCCCAAATGCCCCTCGGCCACCATCTGGCGCGCCTGACGCATCAGCGGATAGCCGGTGTAATTGTGCGTCAGCACAAAGCGTTTGCCGGTCTCGCGCACCGCCGCTGCGATCTCTTCGGCCTGATCGCGTGTCGCGGCCAATGGTTTGTCGCAGATCACATGAATGCCTGCGCGCAGGAACGCCACGGCGGGGGCGGCATGCATGTGGTTGGGCGTCACAATGGCCACCGCATCGATGCCATCTTCGCGCGCCGCTTCTGCCTGCGCCATCTCTTCGAAAGAGCCATAGGCGCGATCCGGTGCCACACCAAGCTCTGCCGCTGAGGCGCGCGCGCGATCTGCATCCGAGCTGAACGCGCCTGCCACAAGCTCCCACCGATCGTCGATCCGTGAGGCGATGCGGTGCACGGCGCCAATGAAGGCGCCCTGCCCGCCGCCGACCATACCCAGCTTCAGTTTCATTACGACAGCCCCAACATGGCGTTGATCTGCGATGTGTCCTTGTCGCCCGCGGCGAAGTCGTCAAAGGCCTTGCCGGTCACATCAATGATATGGCGCGCGATGAACGGCGCGCCTTCCGCGGCGCCCTGCTCGGGCGACTTCAGGCAACATTCCCATTCGAGCACGGCCCAGCTATCGTAGCCGTAGGTCGCGAGCTTGGAGAAGATTGCCGAGAAATCCACCTGCCCATCGCCCAGCGAACGGAACCGTCCGGCCCGCCCGATCCAGGGCTGGTAGCCGGAATAGACGCCCTGACGGCCATCGGGGTTAAACTCGGCATCTTTAACATGATAGGCGCAGATCCGATCATGGTAGAGGTCGATGAACGCCAGATAGTCGAGCTGCTGCAGCAGGAAGTGGCTGGGGTCGTAGTTGATCTGCGCGCGCGGATGGCCGTCGAGCGCATCGACGAACATCTCGAATGTCGCGCCGTCAAAGACATCCTCGCCGGGGTGGATCTCGTACCCCACGTCCACGCCATTGTCGTCATAGACATCCAGAATGGGCTTCCAGCGACGGGCCAGTTCGTCAAAGGCCTCTTCAATCAGACCGGCCGTGCGCGGCGGCCAGGGATAGAGATAGGGAAACGCCAGCGATCCGGTAAAGCTGACAGAGGCGTTGAGCCCAAGTCGCTTGCTGGCCACCGCCGCCTTTTTCATCTGGTCCACGGCCCATTCCTGGCGCGCGGCGGGGTTCTTGTGCACCGAGGCCGGCGCAAAGGCGTCAAAGGCCAGATCATAGGCCGGGTTCACGGCAACAAGCTGGCCTTGCAAATGGGTCGACAGCTCGGTGATCTCGACGCCCGCATCGGCGCAGATGCCTTTGACCTCATCGCAATAGGTCTCGCTGTCCGCTGCCTTGTCGAGATCAAAAATCCGGGGATCAAAGGATGGGATCTGCACCCCCGTGTAGCCCAGGCCAGCGGCCCATTTGGTGATGTTTTCCAGCGAGTCGTAGGGCGCTTCGTCACTCGCAAACTGCGCGAGAAACAGGGCGGGACCCTTGATCAGTCCTGGCATGGCGGTCTCCTTTCTCTTAGTCAGTGTCGAAGTAGCGGACAAAGGCAAACCGACTTCCGTCGGGCGACCAGCAGGGCACGTTCAGTGTCCCTTGTCCACCAAAGAGCGCGAGCAACGGGCGTGCCTCCCCCCCGTCGATCGGCATCAGGCGTAGCGTGACATTCCGCCCAAACGGATGTCCCTCGGTCCCGGGCGGATAGGCCAGATAGAGCACATGGCGTCCGTCCGGGGAAGGATGTGGAAACCAGTCAACCTCCTCTCCGTCAGTCATGCGCTGCGGGTCGGAACCATCGGCGCGCATGCGCCACAGATCCATGACGCCGCCCCGGTCGGAGTTGAACCAGACCCAGGCACCGTCCGGCGTGTAGTCCGGCCCATCGTAGTGGCCGGGACCCGAGATCAGAACCGTCTCGTCCCCGCCGTCGGGCGCACAGGTCGCAATGCCAAAAATTCCGTCCCGCACACAGGTGTAGATCAGGCGCGCGCCATCCGGCGACCAGCCGTGATACCACGACGGCGTGGCGCTGGTCACCCGTTGCGGGGTTCCGCCGGCCGTCGGCATGACGAAGATGCAGGATTGCTCCGTCAGGTGCTTGTCGCTGAGGGCGATCAACGCGCCATCGGGGGAAAACCCGTGATCGTTGTTGCACTGGGTGAAGTCGCCCGTATCGAAGGGATCCATCGCGGGGCGCGCCAGATCGACCCGGTAGAGCCGCCCGTCCGCATTGACCAAAAGCCAGTCGCCCGACGGGGCCCAGTTTGGCGCTTCGATATGCGCGTCGGTCTGCAACAGGATTGTCGTGCGCTCCGATTCCAGATCATATATTTCCAGGCTGGACTGCATCAGCGCTGCGGCCCGTCCCGTTCCGACGAGGCCGCCCAGAGGTTCACATTTGCATCCTTGGCATGGGCATCAATGTCGGCCAGCTCGGCCGCGCTGAAGTCCAGGTTGCCAAGCGCGCCGACACAGTCGCGCACCTGCGTAGGCCGGCTTGCGCCGATCAGCGCCGTCGTCACGCGCCCGCCGCGCAGCACCCAGGCGAGCGCCATTTGCGCAAGCGTCTGGCCGCGTGCTTCGGCAATGCCATTGAGCGCACGGATCGCCGACAGGGTGCCTTCGTTCAGAAACTCCGACTTGAGCGACTTGCCCTGCGTGGCCCGACTGCCGTCGGGCGTGCCGGCGAGATACTTGTTGGTCAGCATGCCTTGCGCCAGCGGCGTGAACGCGATCGAGCCAACACCCAGATCGTCGAGCGTGTCCAACAGCCCGTCTTCCTCAACCCATCGATTGATCATCGAATAACTGGGCTGATGGATCAGACAGGGCGTGCCAAGTTCGGTCAGGATCGCGACGGCTTCGCGCGTGCGCCGGGAGTTGTAGGACGAAATGCCCGCGTAGAGCGCCTTGCCCGAGCGCACGATCTGGTCAAGCGCCAGCATTGTTTCTTCGAGCGGAGTGTCAGGGTCAAAGCGATGCGAGTAAAAGATGTCCACGTACTCGAGTCCCAGCCGCTTGAGCGACTGATCACAGGACGCGATCAGGTATTTGCGCGATCCCCATTCGCCGTAAGGCCCCGGCCACATACGGTAGCCGGCCTTGGACGAGATGATCAGCTCATCCCGGTATGGCTTGAATTCCCGGGCCAGAATGTCGCCAAAGGCCAGTTCCGCCGCACCCGGCTGCGGCCCGTAGTTGTTGGCCAGATCGAAATGCGTGATGCCGCAATCGAAGGCTTCAAAGAGGATGTCCCGCTTGGTCTGATGCGCCGTGTCGTCCCCGAAATTGTGCCACAGCCCTAGGGAGATCGCCGGAAGCATCACGCCCGACCGCCCACAGCGACGGTAGAGCATGTTGTCGTAGCGGTTGGCCGATGCGCTCCAGTCGCTCATGCCAAAAGCGCCTTGGCGGCTGCCGGGCCCAGGGCGGCAGGGCGTGCGCAGGGCGTGGCGATATCCTTGAACGTCCCGTCTTCGCCGGAGGCCAGAATGGCCGTCATCACATCCACCACATGCAGCGCGAAGTCGTCGGAACAGCGATGCGCCCGGCCCTCGCGAATGGCGCAGGCCATATCAGCCAGGCCCGACGCCCGGTAGTTCGCGCGCCCGCCATCATTGGCCACGCCGAAGGGATGCTCCCAGGCCACGCCGGGGTTCACAAAGGCACCCTTCTGGGTCATGCGCACCTCTCCCCCGAAGAAGTTGGGATCGGGCACATGCAGCGTGCCCTCCAGCCCGTAGAGTTCCATGTTGGAATGGCCATGTTCCCAGACATCCCAACTGGCGCAATAGGTGATCTGTGCGCCGTTCTCGAAGGCCAGGATGGCGTGAATTGTGGTCGGGGTCTCAACCGGAATGGTCTCGCCCGCCCGCGGTTTGGAGCTAATGACCCGTTCGGCGCGCGCCGAAGAAGACATCGCCGTCACCCGTTTCACCGGTCCCAGCAACTGCACCAGGTTGGAGATGTAATAGGGGCCCAGATCAAGGATCGGCCCGCCGCCGGGCTGGAAGAAGAAATCCGGGTTGGGATGCCACATCTCCATACCCGGGCTTTGCACGAAACAGGTGCCCGAGGCGATCCGTCCGACCGCACCTTCATCGATCAGATGGCGTGCGAACTGATGCGCCCCGCCCAGAAAAGTGTCGGGTGCCGAGCCCACGCGCAGGCCCTTTTCCGAGGCCATCTTGTTCAACGCCGCGCCGTCCTCGACGGACAGCACAAAGGGCTTTTCCGAATAGACGTTCTTGCCGGCGTCCAGAATGGATTTGGAGACCTCGAAATGCGCCGCCGGAATCGTGAGATTGACGATAATGTCAATGTCATCGGCGGCCAGCAGACCATCAACCGTTTCGGCACGCAGGTCGAATTCGGTCGCTCTGGCCTGTGCGGCCTCGGCGCTCAAATCCGCGCAGGCGCGCATTTCGATGTCCTGAAAAAGCGGTGCCAGGCGCATGTAGGCCGCAGAGATGTTGCCACAGCCAATGACGCCGATGCCCAGAGGGGTGCTCATGTGTCTCGTCCTCAGTATGTCTTGAAGGCCGCGATGGAGCGCTCGGCGAAACGGGTCGCATCCGAGGGCTTGTCATGCTCCATCACAAATAGATCGACCCCGGCCTTGCGCAGGGCCGCCGTGAGCCCGGCCCAGTCGAGCGTGCCCTGCCCGACGTCAGCCCAGCCGTCTTCGTCCGCGCATTCCCCCTCTGGCGCGATGTCTTTGACATGTGCCGTCGAGATCCGGTCGCCGAACGTCTCGATCCAGGTCAGCGGGTCCGAGCTACCGCGCACCACCCAGGCCACGTCCATCTCCCATTCGATGGAGGGCGCATGTTCCAGGATCAGGTCCATAGCGATTTCACCGCCGGGCAATGGCATGAATTCCCAATGGTGGTTGTGCCAGCCAAAGCGAAGGCCCGCATCGCGCACCTTCTGGCCCGCCGCCTCCAGTCGTTTGGCCAGATCGATCCAGGCCGCCGCATCGGTGCCGTTGCGGAAGACGTCCTCGGGCGCCGGGCAGAAGAGCCGCTCCATGCCAAGGGTCCGGGCCGTGGCCAGAGAGCTGTCCCATCCCTCCTCGAAAGCTGAGATCGGGAAGAAATGGCCGGACGGCATGCTGAGCCCCAGCGCATCCAACTGCGCTTTGGTGGCCGCGGGGTCTGCGTAGACGCCGGCAAAGCCCTCGACCTGGGTATATCCTGCCCCGGCCAGGGTCTTGAACGTGTCTGCCCAGGGGCCGGCATCGCGCGCAGAATAAAGCTGATAGGAAACATCCATGGCGATCATCCTTTTGGGTCCGGATCAGATCCGGGCTTCGGTTTGCAAATCAAAGATATTGCCGCGATCGGGCGCGAAGCCGATGGGCAGCATGTCACCGGGCTGAACCCGGA
>JBCDEC010000116.1:0-14159 GCA_039179965.1 Pseudomonadota bacterium
CTTCCTCAATGTATCGCTGAAACCGCGCCCGAAGCGCGTCTGGCAAAGGTGCTGACATGATCCATCCTCCCAAACAGGATGAATCACAAAATCACGCGTGTGGGAATCCCCGCGATTCAGGTTTTAGGCGGGTCGCTTTAGTCTGCCCCGGAACACCCAAGGGCCCGGATGGACCATCGGTCCGTCCGGCCCTGTGCCATGATCCACTTTTAAATTGGCTTAATTCATTCATTTCTCAATTTTTTGGAAATTTTTCGACATCGATTTCTGACATCGGTTTCTGCTAGTTTTATCAATTAGAACTTTCGGGGACCACCATCTCAGCGTTTAATTCCGCGCACAGTTTCGCCGCAGTTCCGCACGAAAAGGGCCCAACGTCTTCAGTCAAGGGCCCAACCGATGCACAATGTGCGTTTCCTTTCCGTATTGTCCGACTTTGCCAACGGTATTTTGGGCCCAAAATACCAGAGCGACGACACGTTCGACCTGTCAGGTCCGCTGAGCACAAAGGCCATAACAGATATTGTTGGCGATCAGGCTGGCATTCGCAAGTTTCAGAAATTCCTCAAGTCGGATGAAGACTTCGAGGTCTCATTTCAGGCGCCCGCAGATGACGGGACATGGGGCACGACGCTTACGATGTCCAATGCGCAAGGGGACACGTGGGAACTGACGAGCCTGCGCGCGGGGATAGACCTTGCGCGCCCTGCGTCTTTGGCAGAGGACATCGAGACGGACATCGCACTTGCTGCGCCGGTTGCAGCGTCCGCCCAGGCAGCCCCGGGCTATATCTCTGTGAACACAGGGGAAAAGTTTGGAGACAAGATTACGGATGCGATGTTTGGCGGGAACTTTTTCTTCGCCAATCGCAACGCCAACATCTCGGATGAAGACTTTGCCTGGGTGAATGCGGCGACCGGGATTTCGACCTGGCGCTATCCGGGCGGCTCGATCTCAGAAAAGTCGCTGGACATGACCGATACCCGGCATTTTGCGAGGTCGCCGGAGGATTTCATCGACGCGCCCAGCGGCGACACCGTTGTCCCAATGTCGAAATTCATGAAAATGGCGGCAGCGTCGAAGGCCTCCGTCACAATTGTGCTGCCGACTGTGAATGGATTGCTCGGCAACCCGGTCAAAACAGATCGCGACGACGATGTTTCGGCTCGTGCCGTTAGCAAGTCCTATTTAAATCAGCTCGAAACCTTCGTCACCAAGGCCGTGGCAACGGCCAAATACTGGAATGTGGACATCGATGCATTCGAGATTGGCAATGAATTCTGGGGATCTGGTCAAATGAACCAGGTCGAATACGGAAATCTGGCCGGAAAGGCGGCCGTCCGCATTTCCGATGCGCTGGCCGATGCCCGGTATGACGCTGACATCCTGGTCCAAACGGTGCATTCGCGCAATGAATACAACAACAACAAATACGGACACGGCGTACAGCCCGGCCAGATCGCCGATGGCATCAAGAAGGCGGGCGCGGCAGATCTGATCGACGGCATCGTCAACCATGTCTATGCCGACAACTTCGCATTGGACGATGGGGCCAAGACACCGGCCTTTGCGTCGTTTTCCAAGATGGAAGACGCGCTCTATTCCGGGCCCAACGGGCGCAGCGCCAAGGCCGACGACCTGACCTACGCGCTGTCGGAATGGAACCTGCAGTCGGCCAAGGCCGACAAGTATGGCTATGGGCTCAAGCAGGCCACGGTGGTGGTCGAGCTGTTCCACAAGGCTGCGCTTTTCGGCATCGACAGCGCCCAGATCTGGAAGATGATGGGCACGTCGGTGAATTCCACCGCGTTGACCCATGTTTCCCAGGTGACCTCATCGGTCGATCCAAAGCTCAAACACGCCGGTGCGGCATTTGAGATGATGAGCCGCTCGCTGGAAGGCCTGACCGCCAGTTCCCACGGCGATCTGATGCGGGTCGGGGATGAGTTCGATATCGAGTATTACTCCTACGTCAGTCAGGACAAAAACGTGGCCTTCGTGGTCAATCAGTCCCCCTATTCGCGGGATCTCAAGCTCGACTTTTCCGATATGATCGAGGATTTCTGTGGAGCCTACTTTCTGACCGCGACGATCCTGGGCGACGATGTCGGCGGGCGGGCCAGCGCGGAAGATTTGGCAGCGGCGGACGTCCGCATGAAGTACCTCGAAAAGAGGGATCTTCAGTGGAATGACGGCCTGGCCAAGGTATCGCTGAAGGATTGGGAAATTCTGCGTCTCGAAGCCTTTGCCATCACCAGCAGCGCCGACACACTCATTGGCGCATCGGGCAATGACCTGATCGTTGGAAAGGGTGGCAATGACCGGCTGGCGGGCAATTCGGGGAATGACATTCTGATCGGAGGGTCGGGGGCTGACGTTCTTCTGGGTGGCGAGGGTCAGGACCGCGCGCAGTACAAGAACGCCAACAGCAAGGTCATCGTCGATATGATTCTGACCGACAAGAACACTGGTCAGGCGGCGGGCGACCGGTTCCTGAGCATCGAAAACCTCTATGGCACCAGGTACAATGACACGCTGGTCGGCGACAACGCCCGCAACAAGCTCTTTGGGCACAGTGGCGATGACCGGCTGTTTGGACGCGGCGGCAACGATGTGCTGTTCGGCATGGGCGGAAGGGACAAGTTCATGTTCCGCCAGGGGAGCGATCACGATTCCATCGCGGATTTCGAACCCGGTCGGGACATCCTGCACCTGGCGGGGTACGCCGATGACTTTTCCAGGGCCGGTCTGCGCAACCTCGCGGAGCAGGATGGTGACACGCTGGTCTTCAACTTCGACGAGGACAACAGCGTCAGCCTGCGACACGTGACCTATGACGAGATCGTCTCGGATATTCTGCTGACGTGATGGCGGTTGTTATCCCATGCGTTCGGACGCAAAGGACCCGGGGCTCGCGGGGAACACAACCGTCTTGTCGTCGTTGATAAAGCAGCGGTGATGAATATGTGCGTGCACGGCCCGGGCCAGCACCTGCGCTTCGACATCGCGCCCGAGCGAGACATAATCCGACGGACTTTGCGCATGGGTGACACGGACCGTGTCCTGTTCGATGATGGGCCCTTCATCGAGATCGGCCGTCACGTAGTGCCCCGTGGCCCCGATCAGCTTCACGCCCCGCTGAAACGCCTGTTTGTAGGGGTTTGCGCCTTTGAACGACGGCAGGAAGGAATGGTGGATGTTGATGATCCGCCCCGACATTTTCTGGCACAATTCGTCAGACAGGATCTGCATGTAGCGGGCCAGAACGACCAGTTCAGCCTCTGAGTCTTCGACCACGGCCATCAGCCGCGCTTCGGCCTCCGGCTTGTTTTCTTTTGTCACGCGGATGTGGTGGAACGGAATATCGTGGTTCACCACCAGCTTTTGATAGGTCATGTGGTTGGACACCACACCGACGATGTCGACCGGCAGGGCACCGATGCGCCAGCGATAGAGCAGGTCGTTGAGACAATGGCCGAAATTGGAGACCATGATCAGCACTTTCATGCGATAGCCGCTGTCGTGGATGCCCCAATCCATGTCCAATGCCTCCGCCACCGGCGCAAACCCCAAGCGCAGCGCCTCAAGTGTCGCGCCGGTTTCGGGTTGAAACCGGATTCGGCTGAAGAACCGTTCGGTCTGGGTGTCATCAAACTGCGCTGAATCCGTGATGTTGCACCCGTGATCGGCGAGAAAGCCGGACACGGCGGCCACGATCCCGCGCCGCGACGGACATTGAACGGTAAGGACAAAGGACGTCATTTCGCTTCCTTGCTGTAACGGTGATGCTGCGCCGCAGCGCAACTCTTGTGCCACTCCTCTATCTGTCTGATCGTGCAGTCAATTTCGGAAGCGACCTGTCAGAGTCTTTCTTCGCCCTCGAACCGTTCTGCAGGGCGGCATGGGTTCATCATCCGCCACGCCGCGTCGCGGATCGGGAACAGCGGGCGCCGGCTCTTGCACGGCGGCCCCCTGCCCGGCACTCTGGGCCGGGCAACAGACAATATGAGGGAGGACCGGCAATGACCCAATTGGGTTTCATAGGTGTGGGGCTGATGGGGCATGCCATGGCCAGCAACGTGCTGAAGGCGGGCCACGGTCTGACGGTGATTGCGCATCGTGACCGAACCAATGTCGAGGACCTCGTCGCTCATGGCGCAACAGAGGCGCATAGCCTGCCCGACCTCGCGGCACGCTCGGAGATCATTGTGCTTTGCGTCTCGGGCAGCCCGCAGGTCGAGGCCAATGTCCTGGGCCCGGACGGGATCGCCGCGCATGCAAAGCCCGGAACGGTGGTGATCGATTGCTCCACCTCAGATCCGGTCAGCACGCTGAAACTGTCCGAGGTGCTGGCAGAGGCCGGGATTGCCTTTGCCGACGCGCCCCTGGGTCGCACCCCGAAGGAAGCCTGGGCCGGTACGCTCGATACCATGGTGGGCGCCACGCCAGAGGTCTTTTCGCAGATCAAACCGATTCTCGACTGCTGGGCCGGAAACATCGTGCATCTCGGGCCGGTCGGGCTGGGGCACAAAATGAAATTGATCAACAATTTCATTTCGATGGGTTACGGCGTGCTGTTTGCCGAAGCCCTGGCGCTGACCCGCAAGGCTGGGCTGACGGTCGAACAATTTGATGCGGTGATCGGTTCGGGGCGGATGGCAAACGGGTTCTACGAGACCTTCATGAAATGGACCTTGGAGCGGGACGAGAACGCGCACCGGTTCTCCATCAAGAACGGACATAAGGACATGGCGTACCTGGCAAATCTTGCGGTCAGTCTCGGGGCGGTCAATCCAGTGCAGGAGACTGTGCGCAATGCGCTGGCGGCAATGGAAGCGGCCGGCCAGGGCGATCGCTACGTGCCGATGCTCGCGGACTTTGTCGCCGAAGCCAACGGGTTGCCCGCCGACCCATCGACCCCCGACCCGTCGACCGCCGATCCGTAGGCAGGCCGGGCACCTGTCGCCCGTTCAGCAGTACTGATCGACAAGGCTCATCACTTCGCCGGGCGTCAGTGGTTTCTGCAAATGTCCCGACAGCCCTTGTCCGTCGATGCAGGCCTGGGCGCACCTGTCTTCCTCGGCGCAATAGGCGATGACCGGGACAGCGCCGAACATGTTGTCAGACACGGCGTTCCGCTCCGGGCTGTCGGAGCTTCGCATCTGACTGCAGACATCGAAGATGACCACCCCGTAGGAACGGGGATCGCGTGTCAGGCGATTGATCCCGTCTTCAAGCGTGTAGGCCAACTCAATATCCACCCCAAGCGTGGTCTGGATTTCCTGGATCATGAACCGGGCGAAGAAGTCGGCTTCGATCATGAGTATCTTTTTCTTTGGTTGGGTCACGGCGCAGGCATCACTCAACTTAAACGAAACTACTTCCCAGAAACTATACCACTGGGCGATATATGGAAACAAATTTTAACGGGTGTGGTCGTCCAAAGTGTCACTTTTGCGCAACGCATGAGGATAGCGGGCATCACCGATGACCCTATTGGCTCAGAACCAGCCGGCTTGCATGTCCAGAGCCGAGGAGTCATTGGCCATCAGCACCGCTGCCCAACCATCCGTGCGCACCAGTTCGCGCGCGAAAAAGTATCGGGCCGCCTGCTGCTTTCCCTTGAGAAAATCCCGGTCACCCTCGCGCGCCGCCCGCGCCCGCGCCGCGATGGCAAGACGCAGCCACATCCACCCCATGACAACGTGGCCCGTAAGGTCCAGATACAGCGTTGCATTTGCGAGGCCGCGTTCGGGATCGGCACGGACTTCGCCGGCGAGATGCCGGGTGACGGCGTCAAGCCGGTCAACAGCCGGCCCCAGCGCTGGCGCCAGAGGATGGTCCGTGGCGGCAATATCGCGGCGCATGGCGGATGCGAGGGCGGCGAAACCGGCGCCATTGTTCATCAGGACCTTGCGCCCCAGAAGGTCCAGCCCCTGAATGCCATGCGTGCCTTCGTGGATTGGATTGAGGCGATTGTCGCGGTAATATCGTTCGACCGGGTAATCCCGGGTGTACCCGGCACCACCCAGAACCTGGATCGCGTGTTTGTTGGCCTCCAGACAATATTCAGAGGGCCAGGATTTGGCGATGGGGGTGAGCACATCGAGCAGGATCAGCGCCTCGCCATCGCCCGCCCGATGCCGATCCACCAGTGTTGCGCAATAAAGCGCCAGTGCGAGGGCGGGTTCAACGGCCGCCTTCTGCGCCAGAAGCAGGCGGCGCACGTCGGCATGTTCGGTCAGGGACACCTGTGACGAGGTCGGGTCCTTGTCTTTGGGCGACCGCCCCTGAGGGCGCTCGTTCGCATAGGCCAGCGACGCCTGATACCCGGCCTGCCCAAGCGCTGTGGCGCCAACGCCCACGCCGATGCGGGCCTCGTTCATCATCTGGAACATGTAGGCCAGACCATGATGCGGCTGACCCACCAGTTCGCCGATGCAATGTCCGTCGTCTCCGAAGTTCAGCGCGCAATTGGTCGTGGCGCGAAACCCCATCTTGTGGTTGAGCCCGGCCAGCGTCACGTCGTTGGGCGTGCCGTCCAGGCGGATCTTCGGGACAATGAAAAGCGAGATGCCTTTGACGCCGGGCGGGCCACCCGGAATTTTGGCCAGCACCATGTGGACGATGTTGTCCGACAGATCGTGGTCTCCGCCCGAAATCCACATCTTGCGCCCCGAGATCCTATACCGCCCGTCGGGCAGGGGCTCGGCCTGCGTGGTGATGTCCGAAAGCGAAGACCCCGCCTGAGGTTCGCTGAGACACATGGTGCCAAAGAAGCGGCCTTCGACCATTGGCGCAAGATAGGCGGCCTTCTGCGCCGGCGTGCCAAAGGACTGGATCAAGCGGCCCGCACCGATGGTCAGCATGGCATAACCGTTCAATCCGACATTGGCCGCCGAAAAGACAAAAGCCGCCGCCTGGTGGACCGTTTCGGGCAACCCCAGCCCGCCATGCTCTTCCGGAAAGGGGCTGGCCAGAAACCCGCCGTCGATAAACGCCTGCACCGCCGGCTGAACCTCGTCCGGCAGGATCGCGCGACCCTGTGCAAAGACCGGTTCGGCCTCATCGAGCAACCGTCCATGGGGCACAAAATGATCCGCCGCGATCTGATCGGCGGTGTCGAGCATACCCAGGATCGCCGACCGGTCGAGGGTCGGACCGGCCACCTCTTCGACCCGCGCCACATCAAAGAGCTGAAACTCCAAATCCTCACGATCATAGACGTGCATGTCGCTCTCCCCTCGCCATTTCCGCAGCCTAGCCCCAGCGCAATGCTGCGGGCCAGAGCCCTGTGCGGATATACCCGGTGACCTTGCGTCGGTTGAGTTTGGCGCAAAGACCTCCTATTTGGGCTCAAACTGCGGAGGGCTGAATTTGGCCAACACCTTGTACGAAAACGATCTGCCAGATGGGCTGGATCTGGGTCCGGTCGTCGCCATCGATTGTGAAACCATGGGCCTGAACCCGCATCGCGACCGGCTGTGCGTCATCCAGATGTCCGGCGGAGATGGCAACGCACATATCGTACAGGTCGAAAAAGGGCAGTCAGCGGCGCCCAACCTCGCTGGAATGCTGGAAGACCCGGAAGTGCTGAAGCTGTTCCACTTTGGGCGCTTTGACATTGCCGCGATGTATCACGCCTTTGGCGCTCTGGCCGCGCCGGTCTATTGCACAAAAATCGCCTCGCGGCTGGTGCGGACATACACGGACCGGCATGGCCTCAAGAATCTCTGTTCCGAGCTTCTGAGCATCGACATCTCCAAACAGCAGCAATCCAGCGATTGGGGCGCAGACACGCTCAGCCAGGCGCAGCTCGACTATGCTGCCTCGGACGTCCTGTATCTGCACCAGTTGCGCGAGGCGCTGGATGTCATGATCGCGCGCGAAGGGCGGGTCGAGATGGCACAGGCCTGCTTTGACTTTCTGCCCATGCGGGCACGGCTCGATCTGGCGGGTTGGCCCGAGACCGACATCTTCGCCCATTCATGACCGAAACCGAACGCTTTCTCGCGACCGCGCAGCAGGTTGTGCAGGACGAAGCCAGGGCGCTGGAGACGCTGGCCAATGCCTTTGACAGCCGCTTTGCTGCCGCCGTCGAGATGATGTTGCAGGCGACCGGGCGGATCATCGTGTCCGGCATTGGCAAATCGGGGCACATCGGGCGCAAGATCGCGGCAACGCTTGCGTCCACGGGAACGCCCGCTCATTTCGTGCACCCGTCCGAGGCCAGTCACGGCGATCTCGGCATGGTGGCGCGGGGCGATGTGGTTCTGGCGATATCCAACTCCGGCGAGGCGCCGGAACTCGCCAACCTGATTGCCTACACGCGGCGCTTCCAGATCCCTTTGGTGGGGCTGTCCAGCCGGATGGACAGCACGCTCATGCGGGCGGCGGATGCGCATCTGCTGATCCCCGCCATGGGCGAGGCCTGCGGTTTCGGTATGGTGCCAACGATATCCACCACGCTGACGCTTGCCATGGGCGACGCCGTGGCAGTGGCGCTCTTGCAGCACCGCGACTTCGGGCCGGATGCCTTCCGCAATTTTCATCCCGGCGGCAAACTGGGCGCGCGGCTCTCGACCGTTGGCGATCTGATGCACACCGGCGCGGCGCTGCCCCTGGTGACGGAAAACCACGCGATGAGCGACGTTCTGATCGAAATGACGCAGAAAGGCTTTGGCGTGGCCGGTGTGACCGATACGGCGGGCCATTTGACAGGTATCATCACGGATGGCGACCTGCGACGACACATGGATGGGCTGCTGACGCAGACGGCGGTTGATGTGATGACCCGCAATCCCCGCACCATCACGCCAACGGCACTGGCCGAGGAGGCCGTGGCCCAGATGAGCGGCAAGATCACCTGTCTTTTTGTGGTGCCCAACGGCGCGAAACAGGCGGAAGGATTGATCCGTCTGCATGATTGTCTGCGCGCAGGCATTGCATGATGGACCGCTATTCCCGCCGGGTGGCCTTTCTCAAGGTGGTCCTTCCTCTGGCGGCTCTGGCCATACTCTCCACGCTTTTTCTGTTGTCCCGGGGCCCCGATCCCAATGCGACGATCCCCTTCTCGGACGCCGAGCTTGCCATTCGCGCCCGTGACCAGCAAATCACGGCGCCGCGCTTTGCCAGCACCACACCGCGCGGCGACCAGGTGTTTCTGTCCGCCAGCAAGGCAGCGCCGGGCAATTCGGACACGCCGGGCGCGGCGGAGGATCTGCGCGGAGAACTGCGCCTGGCCCAAGGCGGGGTGATCACACTGCAATCGCAAAGCGGTTGGGTGAACCTGCCAAAAGACCGCGCCGAATTTCGCGGGCAGGTCACAATTGTGACGGACACCGGCTATCGTCTGGTCACCGACAGGCTGGAAACAGCGGTGCGGCGAATCGATGCCACGGCACCCGGTCCGGTCACCGGCAGCGGCCCATTGGGTCGTCTTGATGCGGGTGCTCTGCGGGTTTCCGCCCCCGACAATGACGGAGACGCCACGCATTTGGTATTCCTCAATGGCGTCAAGCTGGTATACGATCCGCAATCGCAAGACCAAACGACTGAGAAATAACCCCTCGTGCTGCCACGTTTCCTGTTCTTTGCGCTCAGCGCCTGCTGGCTGGCCACTTCGGCGCTGGCGCAGGGTGCAAACCTGGCCTTTGGAGGCCTGCGCGCCGACACCTCCTTGCCGGTGGAAGTCACCGCCGACGCGCTTGACGTCAATCAGGCAGACGGGACGGCGGTCTTTACCGGAAATGTGGTTGTCGGTCAGGGCGAGATGCGTCTGTCGGCCACCGAGGTGTTGGTCGTCTACAAGGAAGACCGCTCGGGCATCGACCGGCTGGTCGCCACCGGCGAGGTTGTGCTGGTCAATGGGCCGGACGCCGCCGAAGCCGACAAGGCCGATTATGCCATCGACAGCGGTCAGGTGGTGATGACCGGAGATGTGCTGTTGACCCAGGGACAAAATGCGCTCAGCGGCGAGCAGTTGAATGTCGATCTGGCCACCGGAACAGCGCGGATGACCGGGCGGGTCCGCACGATTTTCCTGCCGGCTGACCAGTGATGGACGGTCCGGCCCTTGATGTCACCTCCGGTTCGCGCGGGTTGCAGGTCGAACACCTGAGGAAATCCTACCGCCGGAAGGTGGTGATCCGCGACTTCTCCATGCATCTGGACCGGGGCGAAGTGGTCGCCTTGCTCGGCCCCAACGGTTCCGGCAAGACCACGACCTTTTATGCCGTGGCGGGGCTTGTCTATCCCGAAGCCGGCCGGGTGAGGATTGACGGGCGGGACGTGACGACCATGCCGATGTACCGGCGTGCGCGGCTGGGCATCGGCTACCTGCCACAGGAGATGTCGATCTTTCGCGGGTTGTCGGTCGAAGACAACATCTCAGCGGTGCTCGAAGCCGTGGTCACCGATCAGCACACACGGCGCGAACGGTTGGAAGAGCTTCTCTCCGACTTCTCCATCGAACATCTGCGCCGCGCTCCGGCGCTGGCGCTGTCAGGGGGCGAGCGGCGACGGGTCGAGATCGCCAGATGCCTGGCGGCTGAGCCGAAGTACCTGCTGCTGGACGAACCCTTTGCAGGCGTTGACCCGATCTCGGTCGGGGACATCCGCCATCTCGTCGCGGACCTCAAAAACCGGGGCATCGGCGTGCTGATCACGGATCACAACGTGCGCGAGACTTTGGATATCGTCGAACGTGCCTATATTCTCCATGACGGGAAGGTGCTGATGTCAGGCACTCCCCGCGATGTGGTTGAGAACGAAAATGTTCGCCGGGTCTATCTGGGCGACAATTTTCGCATTTCTTAACGGGATGTTAAGACATCTTTGTCGCCATCATCGAAACCCACTTTTGACCGCCGAGGCGACGTGTTTTGATTGACAGCGCGCTCCTTGCGGTTCTCAATAGCGGGTATGGCCCGATTGATACGCGACACTGCGCCCGACTCTGACCGCGACTGTTCCGGTTCTTGTCGCAGTAACCTGACGCAGAGCGCTACGGTCCAGCTTTTCACTATCACCCGTTAGATCTGATGCGACCCGCAGTCAGTTGACGGGTGAACTACCACAAGGAGAGCGCATGAACTATCAAATCAGCGGACATCAAATCGACATCGGAGCGGCGCTGAGCACCCATGTCGAAGCGGAACTGGGCAGCGTGGTTGCGAAATACGCGCAGCGACCAACAGATGCCCAGGTGGTTTTTTCGCGCTCGGCCCATGAATACGTGTGCGAATCCACGGTGCATTTGTCGACCGGGCTGACGGCCCAGGCCAAGGCCCATGCGACCGAGATCTATGCCGCTTTTGATGGCTGCTGTGAAAAGATGGACAAACAATTGCGGCGCTACAAACGCCGTTTGAAGGATCATCACCGCGAACGCGCGGAACCGGTTGAACTCCTTGGGGCGTCCTCGTATATCCTCGCCTCTGAGGAACTCCCGGAAGAAGCTGAGCCCGAGTCGCTGCAACCGATCATCGTCGCTGAGATGGAGACAAAGATCCCGTCTTTGTCCGTCGGCGAGGCTGTGATGCAGATGGAACTGGCTGGCGCGCCCGTCTTGGTGTTCCGCAAGGAAGGCAAAGACGGCCTGAACGTGGTGTATCGGCGAGACGACGGCAATATCGGTTGGATCGATCCGTAACTTTTTGAAGGCCTTGTCAGCAAACGGCGGGTCGGAGCAGTTGAGATGGATGTTTCGGAAGTCCTCGTACCAGAGGCGGTGAAAGTATTGACCTCGGTGTCCAGCAAGAAACGGCTTTTGCAGGATATCGCGGATCTGGCTCAGTCCGCCTATGATCTGGACGCGACCCAAACGGTCGATGCGCTCCTGGAGCGCGAAAGCCTTGGCCCGACCGGGGTGGGTCACGGCGTGGCGTTGCCGCATTGCCGACTGCCCGGACTCGAACAGGTCAAGGGCGTCTTTGTGCTGATGGAAAAGCCGATCGATTTCGGCGCGATTGACCGGCAGGCCGTTGATATTGCATTCGCGCTCTTCGCACCTGAGGACGCCGGCGTGGATCACCTCAAGGCCCTGGCCCTGGTGTCGCGCACGCTGCGCGACCAGACCCTGTGCTCAAAGCTCCGCGCCAATCACGACGCGCCCACCCTCTACACGATCCTGACAGAAGGCCGGTCCGTTCAGGCGGCGTAGCGGAATTTTCCAAAAAATTCCGGACCGGAAAATTTGAAATTTTCCGGCGCCCGGTGGCGGGGGCCGTGCGCTAGCCTGACCAGGGTCCCCATCCGAACATCATGTAGTCGCGCTGATAGATCTTGCTCACTTTGTCTTCTATCTCCGCGTCATAGATAGCGTCCAGCGGGTAGGGCCCATCGACCTGGGCTTGCGGTCCCGGCGGTGTGGCCTGCGCACCAAGAGCGGTGGCCAGATCGCCCAGCGCCTCTGACCAACCCGGCTCGCGCAGCACGAGGTCCGGTGGGGCAAAGTCACCAAAGCCCTGCAGGACCTGCGATTGTCTGCACCAGGCGGCATCCACGCGGATCGCGGTTTGACCCGCCAGATTGGCCTCCAGAAAGGTCAAAAACTCCAGGAACGCCTTGCGGTGCGCCGCCCGGCTCCAGTCGGTCTGCGGGCCGTCCTTGGGGACCGAGACATTGAACACCTTGCGCAGCGTGTCGCGGATACCGGAGTAACTGCCGGGCCCGGTCTGCAGGATGCGCTGGCAAAAGGTCGCGTGCGCGCGCGCAACCGGATGGCGCAGGATCGTAAAGCTGCGATGGCCGCGGTGGCCGCGCTTCCACCGGCGCAGATCCTTCTGGCTCATCTGGGTCACCAGGTCTTCGCGTCCGACACCGTCCAGAGCAGCCAACCAGTCAAGCACCGCTTCTTCCGGACCGCCACGGATCGGCAGAAAAAGCAGAGGCGTGCGGGCGCCGGCCACGTAGGAGGGCACCGCCGCCCCGCGGCGCGGCTCGAAATTCGGCGTTTGTGTCAGATTAAACCGGTCGAACCCGGCCAGCGCGGAGTCCATCTCATCGGCATTGGACACCTTGTCGCGCAGCGGTGCCGGGTTTTGCGGCTTGAGCGAGTCATCCAGCTTGTTCAGCCGGTCCGCCACCCCAATCCAGGCCGCCAGCCCGTTCATCACATCCAGATCCCGCAGATCTTCATAATCGACGTAAAAGGCCGTCTGGCCCGAGGTCTGCAAACCGCGCATGAGATGCACCTGGAACGCCTGCAAAGCCTCGATATGACCGGCAAATTCCGCAGGATCAAATTCCGCCTGGGCCGACCTGCGCCGCTGGACATTGGTCAGTTTCCACTGACCCGTGGCCCGCGCAATCTTCCAGCTCACATAGCTTTCCAGCGGGTTGCGCGTGAGGATGATCTTGGCGCAGCGCGGATCGCCCAGCGCCGCCTCGATCACCCGGGCATCATGGTCATGAAAGCACCGAAACCCGGCCAACCCGGCCTGCGCCTTGACCTTCTGCACCAGGCTCAACGGATCCGCTTCGCGCGCATCCTGCGTAACGCCCAGCATCTCTGACTTGTTCGGATACCCAATGAAATGCGGATTAAACAGCTCGCCCAGGCAGGTCACGGTCGGCAGCGCGTTGAGGTTGGCTTCCAGAAAATTCGACCCGGTTCGCATCTCGGCGAAGACGACAAAATAGTCGAAACGCGCGGTCATGGGGCCCTATTGGACCAGATAGGGTTTGCGCGGCGGTTTCGCGGCATGTTTGACCTCTCTCTCCACCGGGAAGTCACCCATCAGGTAGGGGTGCATCCCTTGGTTCTTGAGGTTCTGCAGGAACTGACCGAAGCCTTCAAGGTCCACCATGCGCGGCGCTTCGGCCAGACGGCGCGGGCGGGACGTCCCGATTTCATCGATTATCGTTTGCAACGGCTCCATCGGGCTTTCGATGAACTCCGCCATGGTCCAGATCCGCAATCGGGCCTTGGCCCAGCTTGATCGCAGCACTTTCAGATGCGCCGCCTCGATTTTTTGCAGGGCCGCCGCCTCGCGGCGCAGTTCCGAAAAGTTTCGGTTGGACCGGAACAGCGGCACCGCCCAGGCGCCGGATATGACCGATATCTGGGCATTGGGATCGCGCGCAAGCGTCCACTCGATCGCCTGGTGGTCCCGGGGGCCGAACTGAAAACACTGCCGCTCGCCGCGCGTGTTCCA
>JBCDEC010000117.1:0-14141 GCA_039179965.1 Pseudomonadota bacterium
CAGTCATCAACCGCCGGGTGTAGGGCGGGGTTTACCCCGCCGCTCCCAAACAGGAGAAGACAATGGCAGACACCATCCAATTCGACCTCGTGAGCCCGGAACGGCGTCTGGCGTCGATGCAGGCCAGTGCAGTGCAAATCCCTGGTGCCGACGGCGACATGACCGCGATGCCGGATCACGCTGCCACGATCACGACTCTGCGCCCCGGTATTCTCAAGGCCGAAACCGCAGACGGCCCGTCCGAATTCGTTGTAACCGGTGGATTTGCCGAGATTGCGGCCGAAAGCATTACGGTGCTGGCGGAAAAGGCCATCCCGGTGAACGAATTGACCCGTGATCATCTCGATGATCTCGTGGCCGGTGCCCGCGCGGCCCATGAACAGGCGCAAAGCGCGGAGGGTCCGCACACCATTGTCGATGAGGCGGCCAAGCTGCTGGCCGACATGGAAGCGCTGGGCGATCATATGTCGGTTTAACACCCGCAATCACCTTGATCAGAGGCCGTCCCCTGGGGCGGCCTTTTTGCTGTTCGGCTGTGCCATAGGATCGCTCTGCCGAATTCACTAGCCCAGCAGCAGGTTCACGCCATCATCGACCGTGACTCATTACCCGTTGATGGAACCTGCCGCCTCGTACAGAAGAAACGCGATCGTCTGCCCCACCTCCGCTTTGCGACCCAAACGGCCCATTGGCCCGGTTTGCGCTCAGCCGGGATGGAACTCCTGGCTGGCGCTTTCCATCAATCCCGGAGACACGGTGTGGACTCGGATCCCGTGAGGCGCATGGCGGTCGGACAATTATTTGACAAAGCCATTCAAGGACAGCCGCGTCGGGCCAAGTGGATAGGGCAATCGCGGCTAACCGGCCTCAATTCCCGAAATTGCAACAAGAGATCCTCGGCCGGGTGCACCGATATGGGGCAGAACCGCTGCCGATCGCATCGGCGCGACAACCCTCATCTCGCAGGTGTCATGCCAGGCTCGCCATGGAACGTCGAATATGTCCCGGTTGTTTCCGGGGTCATAGCGGAACGAGTCCTTTGTCACGTCCGGTGGAGCCGGAACATCATAGCTTTTCATCACCTCGCGGGTGCCGACCGGCTCCAAAGACAGCTGCGTCGATGCGGCCAAAAGCCTCCAGCGCGCGCGACCGTGGCGTCGACATCCGTGTCGCTCAGCACCGACCCGGCGACCCCAAACCCACCCGTCTGCACTGCAATGTCGCCACAGCCACTGTGCGACATCAGGGCCAGACGATAGCCGTCCGCCGTCAGAGCCTGCGCCGTTACCGAGCCAAGGCCGCCGCTGGCGCCTGTGATGCGTGCGACCGGGCGATCTTCCGGATGCGGCATCAGCGTCTCCGCACAAGCGCTGCGACTGGATCGACGCCGGGTTCAGCCTGCCGTCAAGCCCATCCCGCAGGCGACCGTGCGACTTGGACCGGGTGCAGTGCGAACACAATCCGAGGCTCACGACAGGAAGCTGGCCCCTGGTCTGTGCCCCCTCGCCAAAGCCCACGCCGCTGCAGCGGAACCCACGGCGCTCTGAGGCCTCGCGCAATCGGATCCGAGCCCGTCACCGGGCGCCGCTTTTGCCGCGATGACCGACGTCGGGTGCCCTCTGGCCCACATATTTTGCTGACTTTTGGGGGATTTGCCGAACTTGCGACACATGTTCACGGCTTTTTTGCCGATCTTGTGCTCTATATCTCGCTTTAGTTGAGCATTCCCAAGGCCAAACGCGCGCCATGAAAATCATTAAAAGTCACCTGGTGGGCATTGATCAGGGCGAAATCAATCTCTTTTCCGATTTTCAGGACGGCGGAGATATGTGGACAGGCATCGGTCCGCGCGAACGCCGCCACCCCACGCTGTTTGCCACTGCGTTCCGCTCGCCTCCGGCTGTACAGGCCTCGGTGTCCCTTTGGGATGTCGACACGGCCCGACCGATGCGAGCGGAAATCTCGACCGAGAATGTCACCAATTGGGGCTGCGACATCGTCTTTCGCACCTGGGCTGACAGTCGGATCGCCCGGATCCGGATTGGCTGGATGGCCATAGGAGAACTGCCCAGCGACGACGATTGGGAGCTCTACTGACCCATTGGTCCCAAATTCAGGATAATCCCGGATAGAGCGTCTCGTACAGCGGTTTGACCGTGTCGACCTCAAAAAGCAGCGACGACACTGACGTACCGTTCCAGATGTTCAGCGTGGCCTGGGCAAACAGTGGCGCGGTCGGCACGACCCGAATATTATGGGCCCCAGTGACCGATGCCGTCGGCTCGATGGTGTCGGTAATCACCAGAGAAGACATGCGCGAATTTGTTACGCGCTCCACCGCAGGGCCGGACAGGACGCCATGTGTAATATAGGCATGCACTTCCTTGGCGCCGCTGTCCAACAGCACATCAGCCGCCTTGCAGAGCGTCCCGGCCGTGTCGCACATATCGTCCACGATCACGCAGATCTTGTCCTGGACTTCGCCGATCACATTCATTTCGGCCACTTCACCCGGTTTCTCGCGGCGCTTGTCGACGATGGACAGAGGCGAGTTGATCCGCCGCGCTAACTCGCGAGCCCGTGCCACGCCGCCGACATCGGGCGAAACCACCATGATTTCATCCATCTGCCCGGGGAAACTGGCCAGAATATCGAGCGCAAAAATGGGCGATGCATAGAGATTGTCGACAGGAATATCAAAGAACCCCTGAATCTGTGCGGCGTGAAGATCCATGGTCAGCACACGTTCGACCCCGGCGCCCACCAGCATATTCGCCACCAGCTTGGCCGAAATCGGCGTGCGGGCCTTGGTGCGCCGGTCCTGACGCGCATAGCCGAAATAGGGCAGCACGGCCGTAATGCGCGCCGCCGACGACCGGCGCAGCGCGTCGGTCATGATGAGAAGCTCCATCAGATTGTCATTGGCCGGGTTTGAGGTCGACTGGATGATGAACATGTCCTCGCCACGCACATTCTCGAACACCTCGACAAAGATTTCCGCATCGTGGAACCGCTCCACCCGGGCATCGACGAGGCCGGTATGCACGCCGCGGTGCATGGTCATGCGGCGGGCAATCGCCTCGGCGAGGGGCCTGTTGCCGTTGCCGGCGATCAGCTTGGGTTCGTGCAATTGCGGCATCGGTAAATTCCCTTTCGCGACGACAGCCTGAAGCATCGGATTCGCTGTATTGACACGGGTTAACATGGTCCTAGGGTCACGCAAAGGTGAGGCGGCGCAAATGCCGACCTGGATGGAAAGGCTCTGCACAGGATGATCGACGCACCATATGTATCGCCCGTCCATGTCAGTCGCCTGAGCCAGGGGCCCCGCAAGGTTCTGGCCATCCATTGCACGATGGCCAAGGCCAGCGCCTGGACCGGCATCGCCCGCGCACTTGAACCGGTGGCAGGGGTCACCGCGTTCGACCTGCCCAGCCACGGGCGCAGCGCCGATTGGGCCGGGCCGGGGGATCTGGTGGACGCGGTGGCCGGGATTGCCGCAGGTCTGATATCGGCGCCGGTTGACCTCCTGGGGCATTCCTTTGGCGGGGTAGCCGCGCTGTGGCTGACGCTGACGCGGCCCGAACTGGTCCGGTCGCTGACCCTGATCGAACCGGTGCTCCTGGCCATCGCGCGCGGATCGCCGGAACTGGCGGATCATGACAGGATCGCAGCGCCCATCGACCGCATGGCGGCAGAAGGCGACACCGCCGGTGCCGCTGCCTTTTTCAATACGATGTGGTCCGATCCGCAGGCGCCGGACTGGACGGATCTGCCAGAGGCGATGCGCGCCGGAATGACCCGCGCCCTGCCATTTCTCGAAGCCTCCTCCCCGGCTCTCATCAAGGACAGCCTCGGGATGCTGACCCGAGGCCGTCTGGAAGCCGTCGCACAACCGGTCCAGATCCTGCGCGGCAGTGAAACCATGCCGGTGATCGGCGTGGTCAATGACGCTTTGGTGAGCCGTCTGCCGCAGGCGGAAAACAAGATCATCATCGGGGCAGGCCACATGCTTCCCATCACCCATGCAGCCCAGACCGCAACCGAAATCCGCGCCTTTTTCGACCAGAACCCATATTGAGCCGGCCGCAGACAAGCGCCCGGCCTGCTGCTTCTTTCTTTTTCCAAATACCCCGGCGCAGCAATTGCAACAGGCGCCCCGGCCCGTTAGCCGCGCATCACCCCAATAAAGTGGTCAATCGCCGCGTCGCTGACAGACCAGTCACACACCAGTCGCGCGGTGAGCAGCGTGTCGGGATCTTCGCCGTCGAGGCTCCCCTCCCAGACGTAGTACTGGGCCCCGGCTGCCAGCAGCTTCTGGTGGAGATGGCGCGTAAACGTGGGAAAGACCATATTGGCCTGCGGTGCCCAGCGAAATGCCACACCATCGGATGACAATACGTCGACCAGCCGGGCGGCGCTGGCGTTGGCCTTGCGGGCCAGGTGCAACCAAAGGTCATCGGTGAGATAGGCGAACATCTGTGCCGACAGATACCGGTGCTTGGAAAACAGATGCGCGGCGCGTTTGCGGCGCAATTCGAACTCCCAGGCCTTGGCGGGATCGAAAAACACCACCGCTTCGACGCCCATGCAGCCGTTCTTCGTGCCGCCAAAACTCAGCGCATCCACGCCCGCGCGCCAGGTCATCTCCGCCGGCGTCGCATTGGTGGCCACCAGAGCGTTTGCAAAGCGCGCCCCGTCCAGATGCACCGGCAGGCCATAGGACTTGGCCACGTCGCAAAGCGCGCTCACGTCGCTCACCGAATAGACCGCGCCGCGTTCAGTGACATTGGTGATCGACACCGGTCCGCGTTGCGGTCCATGCACCCCGCGGGATTCTTCGGCGGCAATGGCGGCGCTCAGATCGGCAGGCGACATCTTCTCGCCCGATCCGACCAGGGTCAGCTTGGCACCGCCGGTGAAAAACTCCGGCGCGTTGCACTCGTCTTCGTGGATATGCGCAACCGGCGTACAGAAAATCGTGTCCCAGGGATTGGACAGCGTCGCCAGCGCCAGCGCGTTCGCCGCGGTGCCGGTGGCCACCAGATAGACGGCCGCCTCCGGCGCCTCGAATTGCGAGCGGATAAGGTCCCGCACCTCCGTGGCCCTGGCTTCGGCGCCATAGCCCATCGCATACCCCTCATTGGCCGCCGCCAGCGCGGCCATGATTTCGGGATGCACAGGACCGGTGTTGTCAGAGGCAAAATTCATCAGGTCGGCTCCTCAATTACATAGTCCTCCCAATCGTCCTGATCGATCTCGAACTCGGGGACAGTGCGGTGTTGCATCGACACGCCGGCCTTGTGGACAGACGCCGGGTCACCTGTGATCAGCGGGTGCCAGTCGGGCAAATCGCGCCCCTGCCACAAAAGACGGTAGGCGCAGGTTTCAGGCATCCAATAGGCATGCGTGTCGAGGTTGGAGGGTTTCAGCACAATGCATTCCGGCACGAATTGGTGGCGGATGTCGTATTGCGCGCAGCGGCAGGTGGTGTCGTCAAAGAGCCGGCAGGCCACGCGGGTCAGCGCCACGTCTCCGGTGTCTTCGTCTTCGAGCTTGTTCAGACAGCATTTGCCGCATCCATCGCAAAGCGCTTCCCATTCTTTCTCGGACAGCCGGTCCAGCGGCCGGCCGACCCAAAACCGTGGCGACAGGCCAGAGCGGTCAATGGGGTCCGTCATAGAGCGCCAAGAATATCGCGCGCGCGGTCGCAATCATCGGTCATTTGGCAAATCAGCGCATCCAGGCCATCAAACCGGGTTTCCGGGCGCAGAAATTCAACCAGCCCGACCGACAGGGTCGCGCCATAGAGATCGCCCGAGAAATCGAAGAGATAGCTTTCCAGGTTGGGGACATCCCGGCCAAACATCGGATGGACGCCCAGGCTGGCCGCACCGTGATAGCTGCCCTGATGTGGCCCGTCGCGCACGTCGACCAGCACGGCATAGACGCCGGAGGCCGGGGCGTGAAGCCCTTCGATCGAGATATTGGCCGTCGGATATCCCAGTTCGCGCCCCTTTTGCTCCCCCGTGATCACCCGGCCCTCGATCCTGTGCCAATGCCCCAGCATTGCGGCTGCGTCCCGGGGCCGGCCGTCGCTCAACGCGCGACGGATTGCCGAGGACGAGACGGTGACGCCGGTCTGTGCAACGAGGGGGGCGACGGTGGTGCCAAATCCCATTTCTTCGCCAAAGCGGACAAGATCTTCGGCCTGCCCGGCGCGGTCCTTGCCGAAACAAAAGTCGGCGCCCACAATCACATGGGTGAGCCCCAGACCATCCGAGATCACCTGACCGGCAAAGTCCTTCGGGCTCAGGTTGGCAAGAGCCGCATTGAAATTCAGCTGATAGAGCCGTTTGATACCGATCTTTTCTAAACGGTTGGCGCGCGCCGCTTCGCTCATCAGCCGGAACGGCGGCGCGTCGGGCGCGAAGTAGCTGCGCGGGTGGGGCTCAAAGGTGAGCACGCCCAGCGGCGCGTCCGGCGCAGCCGCCCTGGCCAGCTCGATCACCGTCTGATGACCAAGATGGACCCCGTCAAAATTGCCGATCGCAGCGCTGGCGCCGCGATCCAGAGGGTCAACAAACTGATAGTCTCGGATGATCCGCATAATGACGCCAGCCGTAGCGCCGCAAACGGCCGGGATCAAGCGCGGCCGTTGGCTGGGAACAAAGTTCTATAACTGGCGCGGGGCGGGGGACGCATTGCGCGGTGCGGGTCAGTCGAATTTACGCGACGGCGCCAACACCTTTGCTTCGCCGATCAGGACCTTTTTGCCTTCGACGATACAGGCACACTCGAGCGTCACACGGCGTTTTTGCACATCGATATCGATCACCGTAACTTCGGCCCGCACCTTGTCACCGGGGCGCACGGGTGCGAGGAACTTCAGCGACTGGCCAAGGTAGACCGCACCATGTCCGGGCAATTGCTCTCCGATAACCGCCGAGATCAGCGCGGCCGTCAGCATGCCATGTGCAATCCGTCCTTCAAAGATCGTGTCCATGGCATAGTCATCGTCCATGTGCACCGGATTTCGGTCGGTCGAAACCTCTGCGAAAAGCTCGATATCGCGGTCGGACACGACTTTGTACACATGCCGCGACATTCCCATTTCAATGTCTTCAATGCAGATCGTTCCACGGGGCAGATTGTCCAACATCTCCGGCGCCTCACATATCGGCTGAGTAATTTTCAGGCTATGTAGATCCTTTTAGAGAAATTAAATTACTTTGCAAGCGCAGAAAATGCAGGGGTCATGCCGTGCATCGCAGGCATGTCAACGGACTCCTCTTCCCGTTTCCGGCAACGACCGGGGGGACAACACAATTTTGGATCAGAAGGTTAGCGCAATTGCCCCATGGCAAAGGTCGGGTGGCGCTGCTCACGGGTGAGGAAGGTCTCAAGCGCGGCAGGGTCGGGCTGGGTCTGGGTGCGCGTATCCGCGGCCGCAAGACCACCGGTGATGAAGATCGAATCAATATCTTCGCCCATGGCGCCGGCAACATCGGTCTGGATGCCGTCGCCGATCGCCAGAATGCCGCGGTCGGGAATGTCTTTGCCCAGGGCGTGCAGTCGCCTGCGGGCGAGGTCGTAGATCGGCGGATGGGGCTTGCCAAAATAGAGGCTCTCGCCGCCCATCTCCGTGTAGAGTTGCGCCAAAGCGCCCGCGCACCACTCGCGGACCTCGCCACGATCCACCACAAGATCGGGGTTGGCGCAAAGCAGCTTCATGCCCTTGGTCTTTGCAAAGAGGAAATCCGCGCGGTTCACCTCCGGGTCCGCAATCGGATCGAACGGACCGCAACAGACAATCCCTTCCGCCTCTCTTAATGGCACCCGCTGAACGTCAATTGGAGCGTCCAGGACGTGGGGCGGTTCAAAAAAGCCTTCGTCGCGTTCGGGTTGGCCCATGAACCAGACTTTCGATCCGATCACACCGGTGAAGAGCGCAACCCGGGCGCTGTCGCCGCTGCTGGCAATATCGTCCCAGCAATCGTCGGGCACCCCGAACTGATTGCGGATCTGATCCTCCACCCCGGCGCGGGGTTTGGGTGAATTGGTCACAAGGATCACGATGCCGCCGCTCTTGCGGTAGGTTTGCAGCGCGCCAACCGCCTCGGGCAAGGCAGTGATGCCGTTGTGCAAACAGCCCCACAGATCGACGAACAGAGCGTCATAAGGGGCAGAGATATCGGCAAGCGACGAAATGATCTGGGTCATGGGAACAGCCAATATCCGGGCGCCACAGGATCGGCGCGACAAGGGTCCAACGGCCGGGCGGTCAGCGACTGCCCGGCCCCTGAGTATCAGACTTTGAGGTTGGGGATGATCTGCTTCTTGCGGCTCATGACACCGGGCAGCACGACAGTGTCGCCCGAGACGGAGGCGTCGAAACTTTTCTCGGCAACGCCCTTGACCACATCGTTGGGCACAAAAAGCGTGGCTTCTTCGTTCAGGATATCAATAACGAAAAGTAGGACCTGATCCACACCGTCTTCTTCGGCGACGTCTGTCATTGACTCAACCAGCGAGGCCTTGCGGTCGAGCACAACCGACGGTGCGGTTGTCTCCAGAACCGAAACGCGGAACTTGGTGCCGTCGACCGCGTATTCCTTGCTGTCCATCCGCAAAAGCTCGGCATCGGAGAAGGCGGAAACGTCGGATTTCGCGGCAAACATCTCGGCGGCGTAGTCCGGAATGCTCAGACCCAAATCGGCCGCGAGCTTTTCGGCCACGGCCTTGTCATGCGGGGTGGTGGTCGGGGAGCGGAACTCCAGCGTGTCCGACAGAATGCAGGTCAGCGCCGTGCCCTTGGCCCAGTCCGGCATCTTTGCGGCATCCTCGCCGATCAGATCGAGGATGATCGTTGCCGTGCAGGCCAGCGGCCGGACGGTGATGTCGATGGGCCCTTTGGTTTCCAGACCGCCAACCAGTTTGTGGTGATCGATTATGGCCTGAATGTCGGCGCCGTTGATCGATGCCGGCAGTTCTGCGGGATTGTTCGTGTCCACGATGACAACCGGCGCGTCTTCGGCGACATCATCGATGATCCGTGGTTTCGGCAGGTCCCAGCGCTCCAGCATGAAGGCGGCTTCCGTGTTGGGTTCGCCGAGCAGCACCGCTTCGGCATCGCCGCCTTTCACTTCGTTCAGGTACCAGGCCCAGAGAATAGGCGAGCCGGTGGAATCCGTATCGGGCGACTTGTGGCCGAAAACTTGGGTGGTCATGGGAAACGATCCTTCGGGCGGGGAGTATGGAAGTCGCGCGCCTTATAGGAGCCTGCCGAGGGGATGTCACCACCACGTGCTCCAATGACGCAGGCCGCGCGTCGCGGCGTCTCGGCGCAGCCTAGCGGGCAGGCGATCCGCGCATTTGGCTGCCGGATTTTCCCAGCGTTGAGAGGCGCGCGCCGGCAGTCGGTGTCAGGGCGAATGTACAGGCGAGGACCCTGGGCAGGCGGGGGGCAGGCGGGGGGGCAGGCGCGGGGCGCGGGTCCTCAGAATGGGGCCCGCGTCAGGCGGTAACCGCGCGCTGCCAGCAATGCCGGCAACCCTGACGGGCCAGGAAGGTGCGCGCCGCCGACGGCCACGACAAGCACCTTGCCCGGGGTGCGTTCGATCACCGGTATCCAGGCACGGGTCCGGTCGTCAATCAGGCGCGTCTGCATCCCCGCCAACAGACGGGTCACCTCCGTTCGCGCCACGGGAACATCGCGGTACAACGTCCATTCCTGAACCAGCATGCCTTCGGCCAGACGCTCTTCGAAATAGGCTTCGGTCATGGTGACAACCTGATCGTCGGGGTTCATCTGGCTGGTCAGATCCAGTTCCAGCAGCCTGGCCTGATCGCGCAAGGGCTGACGTGCAAGGGCCTCAACCCCGGCTCCGGCGTGTTCCAAGGCGCCAATCGGGATTTCGGTGCGCTGGCCCATGCGCTCGATCCGGTCGTCGAGCCCCAACGTCGCGCCAAAACCTGAACAGGGCGAAGGTTCCAGAAAGAACCCGATGAACCAGGGCTGCATCCGCGCCACCGATTGCAGGCTGTAGCCATCCTCGGCCATACGGCTCGTCAGTTGGTCCCATGCCGGAGCGGGCAGCAAATCGGACAGAAACGGCGGTTGCGACAGGCGAAAAAGCCGGGTGTCCTTGAGGGTGTCGGACAGCTCTGCCTGCCCCGCGTCGCGGGTTGTCTCCAGCAGGATCACATCCGCTGACCGGATGACCGGACGCAGGCGTCGCATGATGCTGCTCAGGCGCGGATCGCCCGTGTGGATCGTGCCGATCACGTGGATCTGGCGATCTCCTTTGCTGGCGATCCAGTGATTGCCGCGCGCAAAGGGGGTCTCGGCGACGCGTGCGTCCAATTGCGCGCCAGCGTCCGCCGTCAGGCGCGGGCGCAGATCGCTGCCGGTGCAAAGCGCCTGCAACGTGCCGGCGCAGAGCAGGCACAACATGACCAGAAGCGGGCCGGTAAGAAGGGGTGTCGAGCGGCGCATTGCGCCACAGTCTAGGCCCTGCGCCTGCGCGGCGAAAGATCCGTTGGCAACACGTCGCATGCCTGCCCGCGTCCCGGACGCTTGATCCCGCGCCGGGGCCGCGCTTAGCTGCGCCCATGCAGCGTGAGCAGGACCTCTACCCGCCGATCAAGGCTCTTTTTGAGAAACAGGGCTACGTCGTGCGCGGCGAAATCGGGGCGGCAGATGTCATGGCGGTGCGCGCAGATGAGCCGCCGGTCATCGTGGAGCTAAAGCTGCGGTTTGCACTGGCGCTGTTTCATCAGGCGGTTGCGCGGCTCAGCGTGACAGACCATGTCTATATTGCCGTGCTCCGGCCCAGCGGACGCAGCGCCCGGCGTATGCTCAAGGACAATCTTGTGCTCTGTCGCAGGCTCGGGCTCGGTCTGATCACGGTGCGCCCCGACGGGACGGTGGAGGTGCATTGTGACCCGGGCCCCTATGCGCCGCGCAAGTCAAAGCAGCGCCAGACCCGCCTGTTGCGGGCGTTTCACCGGATCGAAGGTGACCCGAATGCCGGCGGCGCCACCCGCCACGGCATCGTCACCGCCTACCGTCAGGATGCCTTGCGCTGCGCCGCGTATCTGGCCGAACAGGGTGCGACACGCGGGGCGGATGTGGCCAAGGCCACCGGCGTTGCGGCGGCAACCCGGGTGATGCGCGACAACCACTATGGTTGGTTCGAGAAGGTTTCCAAAGGCGTCTACCGCCTGACCGAGGCGGGTCAGGCCGGACTGATTCACTGGGCGTACAGCTGGGATGACGTTTGAGGCGCGGCAGGATGGCCCGTCATGCGCCGCGCTGGCGCAGTCGTTCCCGGTTGATTGCATATAGACCCGAGGCCACGATGATGATGCATCCAAAGACAGTCCACAGATCCGGGAGATGGCCAAAGATCATATAGCCATAGAGCGTCCCCCAAAGGATCAGCGAATAGTGCACCGGCGCAAGTGCTGAGACTTCCGCGATGCTCAAGGCGGTGATCACAAGGATTTCCCCGGCAGCTGCTGTCAGCGCCACGCCTACGATCAAGGCCCAGGTGTCCAACCTCTCCGGTGTAGTCCAGACAAAGGGCAGGGCGATGGACAGCGCAAGGCCCGAGGTGATTGAGGTATAGGCCACTGTCGTCAGCACGCTGTCCGCGTTTGACAGCCAGCGTGACAGGATCTGGCGTACGGAAAACAGGAAGGCGGCAAAAACCACAAAGATGATCGCCGGGTCAAACACGCCAAGCCCGGGGCGGATCACGATCAGCATGCCCAAGAACCCGAAAGCAACGGCTGCCCACCTGCGCGGGCCGACCGGCTCACGCAGCAGCAAAGCGCCCATCACGGTCACGATGAACGGTGCAATGAAGGTCACGGCCACGGCATCCGCCAGAGGCACGACGCGCACGCCGATAACGAAACAGACCGCCGATCCGGCCGCGGTGAGGCCGCGTCCGATCTGGAGCAGTGGTTTTTGACTGGCCAGAAGCCCGGGGCCGCGCCAGGCTATCAGGACGATCACGCCCAGGAAGAGACCCAATTGGCGAAACCAGACAATTTCGAGCGCAGGCAAGTCCGCCGTGAGCAGCTTGGCCTGCATGTCGCATGCGGAAAACGAGAAAAAGCCCAGTGCAATCAGAGCAATGCCGCGAAGGTTCTGAACTGTGTTCTGCGGCGTCGTGTCGGACGCCGATGTGGCAGAGGGCGGCATATTCGGCTTTCTGGGATCAATGGACCCATGTGACCTTGCCAGGGGGGGTCTGGCAAGGCCCATAGAGCCAGGTCGGGGCGCGTCTCAATGGGATAGTGCGACGGCACGGTGCAAATAGGTGGTGTCCTGCACCAGTCGGGTGAGGAAACCGGCGACCTCGCGACGGGCGATTTTCAAGCGCAGGCGCGGTTCTTGCGGACCAAACCCGACCTTTGGCGCGGTGGTAGGTTCTGCGACGTCGCCATCCGAGAAGGCCGAGGGCCGCACGATGGTCCAGTCAAGACCGCTGGCCTGCACGAGGCTCTCCTGCAACTCATGGTCTTTGAAGACGGGCTTGAGCAACGCACCAAACATGATGCGTTTCCAGAAAAAGTTGAGGTTCGACCAACTCTCATGCGCGCCCAGCGTCGATTGGCAGATTAGCCGCGACACACCGGTTTCCTGCATGGCGCGGATGACGGTGAGCGTGCCCTGCGAGCGGATCCGGCTGGACCGTGACGCGCCGGCGCCCAGTGCGACGATGACTGTGTCATGGCCCGAAACGGCCGCGCGAACATCGCTCAAGGAGGTCGCGTCGCCTGCCGCATAGCGCAGGTTGGGATCCGACATCTGCAGGCGTTCGGGACGGCGCGCGAATGCGGTGACCCGGTGGCCCTCGGCCAGCAAGGCGGCCACAGTCAAACGACCGATGGTGCCGGTGGCGCCGACCACAAGGACGGTCCGGGCTGCGTGAGTGGTCGCGGAGGATGCGGAAGAGGCGGGAGAGGCGGTCATGGGAGTATCCTTTCAAACTGAGCTTTACACGATGTCAAGTTGACACGGTGTCAATCTCATGTAGGTTGACATCATGTCAAGTGAAAATCTCGATACCCGCACACGAATTCTGAACACCACCTGGGCGCTGCTCGAAGCGGCAGATCCGTCCAGGCCGGTTCGCATGGCCGATGTGGCCAAGGCCGCAGGCATCAGCCGTCAGGCCGTCTATTTGCATTTTCCCAACCGGGGCGAATTGCTCTCTGCCGTCACCAGACATGTGGACGAGGTTAAGAACGTCGATGCCCGGCTGGCCGAAAGCCGGGCGGCGCAGACCGGACGGGAGCGCCTGACAGCCTTTGTTGCGGCCTGGGGCAACTACATCCCGCAGATCCAGGGGATGGCCCGGGCCCTGATGGCCATGCGGGACACCGATGCCGAGGCGCGGACGGCGTGGGACGACCGGATGGCCGCCGTCCGGCACGGCTGCGCCGCGGCCGTTGCCGCGCTCGCGCGGGACGGGGACTTGCGAGTTGATCTTACGCAAGAGGAAGCCACGGACCTGCTTGCCGCCCTCCTGTCGGTCGAGACATGGCGACAGCTTTGTCAGTCTTGCGGTTGGGGCCAGGCTCTCTATATCTCCACTGTGCAGAGGCTTGCGGCATCGGCCCTGATCCGCTGACCGGACGCGCAGCCCGAAGCTGGGCCGAAAATTCCGTCGAATCCGGTTGACAGCGCTGACTTTGCTTTCTATCTGACCGTCATTATCACTCACATCAGGTGAGTGATAACTGTCCTCCGGGGAGAGAGGACATCAGATGGAACTTTGAGCTTAAGGAGCTGCAAAGATGGCATTTAAACCTCTGCATGACCGGGTTCTCGTGCGTCGCGTCGAAAGCGACGAAAAGACCAAGGGTGGTCTGATCATTCCCGACAGTGCCAAGGAAAAGCCGGCCGAAGGCCTGGTTGTGGCATGCGGCGAAGGCGCCCGCAAAGACAGCGGCGAACTGATCGCGATGGCTGTTGGCGAAGGCGACAAGATCCTGTTCGGCAAGTGGTCCGGCACAGAGGTCACCATCGACGGCGAAGAAATGCTGATGATGAAAGAAAGCGACATCATGGGAATCCTGTCCTGAGCTCAGGACAGCGGTGCGCAATGAATGCGCACCCTACG
>JBCDEC010000118.1:0-14136 GCA_039179965.1 Pseudomonadota bacterium
GCGCGGTCCCTGAACAGCGGGTCCTTTGCGACGGTTCAACAGGCGAAACTGAATACCGGCGCGGTCGGCAATCCGGCCCATGACCCCGTCCATCGCATCGATCTCGCGAACCAAGTGGCCCTTGCCCAATCCGCCAATCGCCGGATTGCACGACATCACGCCAATGCCGCTCATCTTCAACGTCACCAAAGCGGTGCGCGCACCCATCCGAGCCGCCGCAATGGCCGCTTCGCACCCGGCGTGACCGCCCCCGATCACCACTACGTCGAAATCACGATGTTTCACGTGAAACACTCCCTCGGTCAAATGACCTATTTTCCCAGACAGAAGCGCGCAAAGATCTCATCCAGAAGAGATTCGACATCCACCCGGCCCACCAGAGACTCAAGCGTCCGAATCGCAGACCGCAGTTCTTCCGCAGCAATATCATACTGCGCCGGTCCCTGCTCCAGAACTGTCTGGGCCGCAGAGAGGTCCGACACCGCCCGGCGCATTGCCGCCTCATGACGCGCATGTGTCGCTGTTCCGGCCAGACGCGCGCGGGTGGACAGGATCGTTCCAATCCGTTCAACCAAGGCATCCACCCCCTGCCCGGTTAACCCGGAAACGGCCTGATCTGTGTCTTCCAACTGATCCGCCTTGGCGCGCAGAATGATATCTTCGGGGCCAATGTTCAGTCCTTCGGGAACAGATCCGTCCGTCAAAACAACCCTCAGATCTGCCTGGTCCGCTCGTTGAAAAGCCAAGTCAACGCCGATTTTCTCAATAGAATCAACGGTATCCCGTAACCCTGCCGTATCCAGCAAGGTGACCGGCAAACCGGCAAGGTCCATGCGAACCTCGATGACATCCCGCGTGGTTCCGGCGACATCGGACGTGATCGCCGCCTGTCGTCCGGCAAGCGTATTCAGAAGGGTCGATTTACCAAGGTTCGGCGCCCCCAGAATCGCCACCTCAAAGCCCGAACGGATACGTTCCGCCATACCGACACCCGCCACCTCGCGCGAGACATCGTCCAGAACACCCGCAACCAAACCGCGAACCTCGGGCGTGACATCCACCGGCACCTCTTCGTCGGCAAAATCAATCGTCGCCTCAAGCAGCGCCGCTGCGCGAATGAGATCCTCTCGCCAGCGATCCGCCAATGTCCCGAGCCCGCCGGAAAACACCCGCTGCGCCTGTCGCCGCTGCGCCTCGGTCTCCGCATCGATCAGTTCGGCCAGACCTTCGACTTGCGACAGATCCAGCTTTCCGTTCTCAAGCGCCCGGCGTGTAAATTCGCCCGGATCCGCAAGGCGCGCGTCCCGACCAAGAACCCGCAACACGCCAGCCACGACGGACCGGCTGCCGTGCACATGCAACTCGACCACGTCTTCTCCGGTGAAACTCGCTGGGCGGGCAAACGTCAGGACCAGCGCCTGATCAAGAACATCCGGCCCGTCGCGCAGAACCGCCAAACGGCGCCCCGCGCGCGGCAGCGGCCCGGCCAGGCGCTCACACAGATCAAACGCCTCTGGACCGGACACACGGACAACCGCGACTCCAGCCTTACCGGGCGCCGTTGCCTCGGCGAAAATCGTGTCCATGGCCTCGTCAGGTGTTCATCGAGTCGAAGAATTCGCCGTTGGTCTTGGTTTGTTTGAGCTTGGAAATCAGGAACTCAATCGCATCCGTGGTCCCCATCGGGTTCAGGATTCGCCGCAGAACATAGGTTTTCTGCAGATCGACCTTGTCGACCAGAAGCTCTTCCTTCCGCGTGCCAGACTTCAGGATGTCGATGGCCGGGAATGTCCGCTTGTCCGCAATCTTGCGATCCAGCACCAGTTCCGAGTTACCGGTGCCCTTGAATTCTTCAAAGATCACTTCGTCCATCCGGCTGCCGGTATCGATCAGCGCCGTGGCGATGATGGTCAGGGATCCGCCTTCTTCGATGTTGCGCGCCGCACCAAAGAACCGCTTGGGCCGCTGCAAGGCATTGGCATCAACACCACCTGTCAGAACCTTGCCTGACGATGGCACGACGGTGTTAAAGGCCCTACCAAGTCTTGTGATCGAATCGAGCAAGATCACAACATCTCGTTTGTGCTCAACCAGACGCTTGGCTTTCTCAATCACCATTTCCGACACCGCCACGTGGCGGGTCGCAGGTTCGTCAAACGTCGAGGAAATCACCTCGCCCTTCACCGAGCGCTGCATATCCGTCACTTCTTCCGGGCGTTCATCGATCAGCAACACGATCAGGTAACACTCCGGATGGTTGGCCTCGATGGAATGCGCGATGTTTTGCAGCAAGACCGTCTTGCCGGTCCGTGGCGGGGCGACGATCAGCGACCGCTGCCCTTTGCCGATCGGCGCCACCAGATCGATGATGCGCGCGGACCGGTCCTTGATCGACGGATCCTCCAGCTCGAGGTTGAGCCGCTGATCGGGATAGAGCGGCGTCAGGTTGTCAAAGGCGATCTTGTGCCGCGCCTTTTCCGGATCCTCGAAATTGATCGTCTTGACGTCGGTCAGCGCGAAATACCGCTCTGTGTCGTTGGGCGCTTTGATCACCCCGTCAATCGTGTCTCCGGTGCGCAGGCTGTGCTGGCGAATCATGTCAGGCGACACGTAGATATCGTCCGGCCCCGGCAGGTAATTGGCTTCCGGAGACCTCAGGAAGCCAAAGCCATCCTGCAGCACCTCCAACACGCCGTCGCCCGAGATCTCCCACCCCTCGTCCGCGCGTTCGCGGAGGATCTGGAACATCATTTCGCCCTTGCGCATGGTCGAGGCGTTTTCGATCTCAAGCTCTTCCGCCATGGACAGAAGATCTTTTGGGCTTTTTGCTTTGAGATCGGAAAGATTAAGGGATTCAGTTGTCATCGAAATATCCTGGAAAAATCCTGATGGCAGGAACATCTGCCCTGTTTGGATTACGTCAGTGGGAATCACGGCCTCCCGGACGGGAGCGTTAGGCGCTACCTAATCCCGCCCAATCGAGATGTCAATTTCACGTTCGAGTCAAAATTTGACGATGACCGAAAAGACAATGACCACCAAAAGCACCGTCGGCACTTCGTTCATCATCCGGTATTGCCGTCCGGTTAATGTGTTGGTGCCCGCGGCCAGATCCTTGCGCCGCTTCCCCAGCCAATGATGGAACCAGGTCATCCCCAGAACGGCGGCTCCCTTGGTCCAGGGCCACACCGATCCCCAGTCGACAATGCCCGGCGTGAACACCAGCAACAGCCCAAAGACCCACGTCGCCACGCCGGCCGGGTTCATGATCACCCGCAACAGCTTCGTTTCCATCATTTCAAAGACGGGCGGCAGCCCGGCAACGTCGCCGGATTGTTCGACGTGGTGAACGTAGAGACGCGGCAAGTAGAACAGACCCGCCATCCACGAGATCACCGCAAGGATGTGCAGGGACTTGGTCCATGGATAAAGAGTGATCAGAAGGTCTGCCATGTTATCCTCACAGGGCGGGTTCGCTCTCCCCCCTATAATAAATTAAGAGAAAAGTAAGGTTGATGTGTTTGTAGGCACGCGTCCTTCCGGGGATTATCCTGTTGTCCCGGATCTTGTCCGCAGGTGGAACAAGTTTCAGGTTCGCTGGTCAGACAGTCTTGACAACCCCGTAAAACATAAAAGTTCCAAAAGCTTATCCTGTACAGCAATAGGGTAACCCTGTGGAAGACCCGTGCAGACATCACATGGATCAAGGTTATCCACGGTTCAGATTTATCCTTGTCCCCGGCGGAAAAGACGTGAACTTTGTCATGAGATTTTTACAAAACCCTCCGACTTGAACGTTCCCTGGAATTTTATACAAATCACCCTCAGCCGGTCCAACCGGTGTTCCACCGATTTATCCACAAGCGCGCGCCGCGTTTCGGCCTGTCTCGCACCTGTCTGGTGATCCTTATGACCCGCCCTCTCATCCTCGCGTCTGGTTCCGCCATTCGGGCCACCCTGCTCAAGAACGCCGGGCTCGACTTCACCGTTCAGGTGCCCCGGCTCGACGAAGAGACGATAAAGGCGTCGCTTCTCGCTGAAAACGCCAAACCCCGCGATATTGCCGATACCCTGGCGGACATGAAAGCCCGCAAGATCGCTGACAAGGCGCCGGAGGCCCGGGTTCTGGCCTGCGACCAGGTCCTGAGCCACGATGGCGGGTTGCTGTCCAAACCCGAAACCGCAGATGCCGCGACGGCGCAGATCCTGGCGCTGTCGGGCTCCCGCCATACCCTGTTGTCCGCGGCTGTTCTGTACGAAGCCGGTCGTCCCGTCTGGAGACACGTCGGTAAAGTTGATCTGACCATGGCGGTTCTCAACCCAGAATACGTCACCGCCTACGTTGCGCGCAATTGGGAGAGCATTCGCCATGCAGTGGGTGCCTATAAATTGGAAGAAGAGGGCGTTCGGCTCTTCACCCGGATTGACGGCGACTATTTTAACGTTTTGGGTATGCCCTTGTTGGAACTGCTGGCTTTTTTGGCCGACCGGGGAGATATCGAAAGATGAGCGAGGCGCGCATTCCGCTGGCCGGGGTGATCGGATCGCCGATTGCCCATTCCAAATCACCCAAGCTGTTTGCGCATTGGCTGCGCAAATACGGCGCGCGCGGGCACTATATTCCGATGGATATCGCGCATGAGGACGTGGCCGAGGTGCTGCGGACCCTGCCAAAGCTGGGCTTCGTCGGTCTCAACGTGACGATCCCGCACAAGGAGACGGTTCTCGGCCTCGCAGATCTGATAACCGATCGCGCCACGCTGATCGGCGCCGCCAATACCCTGATATTCCGACCCGACGGCCGGATTCACGCCGACAACACCGACGGGTTCGGCTTTATGGAGAACCTGCGCGCCGGCGCTCCGGACTGGAACCCGAAAGCCGGTCCTGCCATCATTCTGGGTGCCGGCGGTGCTGCGCGGGCCGTGGTCTCTGCGCTGGCCGAAGCCGGCGTTGATCAGATCCTGATCACCAACCGTACCCGTATCCGGGCCGAGAAGCTCAAGGAAGACTTTGGTCAGCGGGTTCAGGTCGTCGATTGGGTTCAGGCTGGCAACATTATCGAAAGCGCAGGGCTGTTGGTGAATACAACCTCGCTTGGCATGGTCGGCAAGCCGGAGATGCGGGTGCCGCTTGACGGGTTGCGCCCCAACACCGTGGTTACCGATCTGGTCTATGCCCCGCTCAGGACACGGCTTTTGCAAAGCGCGGAAGCCGCCGGCTGTGTCACGGTCGATGGTCTGGGCATGCTGCTCTATCAGGCTGTTCCGGGGTTTGAACGCTGGTTCGGTCCGCGCCCGGAGGTCGACGCAGCGACGCGCACGGCCGTTCTGGCATGAGCGTCCGCCTCGGGCTCACCGGCTCGATTGGCATGGGAAAAAGCACGACGGCGCAGATGTTTGCTGACGCGGGCTGTGCCGTGTGGGATGCCGACGCTGCTGTCCACCGCCTCTACGCGCCGGGCGGAGCCGCCGTTGCGCCGATGGCCGCTCGCTTTCCGGAGGCGATTGTCGAGGGCGCCGTGTCCCGCGCCAAGCTCAAGGACATCATCTCCGCCGACAGCGCTGCCCTGCGCCAGATCGAAGCCATCGTCCACCCGCTCGTCGCCGCCGATCGGTCCGGCTTTGCCGCGACACAAAGCAGCGACATTCTCGTGTTTGACATCCCCCTGTTGTTCGAAACCGGCGGCGACACGACAATGGATGCAAATGTTGTGGTTTCAGTGGACGCTCAGACTCAAAGAGCCAGGGTGATGGCGCGGGGCACCATGAGCGAAGCTCAGTTCGAACAGATCCTGGCCAAGCAGATGCCCGATGCGGAAAAACGCGCCAAGGCGGATTTTGTGGTGATCACGGACAGTTTGGCCCATGCCCGCGCGCAGGTGAATGCTATTGTGCGAGAGATCAGGGAGACGACCGATGCGTGAAATCGTTCTCGATACGGAAACCACAGGCTTCGACCCGGAAACCGGCGACCGGATTGTCGAGATCGGCGGCGTGGAGCTGCACAATCACGTGGCGACCGGACGGACGTACCACCAATACATCAACCCCGAACGCGGCATGCCACAAGAGGCGTTCGAAGTGCATGGTCTGGGGGACGATTTTCTCCGCGACAAACCAAAGTTTGCCGAAATCGGCCAGGCCTTTGTGAATTTTGTCGGTGACGCCAAGCTCGTGATCCACAACGCAAGCTTCGACATGAAGTTTCTCAATGCCGAACTGCGCTGGATGGGGCTGCATCCCCTGCCCCTTGATCAGGCCATCGACACACTGGCCATCGCGCGCAAGAAGTTCCCCGGCTCGCCAGCCACACTGGATGCGTTGTGCCGACGCTTCAACATCGACAATTCCGCACGAACCTTGCACGGCGCATTACTCGACAGCGAAATCCTTGCGGAGGTCTATCTCGAACTCATTGGCGGACGCCAACCCGATTTTGTCCTGACACGTCAGCCGGAAGGCGCCACAAGCGGCACCGACGCATGGCGCCCCCAGCCGCGTCCCAAACCCTTGCCAAGCCGCATCACCGAGACGGAACGGGCCGCACATGAGGCGTTTCTCGACACCTTGGGAGACACGCCCTTGTGGCGCCAAGGCTAAGGCAGCGTTTCGCGTCATTCCCAAGCAGAGACCCCTTGGCCGATGTCGCGTCTGGGTATTTCAAAAAAGAAAGAAGCCTAGATGAGCCGCTCTACCCAGGCCTGGTCAAAAGACGGATCTGCTGCTTCTTTCTTTTTCCAAATACCCCGGCGCGCGGATCCAGCTGACGCGACAAAACAGAAAAGGGCGCCGCGATGGACGCCCCTTCGTCTGGAACCGCGCGAACAGTCTTACTGCGTGGGCGCGTCAGCCGCCTGGGCCTGAGCCGCGGCCTGGCGGCGGGCGATTTCCTGGCGGTAGAGCGCCACAAAATCGATATTGTCGAGATTGAGCGGCGGGTAGCCACCGTCACGAGTCACGTCGGACACGATCCGGCGCAGATAAGGGAAGATCATCCGTGGACATTCGATCATCAGGAACGGGTGCAATTGTTCTTCCGGGATACCGTCTACGAAGAACACTCCTCCGTAGTCCAGTTCCATCAGGAACAGCTTGTCTTCGCTTTCCTTGGCCTTGGACTCCACCGTCAGGCGGATCGAGACTTCGTATTGATTGTCAGCGGGGCGCTTTTTGGCATCGAGATTGACCTGGACGTTGATGTCGGGCTGGCCTTCGGTTCGCCCGCCTTTTTGCGCCATCACGTTTTCAAACGACAAGTCGCGAATGAACTGTCCCAGGACACGCATCTGCACCTGAGGTTGCTGGGCCGCGCCGGCGGCTGCCGCTTGCGGGTCGGGATTGTCGGTCATGCGACGTCTCCTTGAATACCTGAATTTCGGATCTGGGGCTCTCTATCAGCTTGCCACAGGTGGCTCAATGCCGGTCGGGATCCTTCTCAACCCAGCCGGAAGGGTTGTCGGGGTTGCCCGGCCTCACCTCGGTGAAGTCCCCGTCGATCACATCGCCACCGCCGGCCCGTGGCCCATGCTGAGCACCGTGAGTCGAGAAGCCCTGAACCGAAACACGCTGGGCCAGTCTGCGGTAAATCGCGTGCCGCACCCCGGGAATGAGCAGGATCAGGCCGATCGTATCCGTGAAAAACCCCGGCACGATCAGCAGCACGCCGGCAAACAGCATCATGGCGCCTTCGGCAAGCGGTTCGGAGGGGTCACGCAGATCGTTGAATGCCTGACTGGCCCGCGCCAGCGCCAATTGCCCCTGACTGCGCATCACCCATGAGCCCAGAAATGTCGTCAGGATCACAATTGCAAGGGTTGGCCAGACACCAATCAACCCGCCCACCTGCACAAAAAGTGTGATCTCGATCAGGGGAAGGACAAGAAAGGCGAGTAACAATGGCATCGGCGTCTCCTTAACGCTTGAGCGACCTGAGGAGGGACGGTGGACTTGAAACCACCTGTCCCCTACATAAGACACACGGCGGGCCGCTCAATGCCCAATGTCTGAAACGAGGTCGCTTGATGAATTCCCCTCTGATCCAGCTTCTAGTGCTTGCTGGCATTGCTGTCTTTCTCATCCTACGCTTGCGCAACGTGCTTGGCACGCGCGAAGGGTTCGAAAAACCCCCAGCGTCGGAGCTGCCGGGCACAAAACCTGCCCGCCCGGATTTTGAGGTGATCGAAGGCGGTCCGGATCGTGACATTATCGATCACGTCCCCGAAGGCAGCCCGATGGCCGAAGATCTGGCGGCGATGAAACGGGTCGAACCCAGCTTTTCTGTCTCGGAATTCATTGGCGGCGCGCGCGGTGCTTATGAAATGATCGTGATGGGATTTGAGCGCGGTGAGCTCACTGCGCTGGAACCCTACCTTGCGGAAGATGTCTTTCAGACCTTCGTCGACGTGGTGGCCCACCGCGAAGATCAGGGCCTGACGATCGAGGCCGATTTCATCGGTGTGCGAGACATGTCGGTCGGGGAGACCCGATTTGACAAGGACACGAACCTCGCCGAGATCACCATGCGGTTCACCGGTGAGCTGACCTCGGTGGTGAAAAACAGCGACGGTGACGTGATCGAAGGCAGCCCAACCGCCATAAAACGGCAGAAGGACAGCTGGACCTTTGCACGGACAATGGGGTCGGATGATCCCAACTGGCTTCTGGTCGCAACCGACGGCTAAGGCCATGTGGGCGGGGTTTCGGGCAGCGGCCTGCGTCGCCTGCGTCGGGCTCAGCCCGCCGGCTCTCGCCCAGACCGCTCCCGACGCCGAGACAACCGGACCCACCTATCAGATCCTCGGCTTTGAGGATCTGGATGGCTGGGCCGAGGATGACCACCAGGCGGCCCTGTCGGTGTTTCTTGAAACCTGTCCCGATCTTGATGATCCCGACTGGAGCACCCTCTGCGCGGTTGCGCAATCCCATCCGCCGGACAGGGCGAAACTGTTCTTTGAACTCTTTTTCCGCCCGACTATGATCGAAACCGACGCCGGGGCGCTTTTTACCGGGTATTTTGAGCCGGAGCTTGAGGGATCGCGCGTCCAAACGGCGCGATATCGGTACCCGGTCTATCGAATGCCCCCGGAAGCCAAGGCGATCCGCCCCTGGCTGACCCGCCGGGAAATCCTGACCAGCGGCGTGATGGAAGGGCGCGGACTTGAGATCGCCTTTGTCGATGACCCGACAGAGCTCTTTTTCCTGCAAATCCAGGGGTCTGGGAGGGTCCATTTTCAGGATGGATCCTATGTGCGACTGGGCTACGGCGGGTCGAATGGCCATCCGTACCGTTCTGTTGGAACCGAACTGGTGCGGCGCGGACTCTTTGCGGCCCATCAGGTCAGTGCCAAGGTGATCGGCACTTGGGTGCAACGTAACCCTTTCCAGGGACAGGAACTTTTGTTCCACAATCCGTCTTACGTGTTCTTTCGGGAAGTGTCGCGGGTGCCAGCGGACAAGGGGCCGCTCGGCGCCATGAACAGGTCGATCACACCGCTCAGATCCGTAGCCGTGGATCCGCAGTTCACACCGCTCGGCGCGCCGGTTTGGGTGGAAAAAGACGGAAAAGGCCCGATGCGCCGTCTGATGGTGGCACAGGACACCGGCTCGGCCATCAAGGGGGCGCAACGGGCGGATATCTTTTTCGGCACGGGTGCCGCCGCCGGTCTGGCGGCCGGCACGTTGCGCGATCCGGGCCGCATGGTGGTCCTGTTGCCGATCCAACGCGCCTATGCGCTGCTTGCGGACGAGAGCTAATGACCCGGCGAAAGTTAACGCCGGAAGAGGTCGCATTGTGGGAACAGGTGGCCGCCCGGACCAAGCGCTTGCAAAAGGACAGCAAGGCCGCCGCCGAGACGCCAACGCCCAAACCCAAACCCAAACCCAAGCCGCAAAAACCGCCCCTGCCCCATCGTGGCGACATTGCGCCATTTGACCTTGGCCAGACAGCGCCGTCCCGACCGGCCCCGCATGATCTGAAGAAACCCGTGTCAGACCGGGTTGCTGCGGCTCCGCTGGCGATGGACCGAAAGGCCTTTACCAAGATGCGGCGCGGCAAACTGGCGCCGGAGGGGCGGATCGACCTCCATGGAATGACGCTGGAGCGGGCGCATCCCACGTTGATCCGGTTCATCCTCAGCGCGCAGGCGCAGGGCAAGCGGCTGGTTCTGGTCATTACCGGCAAAGGCCGGACCGCGCATGAGGACGACGGGCCGATCCCTCGTCCCCGAGGCGTATTGAAACACCAGGTGCCGGACTGGTTGTCGCGCCCGCCACTGGCGCAGGCGGTGCTTCAGATCGCCGAGGCGCATGTGTCCCACGGCGGGGCGGGGGCCTACTACGTTTATCTCCGCCGCCCGCGCTGATCAGAGATCCTGCCGCGCGCGCCCGATTCCAAAGGCCATGATCACGGTGGCGGCAGCAAAATAGACCGCAAACGCCAGAAACTGTGTTTCAATTCCGATTCGCAGGTCGATCAGGGCTCCGGTCAGCGCTGGCCCGATGGCAGAGCCCAGCACCATGGTTGCCGCCGCCACCGCCTTGATCGCGCCAATGTGGGCGGTGCCGTAAGCCTCGGCCCAGAACGCATTGGGCAGCGTGGCCATGCATCCGGAGGTCATCGCCATCAGCACAAAACCCGGCAGCATTTGCGCCGCGCTTCCGGCAAAGCTGAAGACCACGAAGGCTGCGCCAAGGGGCAGCAGCATGGCGGGCATCAGCCGCACCGCCCCAAAACGGTCCAGCCCCCACCCCGCGACGACGGCGGACCCAACGGCCACGCCGGTATAGACCGGAAACAGCCGCACCAGATCGATATGCGCCCAGCCTTTGACCTCTGTCAGGTGCACCTGATGGAAGAAGAATGCCGTGATACAGGCGGACGGGCCCAGAATGGCCGGCACCAGCGTCCAGAACAGCGGGTGGCGCAATGCCTGGGCCCGGGTCCATTGCCGCCCGCCCATGCCACGGGACACGGTCGCCTCGGCATGCGATTGCGGCGTGCGTTCCTTGCGCAACAAGACCATCAGGACCGGGATCATCAGCAGGACAAAACCGGACGCGCCCAGCCACAGAAAATGCCAGTCGACATGCGCCTTCAGCGACACGAAGGTGACCGGCAACACGGCTTCGCCAACGGCAAACCCCATGGCGGTGATCGCCAGAGCCCGGCCCCGCGTGGCGTCAAACCACCGCGCCATGGCAACCATCGCGATATGCCCGGACATGCTCTGGCCAAAAAACCTCAGAGCAAAGACAACGCCCAGCAGCGCCCAGGACACGGGGTTCAGCGCCATGCCCAGACACGCCAGCGCAAGACCGATGAGAACGGCCGAACCAAGCTGGCGCACGCGGAAAACATCCGCCAGGCCACCGGCCCACAGCATCGCCAGCGCCGCCAGCGCGGTGCCGAGCGCATAGATGCCGCCCCACTGACCATGGGTCAGCGCGAAATCGGCGCGGATTTCACCGGCAAAGACCGCAATGAAAAAGGTCTGGCCAAAACTCGACAGAAAGGACAGCAACGCACCCGCGCCGAGCCACCGGGCGTTCTGACGCAGGAAAACGACGACGGACATGCCGTCGGCTTGCCCCGACGGTGTGCAACGTGCAAGCGCTATCTCTCCTCGCTGCCCCGGTACACATCAAGACCGCTCTGATCGAGCGTGCTGATCCCCGCAGACTCGGAATCGAAGGTCCGGCTGACCTGCCGCGCCTGCAAAAGCATGGCGACCATGGTGGGCGAGGTCACCGGCACCAAATGGGCCGAATCCGCTTCTTTCGAGAACTCGGTGGTATCGATGACGGTCACGGGCAGGTCGGAGATGGCCTCGACAGAGGCAAGATTGCCCAGACGGCCTTCTTCGCGCGTGCCGCGCAGAAGTGCGGACAGACTCAGGGCCGGATCGCGTTGCGAGACAAAAATCACAAACGTCCGCGGCAGGGCGCTGATCCGAGTGGCCTGGGCGCGAAACACATCCACGTCCACATCCGGCGAGATCAGGAACAATCCGTCGACATGCTCCTGCACCCATCCCGGCCGGGCCAGGTCAATCTGGCGCAGGGTTTCGAGCGTCAGAAGCCCGCCCATCGAATGCGCCACCAGGACGACCCGTCGCGCCTGGGCTTCGCTGGCCGCAGTGATCATGCGCTCCAGCCCGTCCCGGGCGAACAGCATCGAATCGTGGTCATACACATAGCCGGTCGCTGTGCCCCGGCTGGGCCAGGAATAAATCAGACTGACGCCCGGCACGTCCAGATCCTCGGCAATCTGGGCCGCGCGAAATGCGGTTTCCGATTGTGTCGCGTTGTAGCCATGCACAAAGATCGACACTTCGCGGTCCTGCGGGTCTCTGGTCCGCAGATCGCGGTCAATCTTTTGGCGAAACGCGCCCACGGAGCCAAAGCTCTCTTGCTTTGCGATGACAAAATCGTTTTGCGGATCAGGCGTCTGGCCGCCAAACGACAAATCACCGGGTTCATGGTTCGGCGGGATCGAAACCGTCAGTTCCAGAAGCGACAGATCAGCGGATCTGGCAAAGCCAAAGGTCCCGTCGGCTTCGCTTGCGCGGCTGGAGATGGCATAGACCGTCCGGTTTGTCCCGATGTTGAGTGCATCGGGACGAATCGGGCTGTCACTGCGCCCGCCGCAGGCGACGAGCCCGGCACACAACAGGCCGGTCATCAGAAACCGCTGGCGCTGCCTAGAGCACATATCGGCTGATATCGGTCGAGCGCATGAGTTCCCCAAGGTATTGTTCCACATAGGCCGCATCCACGGTGACGGTATCGCCGGACCGGTCGGGCGCTGTAAAGGACAGTTCTTCAAAGACCCGTTCGATCACGGTGTAAAGCCGTCGCGCGCCAATATTTTCGATGCTTTGGTTCACTTCCGCCGCGATCCGGGCCAGCGCGGCGATGCCGTCTTCGGTGAAGGTAACGGTCACCTCTTCGGTTTCCATCAGGGCGCTGTACTGGAGGGTCAGGGCGTTGTCTGTCTCGGTGAGGATCCGGACAAAATCGGCCTCGCTGAGGGCCTGCAATTCGACGCGGATCGGCAGACGGCCCTGCAACTCTGGCAACAGGTCCGACGGCTTGGCGATGTGAAAGGCGCCCGAGGCGATAAAGAGAATGTGGTCGGTTTTCACCGGGCCGTGCTTGGTCGACACGGTCGTGCCTTCGATCAGAGGCAGGAGGTCGCGTTGCACGCCCTCCCGGCTGACATCGCCGCCGCGCGTTTCGGCGCGGGCGCAGACCTTGTCGATTTCGTCGAGGAAGACGATGCCGTTCTGCGCCACGGACTCCATCGCGGTGCGGGTCACGGCTTCGTCGTCCAGCAGCTTGTCGGCCTCTTCGCCAATGAGCGCTTCATAACTTTGCGCGACGGTCATCTTGCGCCGGGTGGTGCGCGGGCCGAAGGCTTTGCCGAAGATGTCGCCAATGTTCATCATGCCCATTTGCGACCCCGGCTGGCCGGGCATCTCAAACATGGGGAACGGGTTGGAGGTATCGGCCAGATCAAGCTCGATTTCGGTCTCGTCCATCTCTCCGGAGCGCAGCTTCTTGCGAAACATCTCACGCGTGGTTTCGCGCGCGTCCGCTCCGGCGACTGCGGCGATCACCCGATCTTCCGCGGCCTGATGGGCGGCCGCCTTGACGTCTTCCCGCATCAGGGCGCGGGTCTGGACAATGGCGCTGTCGACCAAATCGCGGATGATCTGTTCCACATCCCGGCCGACATATCCGACCTCGGTGAATTTTGTGGCCTCGACCTTCAGAAACGGCGCCCGCGCCAGCTTGGCCAGGCGGCGGCTGATCTCGGTTTTGCCAACGCCGGTGGGACCGATCATGAGAATGTTCTTGGGATAGACTTCGTCGCGCAGATCGTCGGGCAATTGCTTGCGGCGCCACCGGTTGCGCAAGGCAACGGCCACAGCGCGTTTGGCATCTGCCTGGCCAACGATAAAGCGGTCCAACTCGCTGACAATTTCACGGGGTGTGAGGTCGGTCATGTCGGGTCCTTTTGCCAGAGATTTTTCGTCCGAAAAATCTCAACCGGAGAATTTTCCCTGAAAATTCTTAGCCGCCCAAAGTTTCGGTAATTACGTTACCATTGGTATAGACGCAGATATCGGCCGCA